>JBIIHU010000066.1:0-15257 GCA_044235405.1 Burkholderiaceae bacterium
CTCGGTATCGGAGTTCGTCTTTCCGAGTCCGATCCAGATCGTGTACTCGCTGTTCGAGTTCGCCGGACCGATCACCGGCCATGCCTGGCGAACCTTCTGGACCACGATGGTCGGTTTCGCGATCTCGATCGCCTTCGGCGTGCTGCTCGGCTTCCTGATCGGCTCCTCGCGGCTCGCCTATGCCGCGATGTACCCGCTGATGACCGCGTTCAACGCGCTACCCAAGGCAGCCTTCGTGCCGATTCTCGTGGTGTGGTTCGGCATCGGCGCGGGCCCGGCGATCCTCACCGCCTTCCTGATCTCATTCTTCCCGATCATGGTCAACATCGCCACCGGCCTGGCGACACTCGAGCCCGAGCTCGAGGACGTGCTCCGGGTACTCGGCGCGCGCCGGCTCGACGTCCTGATCAAGGTCGGGCTGCCACGCTCGATGCCCTACTTCTTCGCCTCGCTGAAGGTGGCGATCACACTGGCCTTCGTCGGCACCACGGTGTCGGAGATGAACGCGTCCAACGAGGGGATCGGCTACCTGCTGATCTCCGCGGGCTCGGCGATGAAGATGCCGCTCGCCTTCGCGGGCCTGGTCGTGATCGCCGTGATGGCGATGGCGATGTACGAGCTCTTCTCGTGGGTCGAGCGCAACACCACGGCCTGGGCGCATCGTGGCCAGCGCTGAGCCTCGGTCGATGCACGACGGAGCAGCAGCATGGGCAGGCTGACCACGCACATCCTCGACACCGCGCAGGGCCGGCCGGCGGCCGGCGTGCGCGTCGAGCTCTTCGCGCTCGAGGGCGAGTCGGCCACGCGCCTGCGCGAGGTCCGCACCAACGCCGATGGCCGCTGCGACGCCCCGTTGCTGGCCGACGCAGCCCTGGTGCGCGGCCGCTACCGGCTGCGCTTCCACATCGGCGAGTACTTCCGCGGGCAGGGCCTGCCGCTGGCCGATCCGCCCTTCGTCGATGTCGTGCCGGTCGAGTTCGGCATCGCCGATGCCGCCGCGCACTACCACGTGCCGCTGCTGGTGTCTCCCTGGAGCTTCGCCACCTACCGAGGCAGCTGAGTCGGGGCAAGCGGCCCCTCGGCTGGCGGGGTCGGTCGGGGTGTGCCGACGGCTTTGGATAAACTCCGGGACATGGGCAACCGACTGACACAGATCGCCACACGAACCGGCGACGACGGCACCACCGGCCTGGGCGATGGCTCGCGCGTCCGCAAGGACAGCCTGCGGGTCGCGGCGCTCGGCGATGTCGACGAACTGAACTCCACGATCGGCCTGCTGCTGACCGAGCCGATGCCACCGGCGCTGCACGAGGCGCTGACCGACATCCAGCACGACCTCTTCGACCTCGGCGGCGAACTCTGCATTCCCGGCTACGAAAATGTCGCCGACTCGCAGGTAGCGCGCCTCGACGACCTCCTCGCGCAGCACAATGCCACGCTGCCCCGGCTCCAGGAATTCATCCTGCCGGGCGGCTCGCGTGCTGCGGCCATCGCGCACATCGCCCGCACCGTGTGCCGCCGTGCGGAGCGCGCGGTGGTGGCGCTGGGGGCCGAAGACAGCGTCCGCCCGGCGTGCCGGCAGTATCTGAACCGCCTGTCCGACCTGCTGTTCGTGCTGGCGCGCGTCCTGAACCGTCACGCGGGCGGCGCCGACATCCTCTGGCAGCAGGGCCGCTCGCGGGCTCGCTGACCCCTCCCGAGACCGCCGTTCGCCAGCGCGGGGGCGAGCGGGTTACCATCGCAGCGTCGGCGTTCATGCCGCCGCAGGGCCCGCCCGCCGGGCCTTGTCACGGCGTGTCTCCCGCAAGTCATGCCAGCGAGGCCCCGATGACCGCAGTTCCCCCGGCTCCCGTCGCCGAATCCGTCGCCCCGGGGCGCCGCGCCATCGTGCGCGCCACCGCGCTGGCGGCATTGCCCGCCGCGGCACCACCCTTCCTGAAGCATGCGCATGCCGCGCGCAGGGTGCTGCGGATCATGCAATGGAACCACTTCGTGCCGGCCTTCGACGAATGGTTCAACCGTCGCTTCGTGAAGGAGTGGGGCGAGAAGAACGACACCGAGGTCGTGGTCACCAACGTCGGCATGACCAGCATCGAGAGTCGCGCGGCAGCCGAGATCGCCAAGAAGCAGGGCCACGACATCTGCATGTTCCTGAGCCCGCCGGCCTCCTACGAAGACCATGTCATCGATCATCGCGACATCTACGCCGAATGCGAGCGTCGCTACGGCAAGCCGCTCGACATCGCGATCCGCAGCACCTACAACCCGGTCACGCGCAAGTATTTCGGCTTTTCCGACGCCTACGTGCCCGACCCGGTCAACTACCGCAAGGACCTCTGGGACGATGTCGGGGTGCGGCCCGATACCTGGGACGCCATCCGCGACGGCGGGCGCCGCATCCGCGAGAAGCACGGCATCCCGGTGGGCATCGGGATGTCCAACGAGCTCGACAGCAGCATGGCGCTGCGATCGATCCTGCTGTGCTTCGGCGCCGGGGTTCAGAATGCCGAGGGCCGCCCGAGCCTGAAGACACGCAACACCATCGAGGCGCTCAAGTACGCGAAGGCGCTGTTCACCGAGACGATGACCGAGGAGATCTTCTCCTGGGACGCCTCGTCGAACAACCGGCTGATGCTCGCCGGCAAGGGCTCGCTGACGCTGAACGCGATCTCGGTCACCCGCACCGGCGAGAACGAGAAGATCCCGGTCGCCAGTCGCATCCTGCTCGCCAAACCCGCCCGCGGCCCCGCGGCCGACGTCGGCGTGATGCACCTGATGAACGCCTACGTGGTGTGGCGCTTCTCGCAGAACATCGACGGCGCCAAGCGCTTCCTGGTCGACCTGGCCGGGCAATCGCGCAACGCCTTCCTTGCCAGCGGCTTCTACAACTTCCCCACCTACCCTCAGCTGGTCCCCGACCTGCAGACCCTGATCGCCAACGATCCGAAGGCATCCCCGCCCGACAAGTACGCGATCTTCGCCGATGCCGACCGCTGGACCGTGGGGGTTGGTCATCCCGGGTATGCGAACGCCGCGATCGACGAGATCTGGAAGGAATGGCTGGTGCCCAAGATGTTCGCCGACGTCGCCAGCGGACGCCGGACCCCGGAAGCGGCTCTCGACTTGTACTCGGCCCAGGTCGACGAGATCTACGCCAAGTGGCGCACTCGCAAGAAGGTGTGATGCCCATGGACGACGCCCCACCTGAGGAACCCCGCCCGCATCCCGCCCGCTCCGCGGCCATCCGGCCGTCGAGACGGACGCTGGTCGGCGGCCTGACGGCAGCGGCGCTGCCCGGGGCACCCACGCTCGCGCTATCGGCACCGCCCAGGAAGCGGGTGTTCATCGTCTGCAGCTACCACCGCGCCTACATCTGGTCGCAGTCGACCCAGCGTGGCGTCAGCGCGGCGATGCGCAAGCTCGGATGGCTGCAGAACGACGCGCAGGTCGCGGCGCTCGAGCGCAACGACTTCGTCGAGAGCTCGAAGATCGTCGTGCGCAAGGACTGGATGGACACCAAGCGACGCGATTCGGCCGCCGAGATGGCCAACGCGACCGCGCGGATCATGGGCGCGATCCAGGCCTTCAAGCCCGACCTCGTCATGGTCGGCGACGACAACGCCGCCCGCTACATCGGCGGGCAGCTCCTCGACTCGCCGACCCCGGTGGTGTTCTGGGGCATCAACGGCCTGCCGCTGAAGTACGGACTCGTCGAAAGCATGGACGCCCCCGGGCGCAACGTCACCGGCGTCTGGCAGTCGGGCTACCACAAGGAGAGCCTCGACCTGCTCAAGCGGCTCGTGCCGTCGGCCAGCACCTTCGCGATCCTCGCCTGCGACTCGGAGTCCTCGCGCCCGAACGCCAAGATGATCGAGCAGCTCGCGCAGCGCGGCAGCCTGCCGCTCAAGCTCGTCGACAAGGTGCTCACGAACGGCCTCGATGAATTCAAGGCGCGCGCCCTCGAGCTGTCGAAGCGCGTCGACGCCTTCTTCGTGCTCAACCACGACACGCTGCGCGATGCCAAGGGACGCCACGTCGACATGCTCGATGTCGGGCGCTGGTACCTGACCAACATCCGGATACCGGAAGCCTCGCACGAGGACCAGTTTGTCCTCGAAGGCATGCTGCTGACGGCCAACGACTCCGGTTTCAACCAGGGCCAGCTCGCCTTCGAGATGGCCCACGGCATCCTCGAGAACGGCCTGAACCCGGCACGGATGGCGGTGCGCACGCCAGATCGCGGTCCCTACCTGGTGAACCGCAACCGCGCGAAGGCGCTCGGCATTCGCCTGGAAAACGCGATGTACCTGATCGACGAGCTGGTCGACAAGTCGCTGGCACTGCAGCGCTGAGCGGCCGGGCCGCACCCCGGGCAGCACCGACACGATGCCGATCTTCCAGCGACTGTTGCTTGCCTTCCTGGCCGTCGGCCTGCTGATCGCGGCACCGCTGATCTACGTCTCGTTCACCTTCAGCAGCAACGCGGCGCAGCTGCGCACCGAACAGAGCATCGAGCAGCAGGTCGCGATCATCGCCTCGACCTTCGAGCAGGAATTCGGTCTCGGCCTCACCCGCTCGCTGAAGCAGCTGAGCACCGGCGAGACGCTGGTGCTCTACCAGTCGGCCTCGCAGACCGAGCGCCTGGTCAATGCGCGCGGTATCGAGACCAGCTTCCTGCGCCTGCAGACCGACTACCCGAGCTACTCGGGCATCTACTACGCCGCGCCCGCCGGCGGCCTGATCGCGAGCGTCGAGGATGGCAAGCGCGTGCGCTGGGGCGAGCTCGACGCCGGCACCGAAGCGCCGCCGACACGCGCTTTCTTCGACCGACTCCTCGAGCGCATCCGCACCACCCCCACGCTGCTGTCGTCCGGCAACATGGAGTGGTTCATGCCGCCGCGCGAGATCACCGTCGAGGGACCCTTTCGCGACGAGAAGGGCCGCCTGACGCTGCTCGCCGGGCTGCCCGCGCTCGACTTCGACAACGGCGCGGTCAGCGGCGTCGTCGTCATCCGGCTATCGCTCGAAGGCTTCGTCGGCCAGCTTCGCCAGGTGCGCATCTTCGACGAAGACCCGATCTGGCTGTTCACCCCCGGCGGCCTGCCGCTGGTGCGCCCCGAGCGTTCCCAGCTCGCCCTCGAGGCCCGGCACTTCGGCGACAGCCGCCCCGTGGCCGAGACCGTCTTCAGGCGCCACCCGGAGGGCCTGCTGGCCTTTCGCGACCTGATGATCGTGCCGGGCTCGCCCTTCCTGCGCCTCGCCTACGCGGTGCCCGACTCCCTGCTGTCGCGCGACTTCCAGGCGGCACTGACCTTCTTCCTGGCGGTGCTGCTCGCTTCGGCACTCGGCGTGGCGGTGCTTGCCTATGCGGTCGCACGCAACTTCTCGCGCCCGATCACCCGGCTCGCGCAGGCGGCCTCGCAGCTGGCCCGCGGCGAACTCGCGGGTCGGGTCGAGGTACGCTCGTCGGGCGAGATCCGGGTGCTGGTCGACAGCTTCAACCGCATGGCCGAGAACCTGCAGACCGCGAACCGCAACCGCGCCAGCGCCTTCGCGGTGCTGCGGCGCACCGCGGCGCAGATGCAGACCGAGACCGGCGTGCAGGGCGGGATGGGCAGACCGGTCGATGCGACCGCCAGGCCGGACGACCCCCGGACCGCGCCGGCCGACCCGCCGGCGCTGGCCAGCGTCGTGCAGGAGGACGCGGGCGAGCTGCGCGCCATCTCCGAACTGCTCGAGCAGCTGATCCGCGAGCGCGAGGAAAACCTTCGCAACGTCCGGCATGCCAAGGAGGCCGCGGAACACGCCGATCGAGCCAAGAGCCAGTTCCTGGCCAACATGAGTCACGAGATCCGCACGCCGCTGAACGCGGTGCTCGGCATGCTCAAGCTGCTGCAGTCGACCTCGCTGACCGTCAGGCAGGGCGATTACGTGGCCAAGACCGAAGGCGCGGCGCGCTCGCTGCTGCTGCTGCTCAACGACATCCTCGACTTCTCGAAGGTCGAGGCCGACATGATGAGCCTCGATCCGCGCCGCTTCAGGGTCGACCGCCTGCTGCGCGACCTGTCGGTGATCCTGTCGGCGAGCGTCGGGGCCAAGCCGCTGGAAGTGCTGTTCGACATCGACCCGGCGCTCCCGCGCGAGCTGATCGGCGACGACATGCGACTGCAGCAGGTGCTGATCAACCTCGGCGGCAACGCCGTCAAGTTCACCGAGCAGGGTGAGGTCGTGATCCGGCTGCGCGAACGCGAGCGCGATGCCGAAGGCGTGCTGCTCGAGTTCTCGGTGAGCGACACCGGCATCGGCATCGCCCCGGAACAGCAGACCCAGATCTTCAGCGGTTTCTCGCAGGCCGAATCGTCCACCACCCGACGCTACGGCGGCACCGGTCTAGGTCTGGCGATCAGCCAGCGCCTGGTCGAGCTGATGGGCGGGCACATCGAGGTCGAGAGCGAACCCGGCAAGGGTAGCTGTTTCCGCTTCGCGATCCGCCTTGCCGTCGCGCCATCGACAGCGCAGGCGCCCGACGGCGCCGCGCCGGACGACGAGCCGCCGAGAGCCGCGATCGCCAGCCTGGAGCATCTGCGGGTGCTGGTCGTCGACGACAATCCGACCGCGCGCGAGATCCTCGCGCGGATGACCCGTTCGCTCGGCTGGCACGTTGAAACCGCCTCGGGCGGCGCGCAGGCGCTCGCGATCGCGCGCCAGGCAGCCGAGCGCGGCGAGGCCTTCGATGTCGCCTTCGTCGATTGGCAGATGCCGGGCATGGACGGCTGGGAGACCAGCGTGCGCCTGCGCGAGACCGCCTCCCGCCGTGGTGCGGCGTCGCTGGTGATGATGGTGACCGCGCATGGCCGCGAGATGCTCGCGCAGCACAGCGTGCAGGAGCAGGCGAGCCTCGGCGGATTCCTCGTCAAGCCGGTCACGGCATCGATGCTCTTCGACGCGGTCGCCGATGCGCGGCTTGCCGAGCGCCGCCCCGCGAATGCCGCGGCGGGTCCGGCTCCCCGCCCGGGCCGCCTCGAGGGGCTGCGCATCCTGGTCGTCGAAGACAATGCCAACAACCGGCAGGTCGCCCAGGAGCTGCTGCTCCAGGAGGGCGCGATCGTCGATCTCGCCGACAACGGCGCGCGCGGGATCGCCGCGGTCGAGGCGGCATCGCCGTCCTTCGATGCCGTGCTGATGGACCTGCAGATGCCGGTGATGGACGGATTCACGGCCACTGCCCGCCTGCGCGCCGATCCGCGCTTCGCACGACTGCCGATCATCGCGATGACCGCCAACGCGCTGGCGGCCGACCGCACGGCCTGTCTCGATGCCGGCATGAACGACCATGTGGGCAAGCCCTTCGAACTCGGCGACCTGATCGCCACGCTGCTGCGCCATACCGGGCGCGCCCCGGTGGCGCCGGCCGATGGCGTGCAGGCACCCGAAGCGCTGCCGGCGCCGCTGCTCGCGATGGCCAGGCAATCGGGCATCGCGCTCGATGCCGCGCTGCGGCGGCTCGAGGGCAACATGCCGGTGTATGCCCGGATGCTGCGACGCTTCGCGCGCGAACTCCCGGCGTCGCTCGAGCAACTGCGCGAGCGTCTCGCCGCCGGCGAGCCCGGCGAGGCGGCACTGCTGGCGCACGGCATCAAGGGGGTGGCGGGCATGCTCGGCGCCGAGGCGCTGCAGGCGCGTGCGGCCGAGCTCGAGCGCAGCCTGCGCGCGGGGCCCGACGCCGAGGCCGTGCGGCCGGACGGGCTCCTGGCCGCCGGCTCGGCGCTGATCGACGGCGCCGAGGCACTGGCGGCCGAACTGCTCGCGAGCTGCGGACTGCCGACGGCAGCCGAGGGTCAGTCGGTCGAGCCGGCTGCGATGGCACAGCGCCTGCGCGAGCTGCTGGCCCTGCTGCGCCGCTCCGACATGGGTGCGGTCGATCTGTTCGAGCGCATGCGTGCGCTCGAAGGTGCGCAGCTCGGGTCGCAGGTCCTCAGGGATCTCGAGCAGGCGATCGATGCGCTGGATTTCCAGCGGGCCAGCCTGCTGTGCGAGGAGGCCCTCGAGGCCGCGAGCACGGCCGGGCCTGGCTGAGCTCGCCTGCCCGTACGAGGCATGCAAGCGGATCTCCCGCGCGGGAGACCCGCGCGCCTTTCGTCAGGATTCGCGCGAGGCCTCGATGTAGCTGACCAGCCGCGCGCTGGTCTGGCGCAGCCGCGCCGACAGCAACTGCACCAGCCGCAGCATGATCTTGTTGCCGAGCGCCGGATCATCGTGCAGCACGCGCTGCATGCCTTCGCGGCTGAGCACGGCAAAGCGCGAACGCTCGAGAGCGACGCAGGACGCGAAACGCGGCTCGCCGTCGAACAGCGACATCTCGCCGAGGGTCTGGCCGGGCAGTGCGACGGAAATCCGCGACGGGTATTGATAGCGGTTGCGACGCAGCACGTCGACCATGCCGCTCATCATCAGCAGCATGAAGTCGCCGCCGTCGCCCTCGACGATCAGGGTCTGAGCCGGCTCCGCGTCGTAGACGAACATCAGCCGCGCGAGCGATCGGATTTCGACGATGTCGAGACCCGCGAACAGCGGCGTGCCCGACATCAGGCGGTGGAGTTCGTCGGCGAACTCGAGTGCGCCGCCCACGGGCCGCGCGCCCGCCCCGAGCAGACGCTCGTGCGGCGTGCGGCGCGGGGTCGGCTCGGCGGGCACGGCGACAACCGCTTCTTCGGCCTGCTGCGCAGTGTTCATCAGGGTTCCCGGTTTCGATCGCGACGTTTTTTATAGCACGCGCGACGCCCGAGGACCCGCAAGACCGGGGAGCTGCGCCGCTAGTCGGCAGCCGCCAGACGACGGTCGCGCACCGCGGTGGCGAGTTGCTCGAGGCAACCGACGGTCTCTTCCCAGCCGATGCAGCCGTCGGTGATGCTCTGACCGTAGGTCAGCTCGCGCCCTGGCACGAGGTCCTGGCGGCCCGCCACCAGGTGGCTCTCGACCATCACGCCGAAGATGCGCAGGTCGCCGGCGGCCACCTGCTCGCCGACATCACGCAGCACGGGCACCTGGTTCTCGGGCTTCTTCTGGCTGTTGCCGTGGCTCGCGTCGATCATCAGCCGGCAGGCGAGCGCCGCGCTCGCCGCCTCGCGGCAGGCCGCTTCGACCGCCGCGTGGTCGAAGTTCGGCGCCTTGCCGCCCCGCAGGATGACATGGCAGTCCTCGTTGCCGTTGGTGGAGACGATCGCCGAGTGACCGCCCTTGGTCACCGACAGGAAGTGGTGCGGCTGCGATGCCGCCTTGATCGCATCGAAGGCGATGCGCAGGCTGCCGTCGGTGCCGTTCTTGAAGCCGACCGGGCAGCTCAGGCCGCTGGCGAGTTCGCGGTGAACCTGCGACTCGGTGGTGCGCGCACCGATCGCGCCCCAGGCGATGAGATCGGCGATGTACTGCGGCGTGATCATGTCGAGGAACTCGCTGCCCGCGGGCAGGCCGAGCTCGTTGATGTCGAGCAGCAGGTTGCGGGCAAGCCGCAGGCCCTTGTTGATCTGGAAACTGTTGTCGAGGTCGGGGTCGTTGATCAGCCCCTTCCAGCCCACCGTGGTGCGCGGCTTCTCGAAGTACACCCGCATGACGATCTCGAGATCGTCGGCGAAGCGCGCACGCTCGGCGACCAGCCGGCGCGCGTACTCCATGGCCGCGGCTGGATCGTGGATCGAGCAGGGTCCGACGATCACGAGCAGGCGATCGTCCATGCCGTGCAGGATCCGGTGGATCGCCTGGCGGGCGTCGAAGGTCACCCGGGCGGCGTGATCGCTGCAGGGCAGCTCGCGCAGCAGATGGGACGGCGGAGCGAGTTCCTTGATCTCGCGGATTCGGACGTCATCGGTGGTGGGCATCGGGTCGATCCTGCGCGTTCGGGGGCACGAAACAAAACCGCCGGCTGGAGCCGGCGGTTCGGGGGAAGCGGGAGCCTGATCTACCTGCGCAGGCGCTCCGGACCTCGACCGCCACCGGCGGGAAGACCGTAACCGAACGCAAAGGCATAAACGATAAGGCGCATGGCGCGAGAGTGTATGCGCGCGCGAGGTCGGTCGCAAGTCGGGCCGCTGGCGCCGCCGCGCACAGGCGACGCGAACGGCCTGCACCCGTCGGCAAGGCGCCTCAGGCGGTGCCCCCGACCGTGAGCCCCTCGATGCGCAGCGTGGGCTGGCCGACGCCGACCGGCACGCTCTGCCCCTCCTTGCCGCAGGTGCCCACGCCACTGTCGAGCCGCATGTCGTTGCCGATCAGCGTGACCCGGGTCAGCGCATCGGGGCCGTTGCCGATCAGCGTGGCACCCTTGACCGGGTGGACAAGACGCCCCTTCTCGACCCACCATGCCTCGGAGGCCGAGAAGACGAACTTGCCGTTCGTGATGTCGACCTGCCCGCCGCCGAAGTTCACCGCGTAGATGCCGCGATCGATCGACGCGATGACCTCGCCGGGGTCGCGGTCGCCGGCGAGCATGCAGGTGTTGGTCATCCGCGGCATCGGCAGGTGGGCGAAGGACTCGCGGCGACCGTTGCCGGTGACGCCGACCTTCATCAGGCGGGCGTTCAGGGTGTCCTGGAGATAGGCCTTCAGGATGCCGTCCTCGATCAGCACGTTGCGCTGGGTGGGGTTGCCCTCATCGTCGATGTTGAGCGACCCGCGCCGGTCGGCGATCGTGCCGTCGTCGATCACCGTGACGCCGGGCGCCGCCACCCGCTGACCGAGCCGGCCGGCGAAGGCCGACGAGCCCTTGCGGTTGAAGTCACCCTCGAGCCCATGGCCGATGGCCTCGTGCAGCAGCACCCCGGGCCAGCCCGGGCCGAGCACGACCGGCATCACACCGCCGGGCGCAGGACGCGCCTCGAGATTGAGCAGCGCCGCATCGACCGCATCGCGCACGTAGCCTTCGACAATCGCGTCGTCGAAGAAATCGAGGCCGCTGCGTCCGCCACCGCCCCGGCTGCCCTGCTCGCGGCGCCCGCCGCTTTCCGCGATCACGCTGACCGACAGGCGCACCATCGGACGGACATCGGCAGCGAGCAGCCCATCGGAGCGAACCACCAGCACGGTGTCATGCTCGGCCCACAGGCTCGCCATCACCTGCACGACGCGCGGGTCGCGCGCGCGCGCCAGTCGTTCGATGCGCTCGAGCAGCGCGACCTTCGCGGTGGCGTCAAGCCCCGCGATCGGGTCGCTCACCGGATAGAGCGATCGGCCGGCGCCGGGGCGCAGGCTGCCCGCGACCTTCACCCGGCCCGCGCCACGCCGCGCGATGCTGCGGGTCGCGCGCGCGGCCGACGACAGCGCGCTCGCGCTGATCTCGTCGGAATAGGCGAAGGCGGTCTTCTCGCCCGAGACGGCACGCACGCCGACGCCCTGCTCGATCGAGAAGCTGCCCGACTTCACGATGCCTTCCTCGATGCTCCAGCCCTCGCTGCGGGTGTACTGGAAGTACAGGTCGGCGTAGTCGACGCGGTGCTCGAAGACCTCGGCCAGCGCGCGCGCGAGATCGCGCTCGTCGAGACCCGAGGGCTCGAGAAGGCGGTGGCGAGCGATCGCGAGGCGGTCGATGCCCTGGTCGGCGGGATGCATGGCGGCTCCTGGGTGTTCTTGGGTCACATGATGCGGTGGGCGAGCGCGGGCAGGCTGGCCCGTACCTCGACGATGCGCTGACGGCTCAGCGTGCCGAGCACGACCCCCTCGCCCTCGGGCAGGACCTCGACGATATCGCCCCACGGGTCGACGAGCATCGAGTGTCCCCAGGTGCGTCGTCCGTTCTCGTGAAGGCCGCCCTGGGCCGGGGCGAGAACATAGCACTGATTCTCGATGGCTCTCGCGCGCAGCAGCACCTCCCAGTGAGCCTGGCCGGTGGTGTGCGTGAAGGCCGACGGGACGACGATCAGGTCGCAGGGCGCGAGCGCGCGATACAGCTCCGGGAATCGCAGGTCGTAGCAGACCGACAGACCGATGCGCCAGCCCTCGACATCGACCACCACCGGGGTGCGACCCGCCTCGATCGTGGCGGACTCGTCGAAACGCTCGGCGCCCCGCTGGAAACCGAACAGGTGGATCTTGTCGTAACGCGCCACCGGCTGCCCGTCCGGCCCGAAGACCAGGCTGGTGTTGCGCACACGCGATGGCCGCGAGGCCACGAGAGGCAGCGTGCCGCCGATCAGCCAGATGCCGTGGGCGCGCGCCTGCGTGGACAGGAATGCCTGCAGCGGCCCCGAGCCTTCGGCTTCGCGCAGCGCGACCTTGTCGGTATCGCGCCGGCCGAGCAGGCAGAAGTATTCCGGCAGCGCGACGACCCTGGCACCTGCCGCGGCGGCCTTCGCGATGCCGGCAGCCGCCGCGGCCTGGTTGGCCTCCGGGCGGGTCGTCGACACCATCTGGACCGCGGCGACCGGCAACGTGGAAGCCGATGGCGACGGCGCGGCGGGCTGGCCAGGTGCGGGGCTCGGGGAAGGAGGGGACATCGGATCGGACTCCGGGAGAGGCAGTATCGCGGGAAGGTGCAGGCAGCGCTCGCCGGCGGCGCAACGAACCGCCTGGGCGCGATGCTAGCGGATCGGCTCGCCGGGCTGCGACCCCGCGGCGGGCGGCGGCTCGCGCGGCAGTTCCTCGACCAGCGGATCGGCCCAGGAACCGCTGATCCGATAGCGGTAGGAGAAGAGTTCCTGCAGGGGCTTGCGCAGCAGCGACTGCACGATGAAGCTGCCCAGGCCGATCGCCGGACTCGCCATCGCCGCGTAGGCGAGCGAAGCCATGCCCGCGTTGAGTTCGGGGCGCACGGTCACGCTCAGCGACTGGGTCTCGTGCAAGAGGTTGGCCTCGCCACGGATCTCGACCTGCGCCTGCAGGCCGCGCATCGCGAAACGCTCGGTGCGCGCCACGCCCGCATCGACCGCGACCTCGCCCGTGATCTCGTCGAAGGCGAAGCCCTCGGCGAAGACATCGCGGAAATCGAGCGCCAGCCGACGCGGCAGCGACTGGAGATTGAGCACGCCGATCAGCTTCGCGATGCCTGGATCGGTCTTCAGGAACTGGCCCTTGCCGATCCCCAGCCGCATCGCGCCCGCGAGGCTCGGGTAGTCGATCGCCAGCGGCGAGCCCTGCCAGCCGAGGCTGCCACCGAGTCGACCGGCGCCGCCGCGCACCGCCTGCGGGATGCCGTAGACCGCGAGCAGCGAGCCGGCGTCGGCGACGTCGAGATCGAAGTCGAGCCGCGTCGCACGGGCCGACCCCGGGCGCGCCGGCGCCCAGTCGCCCGACGCCCGCAGCGTGGCCGCCGGGTGCTTCAACTCGAGTGCATCGAGCCGCCAGACCGGAGCCGCGACGTTGCCCTCGAGCGCCGCCTTCAGCGACAGCGTGCCCACAGGACGGTCGCCGAGGATGAATTCCTCGGCGACCACGTCGAGCGCCGGCAGCAGTTCGGGCGACGCGTCGAGCAGCGCCTCGTACTCGCCGGTTCGCGCCGGCGGAATCTCGAGCCGGTTGAAGCGCGCCGACAGCGTGCCGATCGGCTGACCCGGCGCGGCATCGCGCCAGCTGAAAAAGCCGTCGACCTCGCGCGAAACCACATTGGCTCGCCAGAAGCCCTCCTCGCGCGTGGCACCGATCACGACCGCATTGAACTGCTTGCCCCCGACCAGCAGCCGGTCCGCAACCGCGGCGATGCTCGAGGGCAACAGCGAAAAACCCGGCGCGAATTCGTCGGCCACGCGCTCGCCGGCATCTTGCAGTTCGCCGTCGGCCAGCAGCGGCAGCCACGCATCGAGATCGAGTTCGGGCGCCTTCAGCAGCAGGGCCAGCCCGGCGTCGGGCAGCACCGGTTCGCCATCGATCGCGAAGGCCCCCCGGTGGATGCGCAGCCGGCCATCCCGGGGATCGCGCTCCCGTGCCAGCGCCAGATGCATCGCCGAGCCGAGATCGACCCGGATGTCGTCGCCCGGCGACGGCGAGCGCGGTTCGGCCGAGGGGCGAGCGGCGACCCGCACCCGCAACGGCAGCGCCGCCGGCGGTGGCTTGTCGAAGGGAGCCGGCATCGCGACGCCGAGTCCGACCAGGGAACTGTCGAGGCTCAGCGACACCGCATGACCGGCAAGATCGAGTTCGGCCTGGTAGTCGGCCGCGCCCGACAGGCGACGGGTCAGCGGATTGTCGACGAGACTGCGCATCGCCTCGGCGCCGACGCGCCCGCGCACGCGCAGCAGCAGGCGTCCCGGCTCGGGCGTCTCGCCGTCGACCTGCAGCGGCCCGTCGAGAAAACGCGCCGACAGGTCGCGCAGCACGAGCGCCCGCTCGCTGAACTCGAGCGTGCCCGCGAGCGCACTGAAGGGCGGCAGCGCCTCGTCGAGGTGAAGCGTGTTGCCGGCGAACGCGACCGTGCCCTCGACGCGCGCCGCTTCCGGCTCGCGCAGCGGCAGCGCCAGGCGCAGTCGCAGCCTGGCGTCCCCGTCGATGCGCGCCTCGCGGGCGAAGTCGTCGATGCGGGCGGCCAGCGGGCTCTCGTCGACGAAGCGCAGCATCTGCTGAGCGGCACCCTCGCCGCCCCCCTCGACTCGCAGCAGCGCCTCGTCGTAGTCGCGGATCGCCGCGATCGTGGGACCCAGCGCGACGCCGAGGATGCGTCCCGAGCGCATCGCGACCTGCATGCCGTTGCGCTCGAATCGAAGCCGCCCATGAACCTCGTCGATGGGCGGCCAGCCTTCGGCGTAGGCGAGAACCGCGTCGCTCAGGCGTGCATCGACGTGAAACTCGCCCTCGGAGGGCTGCACGAAGGGAAAGTCGGCGAGGTCGCCGCGCAGCACGAAGCGGGTGTCGTCGGCGCGCCCAGCCACGACGGCACGCCGCACCCAGTCGCGAACCTCGGGGGCGATCGGCTCGGGCAGGTAGCGCCAGACGCGGCTGCCTTCGCCGCGCTCCAGGCGGCCGGCGAGATCGACGATGCCGGGGCCGCGCCCGCCACTGCGCCAGCGACCGCTGACCATGCCCGCGCCATCGGCGTTGGCGAAGCGCGCCGATGCGAGCTCGAGCACCACGCCGGCTGCGGGCCGCTCGCCTGCCGGCGCGATCCGCAGATCGGCGTCGAACTCGTCGAAGGCGATCGCGGGCTCGGCGAAGATGCCTGGAAAGCCGAGCGTCGCGCCGCGCGAGGCGAGCCGAAGGGCGAGGCCGCCGCCGTCGAGCTGCACCCGTCCGGTGAGACGGTCGAACCAGGGCAGGTCCGCGCCGCCGCCGCCCCCCGG
>JBIIHU010000067.1:0-15245 GCA_044235405.1 Burkholderiaceae bacterium
CCTGGACCCGCGCCTCGCGGATGGTTCTCGAGCGCAACCCCGGCTACCGCGACGAGCGGTATGACGCGCAGCCCTCGCCCGACGATCCGGTCGCGCAGGCGATCGCGCAGCGCCTTGCCGGCCGACGCCTGCCGATGCTCGACCGCGTCGAGATCGACATCGTCGAGGAGGCGCAGCCGCGGTGGCTCGCGTTCCTGAACGGACAGCACGACCTGATCGAAGGGGTGCCCAACGAGTTCGCGCCGATCGCCTTTCCGGAGGGCAGGCTCGCGGCGTGGCTGGCGCGGCGCGGCGTGCGCATGGATCGCCACGTGCGCCTCGACCTGCGCTACACCTACTTCAACTGGACCGATCCGGTGGTCGGTGGCCCGCAGCCCGCGCAGGTCGCGCTGCGGCGGGCGATCTCGCTCGGCTACAACAGCAACGACGACCTGCGGATCCTGCGGCGCGGCCAGGCGATCATGGCGCACGGCATGGCGCCGCCGGGCACCGCCGGCTACGACCCCGCGCTGCGCAGCGACATGAACCAGTGGGATCCGGCGCGCGCCCGCGCCCTGCTCGACCTGCACGGCTACCGCGACCGGGACGGCGATGGCTACCGCGAACTGCCCGACGGGCGGCCCCTGGTGCTGGCCTTCGCCACCGGCAACGATCAGGCCGCAAGACAGCACAACGAGCTGTGGAAGCGGAGCATGGATGCGATCGGCATACGGCTGGACTTCCGTCGCGCCAAGTGGCCCGAGCAGCTGAAGGCCGCGCGCGCCGGCAAGCTGCAGGTCTGGTCGGTCGGCAGCAGCGCGAGCACCCCCGATGCGGATGGCATGCTGGCGAGCCTCTACGGTCCGAACGCCGGCCGAGCCAACCTCAGTCGCTTCGACCTGCCGGCCTACAACGCGCTCTACGAGCGCTCGGTTCGGCTGCCCCATGGTGAAGAGCGTCAGGCGCTGATCCGCGAGATGACCCGGCTGGTGCTCGCCTACCGGCCGCTGAAGGTGCATGCGCACAGCATCGCCACCGATCTCGCGCACCCCAGGGTGGAGGGCTGGCTCGCGCACCCGGTGATGCGGCGGCGCTGGAACTTCATCGACGTGGCGCCGGAGCGCGAGTCCGGGCGCTGAGCGGGTCCGGGCGCTACTGGGCACACCGACCCGGTCCGGACGCCGACCGGCGTTGCGGGCGCCTGCAAGCCTCCTTGCTCAGCGCGGCCGCGCGAAGGCGTCGATCTCGGCCTGCACCGCCTCGCGCACGCAGCATCCGTCGAGGTGGTCGTTGACCAGGCCCATGCTCTGCATGAATGCGTACATCGTCGTGGGCCCGACGAAGGCCCAGCCCTGGCGCTTGAGTTCGCGCGACATCGCGATCGACTCGGGCGACGTGGTCAGGCCGCGCAGCACCTCGGCACTCAGGTGACCCGGCCGGCTCGCGGGGTCGGGTTCGAAGCGCCAGATCCAGGCCGCGAGCGATCCGTGCCGTTCGCGCAGCGCGGCGGCGCGGCGCGCGTTGCCGATCGCCGCCTCGATCTTTCCGCGGTGACGCACGATGCCCGGATCGGCGAGAAGGCGCGACACGTCGCCCGGGCCGAAGGCGGCGACCGCATCGATGTCGAAGCCGGCGAAGGCCGCGCGAAAGGCCGCGCGCTTGCGCAGGATGGTGAGCCACGACAGGCCCGACTGGAAACCCTCGAGACAGAGCTTCTCGAACAGGCGCCGGTCATCGGCGACCGGCCGGCCCCACTCCTCGTCATGGTAGCGGCGGTAGTCGGGCGGGGCGGTCTGCGCCCAGGCGCAGCGGCGGGCGTGTGGCGCGTGCGTGGAGACCGCGTCGTGGGCGAGGTCGGCCGGATGATCGTCGGCGCCGTGGCGGGCGGGCTCGGGAACGGGCATGGTGGTGATGGACTCGGGCAACGTCTCAGGGGCGCCCGGCATTCGGGAAGAACAAGGGCTCGCCGCCGATGCGGAAGTCGGCGATCGCCTGCTGGCCGGCGGGCGAAACCACCCAGTCGGCAAAGCGCCGGGCGAGGTCGGCCTTCACGTGCGGGTGGCGCGCCGGATTGACGACGATGACGCCATAGGGGTTGAACAGCCTCGTGTCGCCCTGCAGCACGATCGCGAGATCGCCCCGGTTGCGGAAACTCAGCCAGGTGCCACGGTCGGCCAGCGTGTAGGCATTGAGCCCGGAGGCGATGTTCAGCGTCGGACCCATGCCGGTGCCGCTCTCGCGGTACCAGGCGCCCTTGCCCGCCTGCGGGTCGATGCCGGCGAGCTTCCAGACCCGGACTTCGGCGGCATGGGTGCCACTGCGATCGCCTCGCGACACGAAGGGCTGGCGGGCCGCTGCCACCCGGGCGAAGCCCTCGACGACATCGCGCGTGGCGCCGGCGCCCGCCGGATCGGCGCGCGGGCCCACCAGCACGAAGTCGTTGAACATGACGTCACGCCGCGCCAGACCGTGCCCCTCGGCGACGAAACGCTCCTCGGCCTCGCGGTCGTGCACGAAGACCAGGTCGGCATCGCCTCGCCGCGCGATGGCGAGCGCCTGGCCTGTTCCCTGCGCGACCACCCGCACGGCGATGCCGGTCTCGCGGGTGAAGATCGGCAGCAGATGCCCGAACAGGCCCGACTGCTCGGTGGAGGTGGTCGAGGCCATCACGATGTAGCGCTCCGGGGCCTGTGCACGCGGCGCCGGCGGCGACAGCAGCAGCGCCAGCAGCAGCGCGACGCCCGCGGCCAGGCGGTGGCGGTAACGGGAATCGACGATCATTCGAGCCATTCTCCGGCGAGAAAACGTTGCCATTCGGGGGTGCGCGGCTCGCCGAAGCAGCGAGCCGCGGGCCCTGTTTCGAGCACCCGCCCGCGGTGCATGAACACGATATCGGTGGCCACGCGCCGAGCCATCGGAAGATCGTGGGTGGCCATCACGAAGCCGATGCCGGCGGCGGCGAGGCGCATCAGTTCGCGCTCGATCGCGGCCGCCGCACCGGGGTCGAGGCTCGCCGTGGGTTCGTCGAGCAGCAGCGCCACCGGATCGAGCGCGCTCGCGCGCGCGAGGGCTAGACGCTGCTGTTCGCCACCGGACAGCCGCCGCGCCGGTCGCTCGGCGATGTGTTCGAGCCCGACGCGAGCGAGCGCGGCGCGCGCCGCACCCGCGCGCCCCGTTGCCGGGACCCCCGCGAGCGCCAGCGCGTGCTCGATGTTGGCGGCCGCCGAGCGCCTGAGCATCACCGGCTTCTGGAACACGTAGGCCAGTCGCGGCGCGGGCACGGCGTGCCCCTCGAGCGGGGCCTCCGCGGGCAAGTCGGCGCTTGCATCGGCCTGCCGGGCTGTCTCGAAGGCGACGCGCCCCTGATCAGGGCGCTCGAGCCCCTGCACCAGTCGCAGCAGCGTGGTCTTGCCCGCGCCATTGGGGCCGAGCACCACGACCCGCCGGTCGAGCGGCAGCGCGAGATCGACACCCGCGATCACATCGGTGACGCCACGCCGAACCGAGACCGCCACCAGCCGCGCCCGGGTCATCAGCGACCGCTATCCGTGGCGGCGCGCGGCATGGAGCCGCAGGCCGTGCGCCAGCGCGTTGACCGCGAGCACCATCGCCATCAGCACCGCGCCGAGCCCGAGCGCGAGGGGCAGGTCGCCCTTGCTGGTCTCGAGCGCGATCGCGGTGGTCATCACGCGGGTGACGCCGTCGATGTTCCCACCCACGATGAGCACCGCACCGACCTCGGCGGCCGCGCGCCCGAAACCGGCGAGCACCACGGTGACCAGCGTGAAGCGCGCCTCGTGGAGCAGCGTGAGCACGATGGCAAGCCGGCCCGCGCCGAGCGAAGCGAGGTAGGACCCGCACTCGGCGTGCGCATCATCGAGACTCTGGCGCGCCAGGGCCGTGATCAGCGGCGCCACCAGGATCGCCTGCGCAATGACCATGGCCGCCGGCGTGAACAGCAGCCCGAGCGGCCCGAGCGGCCCGGCCCGCGACAGCAGCAGGTACACGAGCAGCCCGACCACCACCGAGGGCAGCCCCATCAGGGCATTGAGGGCCGCAACCAGCGCCTCCCGCCCCCGAAAGGGCGTGAGCACGAGCCACGCGGCAAAGGGCAGCGCTAGCAGCGCGGCAAACAGGGTGGCGGCCCCGCTGACGGCGATGCTCAGGCGAACGATCGGCCAGAGATCCGGGTGCCCGCCGGCCAGCAGCGTCCCGAAGGCCGACGCGGCGGCGGCGAAATCGCCCACCGGCGCGTCCGCGCCTCAGCCGGCGGGAAGCGAGCGCTCGATCCAGCGCACCAGATCGGCGGCGGCCATCGCGCCGCTGGTGCGCGCGATCTCGCGTCCCTGCGAGAAAAGGGCGAGCGTGGGGATGCCGCGAATGCCCAGGCGGGCGGCGACATCGGGTTCGAGATCGGTATTGAGCTTGGCAAAACTGACCCGCCCGGCCATCTGCCGCGCGGCCGCCTCGAACTGAGGCGCCATCGCGCGGCAGGGGCCGCACCAGGGCGCCCAGAAATCGACGATCACCGGCATGCCGTGGCGCTCGAGCAGACGATCGAAGCGGTCTTCGTCGACCTCGCGCGGTTCACCGACGACCAGCGAGACACCGCACTTGCCGCACACCGGTTCCTCGCCGAGGCGATCGTCCGGCACGCGGTTGACGGCGGCG
This sequence comes from Burkholderiaceae bacterium, assembly GCA_044235405.1. Lineage (GTDB taxonomy): Bacteria > Pseudomonadota > Gammaproteobacteria > Burkholderiales > Burkholderiaceae_E > Quisquiliibacterium. Next base: position 4,651 of record JBIIHU010000067.1, read on the forward strand.
CAGGAGGGGCAGACGAGTTCCATGACGAGGCCGCGACCCTTCGGTGTTCAGAGAATGCGCATCTCGTCGAGCGTGCGGCCTGCGCCGAGCGCGGCGACGACCCAGCCCGGTTGCCGGCCACGGCCGGTCCAGGTTTCACCGTTGGGGCCCTTGTATTTCGGGGCGACCTTCTTGCCGGTGCTCGCGGCCTTGCGAGCCTTGCGGGCGCGGCCCGGCTTGGCCGCGGCAGGGACCTCCGCGCTGGCGACCGCCTTGCGGCCGCGCCGGCCCTTGGCGGGCGCCGCCTCGAGGCCGAGATCGGCGGCGGTCAGATTGAATTCGGCGATCTTGCGCTTGATGTCGCGAATGGCGGAGCCGAGTTCCTCGCGGCGAGCGGCCTCGGCCTCGCGCTGGAGTTTCTGAATCTGCTGCTGGTATTCGCGATAGGTGGTCATCTGGCAATCCTCGGTGGCGCTGCGAATTATCGGGGTATTTTTCGGAAAAGCGCCGAGATAATCCGACAAAAACTGCCGCGGATCAAGCGGCCATCCCGATACCGGGGTTTCCGGCGTAAATCGCGGCATCCCGCGGGCAATAGCCTTCGGTATCAAGGCATCAGCGAAAGTAATAGGCTCCGGAAATGCGCGGCATAAGCTCCGGGTATGCCCGAGCAGAAAATCGGCCTCTTCAGTCGCGCGCCGGTTGCGCACGGCGCCAGAGGTGCAGTACCGCGAGCGCACGCCACGGCCGCCATCGCTCGGCCGCCGCGATCGCCGCCGCTGGCGTGCCCACGCCGAGCGCCCGGCGCAGCACGAGATCGCCCGCCGGGAAGGCATCGGCTGCGCGCAGCGCGCGCATCGCCAGGTATTGCGCGGTCCAGTCGCCGATGCCGCGCAGCGAGCGCAGCCTCGCGACACTGGTCTCGAGGCAGGCACCCGGCTCGAGATCGAGGCGCGACTCGGCGAGCGCCTGCGCGAGCGCGACGATCGCCTCGGCGCGCACGCGGACGATGCCGCACGCGGCCAGTTCGGCAGGCGCGAGCGCCGCCACCGTCGAGGCATCCGGAAAGGCGGTCGACGGCCCCGCGGCAGGCGCGTCGTCCAGCGCGCGCCCGTGACGGGCCGCTATGCGGGCCGCGAGCGTGTGCGCGGCCCGCACGCTCACCTGCTGGCCGAGAATGGCTCGCACGCCGAGCTCGAAGCCGTCGACGGCGCCGGGCAGCCGCGCGCCGGGCGCATCGCGCGCGAGATCGCCAAGCACCGCGAGTGCCGGCAGCGGATCGAAATCAAGGTCGAAGACCCGCGCGACGCGCTCGAGCACCGTCTCGGCAACCGGCGCGAGGCCGGGCGTCATGGCGACGATGACACCCGGCGCATCGGCGGCCGGGCGCACGTCGACCCAGCCCGTGGCGAGCCCGCCGGCGTGCCGCAGCGCAAGCGCGCGACGCCAGCCCGAGGCATCCACGCACTCGACGCCGGCGATGCGACGATGCGCGAGAAAGCCCGCGATGAAGCGCCAGTCCCAGGGTTCGCGAGCGCGCAGCACGAACTGCGCGCGCGCGCTCACGCGAACTCGACCAGCAGATCGCGCGCGGCGACCGTCTCGCCGACCCGCACATGCACGGCGCGCACCGTGCCTTCGCGCTCGGCGCGGATCTGCGTCTCCATCTTCATCGCCTCGATCGACAGCAGCGGGTCGCCGGCGCGCACCGCCTGGCCGGGCTTGACCGAGATCGTGACGATCATGCCGGGCATCGGCGCGGGGACGTGGGCCGGGTTGCCGGCCTCGGCCTGCGCGCGCTGATCGCGACGTGTCGCGCCTGCCCGCTCGACGCGCATCGTCCGCGGCTGGCCGTTGAGCTCGAAGAAGACCTTGACCACGCCGTCCTCCTCGGCGGGCGCCGTGCCCTGCATGCGGATCACCAGCGTCTTGCCGGGGTCCAGACCCACCGCGATCTCCTCGCGCTCGGCCATGCCGTAGAAGAAGGCGCCGGTGGGCAGCGCGCTCACGTCGCCGAAACGGCGACGATGCTCCGAGTACTCCCGGTAGACCTTCGGGTACATCAGCCAGGAGGCGAGCTGCTGGTCGTCGAGCTGGTGGCCGCACGCGCGCTCGGCCTCGCGCCGCTGCGCCTCGAGATCGACCTCGGGCAGCGTGTCGCCGGGCCGGTAGGGCGTCGGCGGCTCGCCCTTGAGCACCTTGCGCGACAGCGCCTCGGGAAATCCGTCGGGAGGAAAGCCAAGCTCCCCGCGAAACAGCGACACCACCGACTCCGGGAACGCGACCTCGCGCGCCGGGTCGACGACGTCGGCGGGCGTGAGGTCGTTGGCGACCATCGACAGCGCCATGTCGCCGACCACCTTCGAGGTCGGCGTGACCTTGACGATGTCGCCGAACAGGCGGTTGACCTGCGCGTAGGCGCGCGACACCTCGGGCCAGCGGTGCTCCAGGCCCGTCGCGCGAGCCTGCTCGCGAAGGTTGGTGTACTGGCCGCCGGGCATCTCGTGGTTGTAGACGTCGGCGGTGCCGCTGCGGATGTCGGACTCGAAGGCGGCATACTGGCGCCGCACACCCTCCCAGTAGTGGGAGATGTCGAGCATCGCCGGCAGGCTGACACCCGCAGGCCGGCCGTCGTCGCCGATGCAGGGATCGCGAGGGCCTCCGGCAAGCGCCGCGACGATCGCCGACAGGTTGGGCTGCGCGGTCAGGCCGCTCAGCGCATCCATCGCGCCATCGACCGCGTCGGCGCCCGCCTCGATCGCCGCGAGCACCGCGGCCGCGCCCGCGCCGCTGGTGTCGTGGGTGTGGAAGTGCACCGGCAGTCCGGTCTCGTCCTTCAGCGCGCGCACCAGCGCGGCCACCGCGCGCGGGCGCGCCAGGCCGGCCATGTCCTTGATGCCGAGCACGTGGACGCCGGCCGCCTGCAGTTCACGCGCGATGCGCAGGTAGTAGGCGAGGTCGTACTTGCGGCTGGCGTCGAACAGGTCGGCCGTGTAGCAGATCGCGCCTTCGCACAGCGCGCCCGACTCGCGCACCGCGTCGATCGACACACGCATGTTGCGCACCCAGTTCAGCGAATCGAACACGCGGAAGATGTCGATGCCGGCGGCGGCGGCCTGGCGCACGAAGAAGCGCACGACATTGTCGGCATAGCTGGTGTAGCCCACCGCGTTGGCGCCGCGCAGCAGCATCTGCAGCGCGATGTTGGGCACCGCCTCGCGCAGCCGCGCCAGCCGCTCCCAGGGGTCCTCCTTCAGGAAGCGCAGCGCCACGTCGAAGGTCGCACCACCCCAGCACTCCAGCGACAGCAGCCCGGGCAGCAGGCGCGCGTAGTGCGGCGCGACGCGCAGCATGTCGATCGTGCGCATGCGCGTGGCGAGCAGCGACTGGTGCGCGTCGCGCATCGTGGTGTCGGTGAGCAGCGGGCGATTCTGCGCGAGCATCCAGCGCGCGAAACCCTCGGGGCCGAGACGGCGCAGCAGGTCGCGCGTGCCCAGCGGCGGCTCGGCGAGCAGGTCGGCCGAGGGTCGATGCAGGTGCAGATGCGCGAGGTCCGGGCGCGGCCGATCCTTCATGTCGGGATGACCGTTGACCGTGACCTCGCCGAGGTAGCGCAGCACCCGCGAGGCGCGATCGCGACGGCGCGAAAACCTGAGCAGCTCCGGCGTCTGGTCGATGAATCGCGTGGTCACCGTGCCCGCGACGAACTCCGGGTGGTTGATGACGTTCTCGACGAACTGCAGGTTGGTCGCCAAGCCGCGGATGCGGAACTCGCGCAGCCCGCGGTCCATGCGCCGGATCGCCTCTTCGGCGCTGGGCGCCCAGGCGGTCACCTTGACCAGCAGCGAGTCGTAGTAGGGCGTGATGACCGCGCCGGTGTAGGCGGTGCCGCCATCCAGGCGCAGCCCGAAGCCGGCCGCGCTGCGGTAAGCGGTGATGCGGCCGTAGTCGGGGGTGAAGCCGTTCTCGGGATCCTCGGTCGTGATACGGCACTGCAGCGCATGGCCGTTCAGACGGATGTCGGCCTGTGCAGGCACCGGCCCGGCGGGCTCGCCGATGCGCGCGCCCTCGGTGATGCGGATCTGGGCCTTGACGATGTCGATGCCGGTGACCTGCTCGGTGACGGTGTGCTCGACCTGGATGCGCGGGTTGACCTCGATGAAATAGAACTTCCCGGTGTCGGCGTCCATCAGGAACTCGACGGTGCCGGCATGCGTGTAGTTCACCGCGCGGCCCAGCGCGAGGGCCGCGTCGCAGAGCGCCTGGCGGCCCGATGCATCGAGATAAGGAGCCGGCGCGCGTTCGACCACCTTCTGGTTGCGCCGCTGCACCGAGCAGTCGCGCTCGAACAGGTGCACGAGGTTGCCGTGCGTGTCGCCGAGCAGCTGGACCTCGACATGGCGGGCGCGGCGCACCAGCTTCTCGAGGTAGACCTCGTCGTTGCCGAAAGCGGCCAGCGCCTCCCGACGGGCCACCGGCAGCTGGGCGGCGAGGTCGGCCTCGGACTCGATCACCCGCATGCCACGCCCGCCCCCGCCCCAGCTCGCCTTGAGCATCAGCGGGTAACCCACCTCGGCGGCAGCGCGCTGCGCCGCCGCGACATCGGCCGCCATGGCCGCCGCGCGCATCTCGTCATCGGCGTCCGGCGCGACCGCGGTGCGCGGCAAGGGCCCCGTGGCCGGCATGACCGGCACGCCGGCGGCGACCGCGGCATTGCGCGCGGCGACCTTGTTGCCGAGCGTGGTCATCACCTCGGGGGTAGGCCCGATGAAACGGATGCCGGCAGCGGCGCAGGCACGCGCGAACTCGGGATTCTCCGACAGGAAACCGTAGCCGGGATGGATCGCGTCGACCCGAGCCTGGCGGGCGATGCGGATGATGTCGTCGATATCGAGGTAGGCCTGCAGCGGCTTGCGACCCTCGCCGACCAGATAACTCTCGTCGGCCTTGAATCGATGCAGCGCGAATCGGTCCTCGTTCGCGTAGATGGCGACGGTGCGAATACCGAGTTCGGCAGCCCCGCGCATCACGCGGATGGCGATCTCGGAGCGGTTGGCGACCAGCAGGGATTGGATACGGCGCATCGACAGACCCATCGGGAGCAATGTTGCAGCGCAGCGTATCGGAAGCCCCAGGCCGCGGCAAACCCTGCGCCACGCCGGCCGGACCGCGCGGGCCTAGCGCGGGCTCTCGAAGAACAGATAGTTGGTGGCGAAGTCGCTGATCTCGAAATACACGCGCTTCTCGCCGGCGTCGACCGTGCCGTTGAGATTCTCGTCGAGCACGCCGTAGCCGTAGCGATAAGGCCGCGGCTGGCCATCCTGGGTACCGAGCGCGGTGGACATCTTGTCGATCGCGAGAAAACGGCGCATGACCTTGTCGCCCGCGTAGACCTCGAGCACGCCGTTGGTTCCGGTCCAGTTCTGAATGCTGCGCTGGATCCGGTTCTGGGTTTCCTGGGTGCATCCCGCGACAAGCGTCGTGGTCAGCACAACGGCGGCGCAGGCTGCACGACGCCACCGGGCGTTCGAGCCGATAGAATGCACGTCAATCATAGGCAGTATCCATGAATGGCTCATCGCCCGTCGTCGTCAGGCGACAGGACTATACCCCGCCGGCCCATCGCATCACCTCGGTCGAACTCTGCTTCGAGCTCGAAGCCTCGGCCACGCTGGTCAGTTCGGTGACGCGCGTGCAGCGCGCCAGCGACGCGCCGCTGCGCCTGGATGGCGAGGGTCTCGAACTGCTGGCGGTATCGATCGACGATCGCGAACTCGGTGCCGACGAGATCGCCCTCGACGCGCGCGGCCTGAGCATCGCCCTGCCCGACCGTGACGAGGTGGAACTGCGCATCGTCAACCGCATCGATCCGCTGGCCAACACCGCGCTGTCGGGCCTTTACGTCTCTAACGGCAATTTCTACACGCAGTGCGAGGCCGAGGGCTTCCGGCGCATCACCTTCTTTCCCGACCGCCCCGACGTGATGGCGCGATACCGGGTCACGCTGGTGGGCGACCGCGAGCGCCTGCCGGTGCTGCTGTCCAACGGCAACCTGATCGAGCAGGGCGAATGGCCCGCCGGCCCCGACGGCAGGCCGCGCCACTTCGCGCGCTGGGACGATCCCTTTCCCAAGCCGAGCTACCTGTTCGCCGTGGTGGCCGGCCGCCTGGAGGCCGCCGAGCGTCGGCTGCGCACCCGCAGCGGGCGCGAGGCGCTGCTGCAGGTCTGGGTGGAGCCCGGCAACCTCGACAAGACCGGCCACGCGATGGGCGCGCTCGAACGCTCGATCCGCTGGGACGAGGAGCGCTTCGGCCTGGAGCTCGACCTCGACCGCTTCATGATCGTCGCGGTGGGCGACTTCAACATGGGCGCGATGGAGAACAAGGGCCTGAACATCTTCAACACGAAGTACGTGTTCGCCCAGCCGCGCATCGCCACCGATGCCGATTTCGCCGCCGTCGAGGCGGTGGTCGGCCACGAGTATTTCCACAACTGGACCGGTAACCGGGTCACCTGCCGCGACTGGTTCCAGCTCACGCTGAAGGAAGGCCTCACGGTCTTCCGCGACCAGGAATTCTCGGCCGACATGCTCGCCGCCGAGGCCGGTTCGCCGTCGGCCGCCGCGAGCGCGCGCGCGGTCAAGCGCATCGAGGATGTTCGCAGCCTGCGCGCCGCGCAGTTTCCCGAGGACGCCGGACCGATGGCCCACCCCATCCGGCCCGATGCCTACCAGGAGATCAACAACTTCTACACGATGACGGTCTACGAGAAAGGGGCCGAGGTCGTGCGGATGCTGCAGACGCTGGTCGGTCGCGAGGGCTTCCGCCGCGGCCTCGACCTCTACTTCGCGCGCCACGACGGCCAGGCGGTCACCTGCGACGACTTCGTCGCGGCGATCGCCGAAGCCAATGGCCGCGACTTCACCCAGTTCGGACGCTGGTACGGGCAGAAGGGCACGCCGCGGCTTGCCATCACCGGCCGTCACGAGCCGGCCGGCGGGCGCTACACGCTCGAGGTCGAGCAGCGCCTGCCCGATGGCGGCGAGCCGCTGCACCTGCCGCTCGCGCTCGCGCTGCTCGACGCGCGGGGTGCCGAGCTGCCGCTGCGGCTGGCCGGCGAGCCCGCGCCGGTCGCGCTCGGCGCGCGCGTGCTCGAGCTCACCGAGGCGCGCCAGCGCTTCGTCTTCGAGGGCATCGCGCAGGCGCCGGTGCCTTCGCTGCTGCGCGACTTCAGCGCACCGGTGATCGTCGAGTTCCCCTATGCCGAGCATGAGCTCGCCTTTCTCGCGGCCCACGATACCGATCCCTTCAACCGCTGGGAGGCGGCGCAGCATCTCGCGCTGGGCACGCTGATCGGCGCGCTCGAGGGCCGCGGCGACAGCGCCACGCTGGTCGCCGCATGGGACCGCGCGCTGCGCGACGACAGTCTCGATCCCGCCTTCCGCGACCTGCTGCTCACGCTGCCCGGCGAAGGTGTGATCGCCGAGCAGCTGTCGGTGGTGGACCCCGCCGCGCTGCGCAGCACGCGGATCGCGATCGCCTGCACCCTCGGGCGTGCGCTCGCGCCGGGCTGGGCCGAGGCCTGGGCGCGCCTTGCGCCCACCGGCGCCTGGAGCCCCGATCCCGCGCAGGCAGGACGCCGGGCGCTGCGCAATCTCGCGCTCTGGTTCTGGGCGATGGCGGGAGACGCACAGGCGATCGACGCTGCCGCGCGGCAGTTCGCGCAGGCCGACAACATGACCGCGCGCCAGGGGGCGCTCGCCGCGCTGCTCGCCGCGCGCGCGCCACAGGCCGAGGCCGCGCTCGCGCGATTCGCCGACGAGCTCGGCGACGAGCCGCTCGCGATGGACAAGTGGTTCGCGATGCAGGCGTCGATGCACCGCGGCCCCGATGGCGAGCCGGTGCTCGCGCGCGTGCGGCGCCTGATGTCGCACCCGGCCTTCTCGCTGCGCAACCCGAACAAGGTGCGCGCCCTGATCGGCGGTTTCTGCGCCGGCAACCTCGCCGAATTCCATCACGCCGACGGCTCGGGCTATCGGTTCTGGTCCGAGGTCATCGCCGAGCTCGACCCCCTGAATCCGCAGGTGGCCGCCCGCCTGGCGCGCGCGATGGACCGCTGGCGACGCTTCACCCCCGATCGGCAGGCCCTTGCGCGCGAGGCGCTCGAGGGCGTGCTCGCGCGGCCGGCGCTTTCGCGCGACGTCGCCGAGATCGTCGGCAAGGCGCTGGCCGACCGCTGAGGCGCCCGCTCCCGAAGCGCTCGCCGCTCCCTTCCCGTCCCCGTTCCCCTCCCGTCGCCGCGCCCGCCACCGATCCGCCGCACCGACTTCCCCGCCCACCCGGAGACCCCCCGCCGATGAACCGCATCAGCCTCACCCAGTATCTCGTCGAGAAGCAGCGCGAAAAAGGCCTCATCCCCGGCGAACTGCGGCTGCTCCTCGAGGTGGTGGCGCGTGCCTGCAAGCGCATCAGCTACGCGGTCGGCAAGGGCGCGCTCGCCGGCGTGCTCGGCGAGGCGGGCTCGGACAACATCCAGGGCGAATCCCAGAAGAAGCTCGACGTCATCGCCAACGAGGTGCTGCTCGAGGCCAACCTCTGGGGGGGTCACCTGGCCGCGATGGCCTCCGAGGAGATGGATCACCCGCACGCGATCCCGAACCGCTACCCGATGGGCGAGTTCCTGCTGCTGTTCGACCCCCTCGACGGCTCCTCGAACATCGACGTGAACGTGTCGATCGGCACGATCTTTTCGGTGCTGCGACTCCCGGAGGGTGTCAGCGACCCCCTGGAGGAGCACTTCCTGCAACCGGGCGAGCGCCAGATCGCCGCCGGCTACGCGGTTTACGGACCCTCCACGCTGCTGGTGCTCACCGTCGGCGATGGCGTGGCCTGCTTCACGCTCGAGCGCGAGACCGGCAGCTGGTGGCTGACCGCCGACCACATCCGGATTCCCGAGCGCACGAAGGAATTCGCGATCAACGCCTCCAACGCGCGTCACTGGGAGCCGCCGGTTCGCCGCTACATCGATGAGCTGCTGGCCGGTGCGACCGGACCGCGCGAACGCGACTTCAACATGCGCTGGGTGGCCTCGATGGTGGCCGACGTGCACCGGATCATGAGCCGCGGCGGCATCTTCATGTACCCGCGCGACGCCCGCGAACCCGACAAGCCCGGCAAGCTGCGCCTGCTGTACGAGGCCAACCCGATGAGCTTCCTGATCGAGCAGGCGGGTGGCGCCGCGACCAACGGGCTGCAGCGCATCCTGACGGTGCAGCCGGGAAGGCTGCACGAGCGGGTCGCGGTGTTCCTCGGCTCGCGCGAGGAGGTTGAACGGGTTACCGGTTACCACCAGGCGCCGGGCGCCTGAGCGGGGGCGAGGGCTAGAGCGCCGCCGGTTGCGGCAACGGGGCGACGCCCCCGGCGGCACCCAGATCGAGCCAGACCAGCTTCATCGTCGGATCGTCGCGGTCGGTCTTCACCTGGAAGCCGATGCGGCGCAGCAGCGCGAGCATGCGCGCGTTCGACGCGAGCACATGGCCGTCGATCCGGCGCAGCCCCCGGCTGCGGGCCGCCTCGACGATCGCCCGCATCAGCGTCAGGCCCAGACCGCGGCCCTGCCAGGCGTCGGCCAGCGTGATCGCGAACTCGCAGCATGCGCGGTCGGCATCGAGCAGGTAGCGCACGACCCCCACGATGCGGCCACGCGGATCGGCATCGGGCGCGACCGCCACCAGCGCGACCTCCCGGTCGTAGTCGATCTGCGTGTAGCGGATCAGCAGGCGCCGCGGCAGCTCCGACAGCGCCGAGATGAAGCGCAGGTAGCGACTCTCCGGCGAGAGTCCGCGCACGAAGGCCTGCAGCAGGTCGGCATCCTCTGGCTGGATGGGGCGCAGCAGCAGCGCGCTCCCATCGCTTGCGCGGATCGGCCGGGCCAGGTGGCCGGGCCACGGCACGATCGCCAGATGACGGTGGCGTGGCGGATCGTCGCCGGGCGCGGCATCGAGCACGATGCGCGCGTCGACGGCCACCGCACCCTCGTCGTCGACGATGATCGGGTTGATGTCCATCGCGGCGATCCAGGGCAGCTCGCAGGCCATCTCCGAGACGGCCACCAGCAGCGCCTCGAGCGCGGCCGGGTCGAGCACCGGCGCGCCGGGCGCCTCGCCGAGCGTCGCGCCGATCCGGGTGCGGTCGATCATGCTGCGCGCGAGGAAGCGGTTCAGCGGCGGCAGCTCCAGCGTCAGGTCGCGCACGCTCTCGACGAGCGTGCCGCCGGCGCCGAAGGCGATCACCGGGCCGAAGACCGGATCGCGCAGCAGGCCGGCATAGAGCTCGCGGGCGCGACGGCCCTTGCGCATCGGCTGCACCGTGACCCCCTCCGGGTGCAGGCCCGGGTGCGACGCGGCGACCGCGTCGAGGATCTCGTGGTAACGGGCACGAAGCTCGGCGGCGCTGCGCACGTCGAGCGCGACCCCGCCGGCATCGTGCTTGTGCTCGAGCTCGGGGGCCGCGATCTTCAGCGCCACCGGGAATCCGGCATCGGCGGCCAGCCGCACCGCGTCGTCGGCGGTACGCGCCAGCCGCGTCGGCACCACCGGGATGCGAAAGGCCGCGAGC
>JBIIHU010000267.1:0-4863 GCA_044235405.1 Burkholderiaceae bacterium
CGAGCGCGAACCCGAGCAGCCTGACGCTGGACATCGCGGCGGGGCTGGGCGAGGTGACGCGGGCGTCGGGCAACCTGGCCCTGGACATCTTTGGCTTCGTGCAGGTGGGTGGCGCTTTCGCACTGGTCAGGAGCACGGACGAAGTCGTGGTGGTCGTCGGCGAGGATGATCCTTTGACGACCGATGTGGACGAGTCGTCCAAGCGCCTGGCGGTGGACAAGCTGGCCATCGGGGCGAGCGGCGTCAAGGCCTTCGCAGGCATCGGTGGGGGAACGGCTGGGCGGATCGGTTTGCAACTGGGCGGTGACCCGGCGCAATCCTCACAGGCCGGCGATGCCTCCTTCGCGCTGGCCATCCTGGGTGAGCAGCTCACCGGGCAGGAACCTGCGGGCTACGAGCTGCGCCGCTGGACCAGCCTGGTGGCCGAGGGCAGTGCGGCCTTCGTTGGCGTCGACGGACTGAAGTTGTCGGCCGACACGGTCAGCGTGGAGATCAACCGCGCGGCGAAAGACGGCAGCCTCGTGGACTACTCGGCCCAGGGCCTGACGGTGGCTACGGGCGCGGGCGAGGAGCCCTCGACCCTGCGTCTGGCGATGGACGCGGGCGAGGGCGAGTTGCTGCGCGCCAAGGGCAACCTGACCATCGACGCCTTCGGCTTCGTGCAGGTGGCGGGCAGCTTCGGCATCGAGAAGAAAAGCGGCAGCGTGACGCTCGCCGACAAGCCTGATACGAAGAACATCGACGAGTCGGACACGCCGGTCCCGGTGGACATGCTGCTGGTGGGGGGCTCGGGGCTGCAGGCCTTCGCGGGGGTCAATGGCGGGCAATCCAATGCCACGGGGCTGGCGCTGGAAGGCGTGGACTTCGGGCTGGCGCTGCTGGGCGAGAAGCTGGCCGCAGGCAGCCAGGCCACCGCGCGTCAGTGGACGAGCTTGCAGTCTGACGTGAGTGCGGCCTCGCTCGTGGGCGTGGACGGCCTGAAAGCGTCGGTGCGTGACCTGAGTTTGCAGGTCAACCGCGCTGCCGTCGACGGCACGGTGGTCAACTACGCCGCCGAGGCGACAGATCTGACCGTCATCACTGGTCCGGCCAGCGAGCTGTCCCTGTCGATCGACGGCACGCGCGGTGAACTGCTGCGCGCCGAGGGTCGCGTGGCGTTGGACGTGTTCGGCTTCGTGCAGCTCGAGGGTGACTTCGGCTTCGACAAGGCAACCACGCCGGTGGACCTGAAGCTGTCGGATGGCAGCACTGCGCAGGCGCAGGCGCTGAAGGTCGGCGCGTCGAACCTCAGGGCCTTTGCGGGCATCGACGGTGGCACCGACCAGGCGCTCGGCCTCGAATTGACGGGTGTGGAGTTCGGCCTGGCGTTGCTCGCCGAGGCCCCGGCGCAGGGGGAGACCTCCCCGGCGCGCAGCTGGACCAGTCTGCAGGCAAGCGCCGTGGGCGCGGCCTTCTCGGGTGTCGAAGGTCTGCAGATCGCTGCAGACACGATCACCATCGAGGTCAACCGCGCGTCCACGGCGGGCGGGGCGGTCGTGGACTACGCCTGGAAGAAAGCCGACGACCACGCTCAGGGCCGACGTACCGCGCTCAGCGTAGCCACCGGCCCGGGCCGCGGCGTCGACCTGGCCATGGACGGCGCGCAAGGCCGGCTTCTGCGCGCTTCGGGCAACCTGGCGCTGGACGTGTTCGGTTTCTTCCAGGTCGGCGGTGGCTTTGCCATCGAAAGCAAGGACGACAGCTTCTTCCTCAACGACGGGGTCATCTCCGACGACCCCGCGAAAGCCAAGGCGCCCACCGAGATCAAGGCTCGCGTGCTCACCATCGGCGGCAGCGGCGTCCAGGCTTTCGCCGGCCTGAACGGAGGCACGGCCGAGGCGAAGGGCCTGTCGCTGCAGGGCGTGGACTTCGGCCTGCTGCTGGCCAGCGAGCAACTCGCCGCGGGCAGCGCCGCCACGCCGCGCGAGTTCACGACGCTGAAAGCCACGGCGGCCAGCGTCGGCGTTGTCGGGCTCGAGGACTTCCAGGTCAGTGCTGACGGGCTGAGTGTGGAGATCAACCGCGGGGTGCCCGGCACCGGCGGTGCCGACGACACCGTGCTCGACCACGGCTTGCGCCAGTACGAGGTCGTCAGCGGCCCGGGCAGCACCGTGACGCTCGACAGTGACGGCAGCCTGGGCGAGCTCACGCGCGCCAGCGGCAACCTGAAGTTGGACGTGCTGGGCTTCGTGCAGGTCGAGGGCTTCGTGTCGCTGCAGAAGTCCACGCAGGTGCTGAAGCTGGCCGGCGCCAAGGCCGGCGATCCGGTGATCAGCGCAGACCTGCTGGCCGTCGGCGGCAGCGGGCTGAAGGGTTTCGTGGGCATAGGCGGAGCGCCGAGCGAGCGCATCGGCCTGGCGGCCCAGGACGTGGACTTCGCGCTCGCCTTGCTGAGCGACCGCTCCGACGCCACCCGCGGCTGGACCAGCCTGCAAGCCAAGGCCGGGCAGGTGGACTTCGAAGGGATCGCGGGCCTGAAGATGTCGGCCCAGAGCTTGAGCGTGGCGGTCAACCAGGCCGACAAAGCTGGCGACAAGGTGGTGGATTACGCGGCCGGTGCCACCTCACTGAGTGTGGTGACTGGCGCGCTAGGAGGCACGCTGAGACTGGACCTCCCGGGCGCCGAGGGCGAGATCGTCAAGGCCGCCGGCGTGCTGGACGTGGACCTGTTCGGCTTCGCCTCGGTCACGGGTGGTTTCGGCATCGAGCAGCGCAGCCAGGACGTCACGCTGTCGGACGGCTCCACCATCAAGGCGGCGCAACTTGTCACCATCGGCGGTCGCGGTGTCGATGCCTTCACCGGCATCAAGAGCGGCACGTCCGACGAGGTCGGACTGAGACTCGGCCAGGTCGATTTCGGACTCGCACTGGTGCAGGACCCCGAGGACGCGACGCGCCGCTTCACGAGCCTGCAGGCCACCGCCGGCAGCGCCGAGTTCAAAGGCATCGACGACCTGACTGTCCAGGCCCGGCAGGTGCTGGTGGACATCAACCACGGCATCACGCTCGCGGCCCAGCCCGCGCAGTCGCTCAAGGTCAACACCGTGCTCGAGTTGGGCTTCGCGCACGACTTCGTGGGCACGCTGACGCTGCAGCGCGTCGCGAGCAGCGCGCAGGTGCAGATCGGTGCCGGCGACACCGAGGCGCAGGTTCTGACCAAGCTGAAGGCGGGGTTCCAGAGCCTGCCAGGTGTGGGCACGGGCAACGTGCTGGTCACGGGCAACCGCGTGGACGGCTACGTGGTCGAGTTCGTCGGGGCGCTTGCGGGCGTGGATGTGACGGGCATCACGGTCAGCGCGCAGGCCGCGGCCACCAGTTACCAGGTGCAGACCCCGGAGGCCGCACGGGCGGGCGTGGACGAACGCAAGCAGGTGCTGCTGCAGGCGCTGCGCGAGGAGCCGGCGCCGGTGAGCATCACCGTGAGCACGCCGGTCGACGGCGAAGCCGGTGCCGACGAGGTCAACACCATCGTTTTCACCAGCCCGTCCACGGCAGGGCAGTACACGGTCTACCTCGTCAGCGACGGTCTGGTGCAGCAACAGACGGCGGCCCGCGCTGGCGCCGACGAGGTGCAACGTCTGAGCCTGGTGGGCGACACGCGGGCGCAGGCGCCGGCGGCGAGCGCCGCCGTGAGTCAGGTGCAGCCGGGTGGCGCGGGGGCTTCGGCCGCCATGGCCATCGTCTTCAAGGCCGAGAAGGTCATCCAGGAGTACGACCTCTTCCTGATGTCGGACCCGGCGAAGACGGTGCGCGCGGTCTACCGTGGCGACGCCAACGTGGCGCAGACCATCTCCGAGATGCGCACCGCGTATGCCACGCTGCTGAAGGACCTCACCGGCGGGCAGGTGAAGACCAGCGCGGTGGAGGTCACGCTCGACACCGCCTACAGCGGACCGGGCGACCGCTACGTGGTGCGCTTCGTCAACGAGCTCGCCGGGCGTGCCATCCCCGCCACGGGCTTCAAGTTCCACCTGGGCAGCAAGGCATCCTCGAGCACGGGCTACAGCTACACCACGCTGTCCAGCGGTGCGGCGCAGTCCGAGGTCCAGAAGGTCCAGATCAGCGCCAGCGGCGCGGGCAGCTTCACCCTGAAGCTCGTCAACGGCAACCAGTCCTACGAGACCACCGGCATCCAGATCGGCGCCAACGCCGCCACGGTGGCTTACGCGCTGAATGCCGCGCTCGGCAGCAACGGCCGTGCAGAGGTCTCGAGCGCTGGCGCCAACACCTATCTTGTCAGCTTCGGCGGCGCCCTGGCGGGCGTGAACCTGTCCGACCTGCAGGTCAACTTTGCCAGCGCCCAGAGCGTGCCTGGGGGAACGTTCACGCTGGGCTACGACGGCAAGACCACGCGCAACATCAGCTACAGCAGCGACGGCGCCACGCTGGCCGCGCGCGTCCAGGCCGAACTTGCGCGCCTGGACAACATCGGCTCCGGCAACGTCAAGGTCAGCTACAACACCCAGCAGTCCAACAGCGGGCTCATCGGCCTGGACATTGCCTTCACCGGCACGCTGGCCGGTACCGACGTGCAGGCCATCACGGTCAACGCCGCCGGTCTCGTCAATGCCTCGGCCAGCTTGCGCACTGCCAGCGCCGGCGTGGCCACGGTGCAGCAGCAGCAGCGCATCGTGCTGGGCAGCGACGCGCTGGCGCAGGGCTTCCGGCTCACGCTCACGCACGAGGGCCAGGGCTACACCACGGCGCTGATCGCCGGCAACGCCAGCGCCGGGCAGGTGCAGGCTGCCGTGCAGGCGGCTTTCGGTCAGATCCCGGGCGCGAGCTTCAGCGTCAGCCTCGCCAGCACCACCAGCGACACGCTCT
>JBIIHU010000268.1:0-4848 GCA_044235405.1 Burkholderiaceae bacterium
CGCGGCGGGTGGCACCTCGCCTGCGCCGCTCGATCGGCAGTTCGTTCGCGATGTCTTCGAGGGCGACTTCCGCGTCCCGGCTGCGGGCGGAGGCAACCACCTGCTGTTCGATCTCGCGGTTGGCGCGAGCCGATACCTCGGGATCTTCGCCGGCGTGCTGAATGCCGGGCCGACCGCCCGTGACGACCTGATGCTGCAGCAGACGCGTGCCCGGGCCGAGGGCCTGGAAGCCCGGCTCGATGCGCACCACGGGGGCGTGCTGCGCGCGCTGTCGATCGACACGCAGGGCCTCGATGCGAGGGCCCGCGCGTCGCTGCCGAATCGGGCGGTCGACTCGCTGGCCTTGACGCTCGAGACCCGACTCGCGGCTCGCGGCGAGCGCGAGCCAGGCGCGCAGGCGCTCTACCGCGAGTTCCAGTCGCTGAGTGCGGCAGAGCGCGCGGCCATCGGGGCGCGCATCGGCGCTGCGCTGCGCTGATCGGCCGGTGGGGCTGCTGGCGGTCGCTAGCGGCTGCCGCCGATGTAGCCGCTGCAGTTGATCTCGACCCGGTGGGCGGGCCAGGCCTTCGGCGAGCCGACCCGTTGCGCCTGGATCAGCGTGGAGCAGGGGAACTCGCCGCTGAAGAACTCGCGGCGGGCTCGCCAGACCTCGGTGTTCTCGTCGAGATTGTTCACGTAGATCGTCATCGTCATGATGTCGTCCATCGTGCCGCCGGCCGCCTCGATCAGCTTGCGGATGGTCGTGAAGACGCCGCGGGCCTGCTCGTACATGCTGTCGCCGTTGGCCGCGATGCCGGCGACATGGAACAGGCCGCTGTCGTGCACCTTGATCGGCGACCAGGTCTGCGGCGGGGGTGGGGCGATGTCGGCCGGGTGGAAGGTCTTGTAGGGCATTGGTGTCTCCTCCTTGTGACGGGTGCGCATCAGTTCTCGAAGGGCAGGCCGGTGTAGTTTTCGGCCAGGGCGGTCGAGGCCGCCCGCGAGCCCACAAGATAGCCGAGCTCGGCCTCCTGGATGCGCTGGTCGAATTCGCCGGTTTCCGGGAACCGGTGCATCAGCGTTGTCATCCACCACGAGAAGCGCACCGCCTTCCAGACCCGGCGCAGGCTGCGCGCCGAGTAGGTCTCGAGGTCCGCCTCGTCGCCGTGGCGGCAACTCGCGATCAGCGCACGCGCCAGGTTGCGCACGTCGGCGATCGCGAGGTTCAGGCCCTTGGCGCCCGTGGGCGGCACGATGTGGGCGGCGTCGCCCGCCAGCAGCAGGCGGCCGAAGCGCATCGGCTCGGCGACGAAGCTGCGCAGTGGCGCGATGCTCTTCTCGATCGAGGGGCCGGTGACCAGGCGCTCGGCGGCCTCGGCATCGAGGCGGCTGCGCAGTTCGTCGAAGAAGCGATCGTCGGACCAGTCCTGCACACGCTCGTCGAGCCCGCACTGCACGTAGTAGCGGCTGCGGGTTCGCGAGCGCATGCTGCACAGCGCGAAGCCGCGCGGATGATTGGCATAGATCAGTTCATCGGACACCGGCGGCGTGTCGCACAGCACGCCCAGCCAGCCGAACGGATACACCCGCTCGAAGGTGCGCAGCGCGCCGGTGGGCACGCTCGCGCGCGCCACGCCGTGAAATCCGTCGCAGCCGGCGATGTAGTCGCACCGCGCCTCGTGCGCTCGTCCGCCGGCGCGCCAGCGCACCATGGGCGAGTTGCCGTCGAAGCCATGCAGGCTGACGTCGGTCGCCTCGTAGACGGTGCGCAGGCCAGCCTGGGCCCGTGCCTGCATCAGGTCGCGGGTGACCTCGGTCTGGCCGTAGACCGTCACACGGCGGCCGGTCAGCGCGGCGAGATCGATACGATGTCGCTGACCATCGAAGGCGAGCTCGATGCCCTCGTGGGGCAGGCCTTCGGCAAGCAGCCGCTGGCCGACGCCGGCCTCGCCCAGCACCTCGACCGAGCCCTGTTCGAGAACCCCGGCGCGGATGCGGCCGAGCACATAGTCGGCGCTCTGGCGCTCCAAGATCAGCGCATCGACGCCACCTCTGGCGAGCAGCTGCCCGAGCAGCAGGCCCGCGGGGCCCGCGCCGACGATGACGACCTGCGTGCGCAGGCTGGCGGATGCTTCGGGCACGGCGCCCTCTCAGACGTCGAAGAACACCGTCTCCGCGTCGCCCTGCATGCGGATATCGATGCGGTAGACAAGCCCGGCTGCGTTCGGGTCGCGGCGGGCGATCATCGTGGCTTGGCGGGCCTCGGGCACGCTCGCGAGCACCGGGTCGCGGGCGTTGGCCTGCGCCTCGTCGTCGAAGTACACCCGCGTGAAGGCATGGTTCAGCAGCCCGCGCATCGTCAGGATGAGGTTGACATGAGGCGCCTGCCCGTCGGCGGTCGCGCCGGGCTTGATCGTGCGGAAAGCGAACTCGTGGCCCGGCAGGGTGCCGGTGCCGGCTCGCCCGAAACCGCGAAAGCCTGTCGCCTCGATGTCGGCGCGCGAGGCCGGATACCGGCCCTGCGCATCGGCGTGCAGGATCTCGATCAGCGCGTCGCCCACCGGCTCGTCCTGACCATCGAGTAATCGACCGCGCAGCTCGATCGGTGTTCCGGGCGTGCGCGTCTCGGCGAGCTCGGGGCCGAACAGGCTGGGAAAGGCGTAGCCGTACTGCGCCGGCACCAGACCGTAGGCGAAGAAGGGGCCGACGGTTTGCGACGGCGTCTGGCCTGCGGGAAGGTCGGCGCTCATCGCGGCGTCTCCATCGGGGTTTCCCGCGGCCCGCGCAGCACGATGTCGAACACGAAGCCGAGCGCGAATCCCGCCTCGGTCACGCCGATGTCGAAGCGCGAGACCAGCCGCTCGCGCACCCCCTCGCGCGTGCTCTGGTAGATCGGGTCCAGCGCGAGCAGCGGGTCGCCCGGAAAGTACATCTGGGTGACGAGGCGGCTGGCGAAATGCTCGCCGAAGAGCGAGAAGTGGATGTGCGCCGGCCGCCAGGCGTTGGGATGGTTGCCCCAGGGGTAGGCGCCCGGCCGGATGGTGAGGAAGCGATAGCGGCCCTCGGCATCGGTGAGGGTGCGGCCCGCCCCCAGGAAGTTGGGGTCGAGCGGGGCGTCGTGCTGGTCGGTCCGGTGCACGTAGCGACCGGCGGCATTGCATTGCCACAGTTCGACCAGCGTGTGGCGCACCGGCCGGCCGCGCTCGTCGGTCACCCGGCCGGTGACGATGATGCGCTCACCCAGCGGGGCGCCGTTGCCCGTGGCGTTGCGCGTGAGGTCGTGGTCGAGCGCGCCGATGTCCTCGTGGCCGTAAACCGGCTGAGCGAGTTCGCCGAGCGCGTGCGCGAGCGGAATCAGCGGTCGGGTGGGCGAGCGCAGCGCGGTCGATCGATAGGGCGGGTGCAGCCACGGGGGCTGGCTCGTCCAGTCGCGCGGGTCGAGCCGGGGCAGGGCGGGGTTCATGATCGTGGTCGCGCGCGGCGCTCGGCGTTGGGGGGCGCTTCAGTGTACGTCGATCTTTCGACCCGGCGGAACGGCCGCGGCCCGACCTCAGGCCGCGCCGCGCCACTCGCGCAGCACCCGGTCGATCATCGCGCCGGCATCGCCGAACTGGGCGAGCGGGTCGAACAGCCGGGCCCGCGCGCCGGGCGGCAGCGCGGCGGCCAGCACCGGATCCTCGCGCGCCGCCTGCTCGAGCGCCTGCGCAAGCGTGCGACCGCGCTCGAGCGCATCGGCGCACAGCCGCTCCATGCTGGCCTTCGCGGCGGGCCTGCCCAGGGTCTCGGCCAGCGCGAGCGTCACGGCCTCGGCGTACACGAAGCCGCCGGTGCGCGCCAGGTTCGCGGCCATCGCCTCGCTCGCCACCCGCAGCCCGGCGATCGCCTCGCCGATCGCCTCGGTGGCGCTGCCGGCGCACTCGAAGAGCGCGCCCAGCGTCCACCAGTCGGACTGCCAGTTCCCCAGCCCGCGCTCATGCTCACCCGCCTGCGAGGCCAGCAGGGTGGCGGCGAGCCCCGGGGCGCGCAGCCCGGCCTGCAGGGCGAGCATCGCGGCCACCGGATTGCGCTTGTGGGGCATGGCCGACGACCCTCCGCGTCCCTCGCCCGAGGGCTCGAAGACCTCACCCACCTCGGGCTGCATCAGCAGTGCGAGATCGCGGCCGATCCGGGCCATCGCGCCCGAAAGCAACGCGAGTTCCGCGCCGAGCCGGGCGATGCGGTCGCGGCCAGCGTGCCAGCTGATGCCCGGGTCGGTCAGTCCGAGATCGCGTGCGAGCGCGGCGGCCACCGGATCGCCGCGGCCACCGAGCGCACCGCGCACGCCGCTCGCGCCACCGAACTGCAGCACCCTCGCCTGCGAAAGCGCGGCAACCAGTGCGTCGCGCGAGCGCGCCAGCGGCGACAGCCAGCTGGCGGCCTTCCATCCGAAGCTCACCGGCGTGGCCTGCTGCAGCAGCGTGCGACCCGCCATGGGGGTTGCGCGGTGTGCGTCGGCCAGACCCGCCAGCGCCTCGCCCGCGTGCTCGAGTTCGGCGAGCAGCGGATGGCCGGCCGACGAAGCGGCGAGCGCGAGCGCGGTGTCGAGGACATCCTGGCTGGTCGCGCCGTGGTGGACCCACCGCGCGGCCTCGGGATCCTCGGCCGCGACCCGCTCGGTGAGCGCCTGCACGAAGGGGATCGCGAGCGTGCCCGCGCGGCGCGCGGCCGCCGCGAGGCGGGCGGGCGCGAAGGGGCCGGTGGCCCGGGTCGCCGCCTGCGCGAGGCCGGCGCAGGCGGCGCCGATGCATCGCGCCGCTTCGGGCGGCACGATGCCGGCTCCCGCCTGCGCGCGTGCGAGCGCCGCTTCGAATCGGCCCATGCCGTCGAGCA
>JBIIHU010000269.1:0-4837 GCA_044235405.1 Burkholderiaceae bacterium
GGCCTGCTTCGCGGTGACCGAGCCCAACACCGGCCTGAACACCACGCAGCTGAAGACCCGCGCGGTGCGCAAGGGCGACCGCTACGTGGTCGACGGCCACAAGGTCTGGATCTCGACCGCGCAGGTCGCCGACAAGATGCTGCTGCTCGCGCGCACCACGCCGCTGGAGGAGGTCCGCAAGCCCACCGAGGGGCTGAGCCTGTTCTACACCGACTTCGACCGCACCCGCATCACCGCGCGCGAGATCGACAAGATGGGCCGCAAGCCGATCGACTCCAACGAGCTCTTCATCGAGGGCTTCGAGGTGCCCGTCGAGGACCGCATCGGCGAGGAGGGCAAGGGCTTCGAGTACATCCTGCACGGCATGAACCCGGAGCGCGTGATGATCGCCGCCGAGGCGATCGGCCTGGGCCACGCGGCGCTGCGCCGCGCCACGCAGTACGCGAAGGACCGGGTGGTCTTCAACCGCCCTATCGGCCAGAATCAGGCGATCCAGCACCCGCTCGCGGTGAACTGGATGGAGCTCGAGGCCGCCTGGCTGATGACGCTGTCGGCCGCCTGGCAGTACGACAACGACCTGCCCTGCGGCGCGGCGGCCAACGCCGCGAAGTACCTCGCCGGCGAGGCCGGCTTCAACGCCTGCCAGCAGGCGGTGATGACGCACGGCGGCTTCGGCTATGCCCGCGAATACCATGTGGAGCGTTATCTGCGCGAAGTGATGATCCCGCGCATCGCGCCGATCAGCCCGCAGCTGGTGATGTGCTACATCGCCGAGCGGGTGCTCGGCCTGCCCAAGTCCTACTGAGTGTGCGGCATCGCGCACAATGCGGCTGCGGGCGCCTGACGACCCGCGCAATACCAGGAGACACCCGATGAAGTTCAAGCTCTGGCGCGGCCTTGCCGCCTGCCTGCTCGCCGCCACGGCTGGCATCGCCTCGGCGCAACCCTATCCGGCCAAGCCGATCCGCGTGATCGTGCCCTTCGCCATCGGCAGCGGCACCGACCTGCTGACCCGCACCGTCACCGACGAGATGGGCCGCATCCTCGGCACCACCTTCATCGTCGACAACAAGCCCGGCGCCTCCAGCCAGATCGCCGCCGAGGCCACCGCCTCGGCGCCGCCCGACGGCTACACGGTGATGATGACCACCAACACCGCGCACTCGGCCAACCCGCACCTGTTCCGCAAGCTGCGCTACGACCCGCTGAAGGACTTCACGCCGATCGCGCGCGTCAACACCTTCCTGTTCGTGCTGGCCGTCAAGGCCGACTCCCCGGTGAAGACGCCGGCCGAGCTGATCGCGCACGTGCGCGCCAACCCCGGCAAGTTCTCCTACGGCTATGGCAACTCCACCGGTCAGGTCGCCGGCGCGCACTTCGTCAAGTACGGCAAGATCGACGCGCAGCCCGTGCCCTACAAGAGCACGCCGCCGGCGATGACCGACATGTCGGGTGGCCAGATCGAGTTCATGTTCGTCGACCTCGCCGCCCTGCAGAGCTTCCTGAAGAACGGCAAGCTGAAGATGCTCGGCGTGCAGGCCGACGTGCGCTCGCCGCTGCTGCCCGAGCTGCCGCCGGTGGGCGAGACCGTGCCCGGCTTCAACTTCACGGTGTGGGGCGGGCTGGTCGGCCCCGCGGGCATGCCGCCGGCGATCGTGCAGACCCTGCACGCGGCGGCCAACAAGGCGCTGGCCACACCGGCCGTTCGCGAGAAGATGATCTCGATGGGCCTGGAGCCCCAGCCGATGTCCAACGAGGACTTCCGCCGCTTCACCGTCGAGCAGCACGCCGCCTGGGGCAAGAGCATTCGCGACGCGGGCATCCAGCCCGAATGAGCCTGAGTCCTGCCGCGCGCTCGGCCGCCGCGATCGCGGCGGCCACCGCGATGAACCTGCCCTTCGGCACGATCTACGCCTTCAGCGTGTTCCTCAAGCCGATGGAGTCGTCGCTGGGCGTGACGCGGGCCGAGATGAGCTTCGTCTTCGGCCTGGCCGCCTGCAGCCTCACGGCCTGGATGAATCTCACGCCGTGGCTGTACCGGCGCTTCTCGCCGGTGCTGATCGCGGCGCTGGGTGGCGTGGGCAGCGCGGCGGGTCTGGTCATCACGGCGTTTGCCAGCGGCTTTCTCGAACTCGTGATCGGCTATGGGCTGCTGTTCGGCATCGGCGGCGGGGCCGGGTTCATCCTCGTGCAGCAGGGGGTCAACCAGACCGTGCGCAGCCGCATCGGGCTGGTCAACGGCTACGTGATCGGGCTGTATCCGCTGGGCGCGATGATCGGCGCGCCGCTCTTCGGCTGGGCGATCACGGCCTGGGGGCTGCGCGAGACGCTGCTTGCGCTCGCGCTCACGGTGCTGCTCTCCTGCTTCCTCACCGCTTTCCTGTTCCGGATCGCCGACATCCGCATGCATGATGCCTCCCCGGAGGCTGGCGGCGAGGTCGATCCGCGCTGGCCGCTCTTCTTCCGGCTGTTCACGGTGTTCTTCCTCGCGGCGGCGGCGGGCCTGACCGTGATGAGCCAGGCGGCCGGCATCATCGCCGCCTACGGCGCGGGCAGCGTGCTCGCCCTCGGCGGTACCTCGGTCATCACCGGCTTCATCGCGGCCGCGCGCATCGGCGGCGGCTGGCTGATCGACCGTTTCGCCGTGCCCCATGTCGCGGCCGGCGCGCATGCCTTCTCGCTGTGCGGCGCGGTGCTGCTCACGCTGTTCCCGGGGCCCGCGCTCGCGGTGCCGGCGCTGATCATGATCGGCATGGGCTACGGCTTCATCTCGGGCATCACCGCGGGCGCCATCGCCGGCTACTGGAGTCGCAACGCCTTCGGTCGCGTGGCCAGCCAGCTCTACATCGCCTGGTGCGTGGCCGCCATCAGCCTGCCGGTGCTCGCGGGCTGGCTCTACGACCGCACCCAGGGCTACGGCACCGCGGTGCTGATCGCCGCGGCCGGCAACATCGTCGGGATCTGGCTCTCGCTCGGACTTCCAAGGCATCGCGCTACTGCGCGCTGAGCCGCGGTCTTCTGCGACGATGCGCTGAAGCGCAGCCGTTCGCCGCCTTGCCCGCGACCATGAAAAACGGCCCCGAAGGGCCGTTTGCCGAAGCGGGCGCGAGCAGAGTCTGCGCCCGCGCCGCGTGCCGTACCGTGCCGCGCCGGCACGGCACGCGTTGCATCACTTCTTCTCGTACTTCGCTGCCCAGGCCTTCTTGCCGTCCATCAGGGCATCGTAGACGGTCTGTGCCTTGCCGCCGATCGCGCCGACGAGTTCGGCCTGGCCCGGGCGGATGACCTTGGCCCAGGCCTCGCGCTGCTCGGCAGTCAGCTCATGCACGAATCCGCCCTTGCGGCGGAACTCCTCCATCTTCGGCTTTTCGGTGTCGGCCACCTGCTTGCGCGCCCAGGCGAGGTCAGGCAGCGCCTTCAGCAGCTTCTCGCGCAGCGCCGGCTTCATGCCATCGAAGAGCGCCTTGTTCATGATGAAGGTGGACGGGTGGTGGTAGTGCCGCGTGACGACATAGTGCGGTGCGCTCTGGGCGGCCGGCGTGGTCACGTAGAACAGGAAGGGCAGGTCTGCGCCTTCGACCAGGCCGCTCTGCAGGCCCGGCCACAGTTCGCTCAGCGGCATCTGGACGCCGTTGGCGCCGAGTTGCTTGAAGACCACGCGGGAGGCCGGCGAGGGCGACACGCGCATCTTGCGGCCCTTGATGCTGTCCGGGGTCAGGCAGGCGGTCTTGCAGACCATGTCGTTCCAGCCCACGTCGGCCACCAGCAGCAGCTCCAGGCCCTTCTCGGCATAGAGCTTCTTCATGACCGGTACGCCGTGGTTGTCGGTCACCCAGACGCGCTCCTCCTCGTTCTTCCAGATGTAGGGGGCGTTGAAGACCGCGCCCTCGGGCACGGTGATGGCGCCGCCAGCGAAGGACGACGCGCCGGCCTGCAGACGGCCGCGCACCACCTGCTGGTGCATCTCCTGCTCGTTGGGAACGTTCTGGTATTCGAGCTTCAGTTCGCCGCCGGCTGCCGCGTTGAAGTCGTTGATGAACTTCATCACGATGTCGTAGAGCACGGTGCCCTGCATGGCGGCGGTGCCGAGCTTCCAGGTCTCGGTCGCGTTCGCGCTGGCCGACAGGCCGGCTGCCGCGAGCGAGAAGCTGGCCATCGCCAGCACTTTCTTGAAGGTCTTCATCAGGCTGTCTCCAGGTGTTGTCTGCGATCCGGTGAGGGTGATACCCCGGACGGCAGGATAGTGCCGAGGCCCGGGGGCCCGGGCAATGCCCTGCGGCGTTCCGGGTGTTGCCAAGCGAAAATCTGGAAGGGTCGAACGAGGGAGTTCGGTTGCCCTGGCCGACGCCTTCCCGGGGTCTGGGTCGCGCCGACCGGCGCGGCCTTTCGTTGCGTTCAGGCGGCTGGCAGCGCGCGCCAGCGCTCGCCCTCGGTCGTCGCGCGGCCTTCCTGGCGCAGCTTGATCAGGTGGGCGTTCAGCGAGCGGGCCGCCACCGGATGCAGCGCCGGGCGCACATCGTCGTAGACCCGCGCAAGCAGCGCGGGCAGCTCGGTCGGGCCGAGTTCGCGCAGCGCCGCCTCGACCTTGGCCTCGCGCGCCAGGCGGTGGCGCACCACGCCCTCGATCACCTTGCGCGGGTCGGCCATCAGGAAGCCGTGCCCTGGCGCCAGCCAGTCGATCGGCAGCGGCAGCAGCGCCCGCAGCGAATCGAGGTAGGCGCTCATGTCGCCATCGGGCGGGCCGATGACGACGGTGGAGGCGCCCATCAGGTGGTCACCGGTGAACAGGGTGCGCTCGGCCTCCAGCAGGAAGCAAAGATGGTTGGAGGCATGCCCC
>JBIIHU010000270.1:0-4835 GCA_044235405.1 Burkholderiaceae bacterium
TCGTCGGTCAGTACACGAAGTTCGAGAACTACGCCGCGGGCGCCGGCTGATCTGGGCTGTCCTCATCGGGTGAGCGCAGCCCGGCGGCATGCCCGGGCGGGCCGGCGGGATGCCGGCGCGCCCGTCCTCAGAGCACGTCGCCCGCGTAGTCGGCGAGCCGGGAGCGTTCGCCGCGGGTCAGCGTGATATGCCCGCTGTGGGCCCAGCCCTTGAAGCGATCGACGACATAGGTCAGGCCCGACGAGCCCTCGGTGAGGTAGGGGGTGTCGATCTGCGCGATGTTGCCCAGGCAGACCACCTTGGTGCCCGGGCCGGCGCGCGTGATCAGCGTCTTCATCTGTTTCGGCGTGAGGTTCTGGGCCTCGTCGATGATCAGGAAGCGACCGACGAAGGTGCGCCCCCGCATGAAGGACATCGCCTTCACCCTGACCCGGCTGCGGATCAGGTCCTGCGTGGCCGACCGGCCCCAGTCGCCACCGCTCGTGCCGTGGTTGAGCACCTCGAGGTTGTCCTCGAGCGCGCCCATCCAGGGCTGCATCTTTTCCTCCTCGGTGCCCGGCAGGTAGCCGATGTCCTCGCCCACGGGCACCGTGGCGCGGGTCATGATGATCTCCTGGTACCGCCGCGCCTCGATGGTCTGGGTGAGGGCGGCCGCGAGCGTCAGCAGCGTCTTGCCGGTGCCCGCCTGGCCGAGGAGCGTCACGAAGTCGATCTCGGGGTTCAGCAGCAGGTTCAGCGCGAAGTTCTGCTCGCGGTTGCGGGCCGTGATGCCCCAGACCGCGTTCTTCTGGTGCGCGTAGTCGCGCAGCGTCTGCAGCACCGCGCTGCGACCGCTGATCTCGCGCACCTGCGCCGCAAGCGGCACGTCGCCGTCGAGCCAGACGAACTGGTTGACCAGCATGTTCGCGACCAGCGGCCCGCTGACGCGGTAGTAGGTGAAGCCGCCCTGCTGCCAGGACTCCACGCCCTTGCCGTGCCGCTCCCAGAAGTTCGCCGGCAACTCGAGGCGTCCGCTGTAGAGCAGATCGGTGTCCTCGAGCACCTGGTCGTTGCGGTAGTCCTCGGCCGGCAGGCCCAGCGCCCGGGCCTTGATCCGCATGTTGATGTCCTTGGACACCAGCACGACATCGCGGCCGGTCATGGCCGTTTGCAGCGCACGCACGACGCCAAGGATCTGGTTGTCGGCCTTTCCCGCGGGCAGCGAATCGGGCAGCGCCGCCGCCACCGCCTGTGTCTGGAAGAACAGCCTGCCGCTTGCCTCGCGGTTGCCCAGCGCCGACAGCAGCAGCCCTTCGTCGATGCGGTCCTGGGCGGCGGCGATCAGCGAGTCGATGGTGCGGCTCACCTGCCGCGCGTTGCGCGCGACTTCCGACATCCCCTTCTTGTGGCCATCGAGCTCCTCGAGCGTGATCATCGGGAGATAGATGTCGTGCTCGTCGAAGCGGAACAGGCAGCTCGGGTCGTGCATCAGCACGTTGGTGTCGAGGACGAACAGCTTGGGCGCGGCTGTTGCCCCGGCCGGGCTCGCGGATGCGGGCACGGGCTCGGGTGCGGCGCGCGTGGGCGAGGGCCGCGCGGCGCTTTCGGTCGCGGGAACAGCGGGGCGCTCGCGCGAGGGGGGTTTCAGGGGCGCAGGCGGGGCGGCGGGCACCTCCGCGGCGGGCATGACCGGCGCCTCGGCGCGTCCCCGGCTGGCGCTGCGGCGCGGCCGCGGCTTGCCGGTTGCCGGTGGCTCGAGCGTGGTCCCGGGGCCGGGCGGCTCGGCTGCCGCCGGCGCCGCTGCCGTGATCACCGGTGCCGGCGCTGCCGTCGCGATCGCCGGTGCCGGTGCAACCGTCGCGATGGCCGATGCCTGCGGCGCGAGCGGTGACGCGGCCTCGCCCTCGGCGGCAGTCACCGCCGCGCGGGCGCGCTTGCGGGCGCGCGGTGCCGCAACGCTGGCGGGGTCGATCAGGATGGCCGGCTTGGTCGGGGCGTTGGGCAGTGGCATCGGAGGCCGGCGCGAGGCCGTTCGGCGGGAAGGCGTGCGAGGGCGCACGCCGGGCAGCGACGCGCGAGCGGCGTCACGACATCGGGCTGTTGCGATGCGCGAAGGTCACGACATCGACTGCACGAAGGCGAGAACCTCGGCCGCGTGTCCGGGCACCTTGACGCCGCGCCATTCACGCACGAGGCGACCCTGCCCGTCGATGACGAAGGTCGAGCGCTCGACGCCGCGCACCTGCTTGCCGTACATGTTCTTGAGCTTCATCACGCCGAACTGGCCGCAGAGCAGCTCGTCGGGATCCGAGAGCAGCGCGAAGGGAAGGCCGAGCTTGGTGCGGAAATTGTCGTGCGAGCGCAGGCTGTCGCGCGACACGCCGCAGACCCTGGCGCCGGCCGCGACGAAGGCCGGGTGGAGGTCGCGGAAGTCGGCGCTCTCGCTGGTGCACCCCGGCGTGTTGTCCTTGGGGTAGAAGTAGAGCACCAGCGTGCTGCCGCGCACATCGGCGAGGCTGAACCGGCCGTCGGTCGAGTCGAGGGTGAAGTCGGCCACCTGGGCCCCTGCTGCCAGCGTCACGTCGGGCTCCCGCGCGGGGCATCGGCCCGCGGCCTGCGCCGGTCGATGCGTGGGTCAATGACGCGACGACGATAGCACAGCGCCGTGACAGGACTCAGGGTTGCGGGGGTATCAGGGCGGCGAGCACCTGGCGACCCTCGCTCATCAGGATGTTGTAGGTCCGGCAGGCGGCGCCGGTGTCCATGATCTCCAGTCCGATGCGGGCCGCCGACAGGCAGGCATGCAGTCGCGGGTGCATGAAGTGCTGACGGCTGCCGGTGCCCAGCAGCACGACCTCGGGTTGCAGCGCGAGCATCGCCTCGAAGTCGGCTGCTGTCAGGGCTGTCCAGTCGCTCAGGGCCCAGGGCTGCACCTCGCCGCGGGGCAGCACCATGACGGCCTGCGGGTGGCGCACGCGATTGATCTCGAGCCAGCCGGGGCCGTAGCCGGTGAGGGTGTTCAGGGATGGGTCGACGACCGACTGCATCTTCATCGCGAGGCGCTCCCGGATGCCCGAAGATCTCGGGCTAAACCCCTGATTATGCTACGATCGAGGGTTCATCTCGGGAGATTGTCCATGACTTCGCCGCGCGAGTTCTCTCGCATCAAGCGCCTGCCGCCCTATGTGTTCAACATCACGGCAGAGCTCAAGATGGCCGCACGCCGGCGCGGTGAGGACATCATCGACATGAGCATGGGCGATCCCGACGGATCCACCCCGCAGCACATCGTCGACAAGCTCGTCGAGGCCGCCACCAAGCCCACCACCCACGGCTACTCGGTCTCCAAGGGCATCCCGCGTCTGCGCAAGGCGATCGCCGACTGGTACAAGCGCCGCTTCCACGTCGACATCGATCCCGAGACCGAGGCGATCGTCACCATCGGTTCCAAGGAAGGTCTGGCCCACATGATGCTCGCCACGCTCGATCGCGGCGACGTGGTGCTGGTGCCCAACCCGAGCTACCCGATCCACATCTACGGCGCGGTGATCGCCGGCGCCGAAACCCGCTCGGTGCGCATGACGCCGGGGGTCGACTTCCTCGCCGAACTGCAGGCCGCCGTCGAGAGCAGCAACCCCAAGCCCAAGATGATGATCCTGGGCTTCCCGAGCAACCCCACCGCGATGTGCGTCGACCTGCCCTTCTTCGAGCGGGTGGTCGAGATCGCGCGCGCCCACAACATCATCGTCGTCCACGATCTCGCCTACGCCGACATCGTCTTCGACGACTTCCGTGCTCCCTCGATCCTCGAAGTGCCGGGCGCGCGCGATGTCGCGGTCGAGTTCTTCACGATGAGCAAGAGCTACAACATGGCCGGCTGGCGCATCGGCTTCATGGTCGGCAACCGCGACCTGGTCGCGGCGCTGGCGCGCATCAAGAGCTACCACGACTACGGCGCCTTCACCCCGATCCAGGTCGCCTCGATCGCCGCGCTCGAGGGGCCCCAGGACTGCGTCGAGGAGGTCCGCCAGAAGTACCAGCGCCGGCGCGATGTGCTCGCCCGCGGCCTGATCGAGTCGGGCTGGCCGGTCGAGGTGCCCAAGGCCTCGATGTATATCTGGGCCGAGATCCCCGAGCCCTACCGGGCGCTGGGCTCGCTCGAGTTCGCCAAGAAGCTGCTCAACGAGGCGAAGGTCGCGGTCTCGCCCGGCGTGGGCTTCGGCGAGCTCGGCGACACCCACGTGCGCTTCGCCCTGATCGAGAACGAGCAGCGCATCCGGCAGGCGGTGCGCGGCATCCGCGACATGTTCCGCAAGGACGGCCTGATCAAGCTGGCCGCCTGAGTGCGTCGCCCTCGGCGCGACGCGGGCCGCGCGCCCGTGCCGCGCGCCCCTCCACAGGAAGCACCATGAGCGTCGAGAAATTCGGGCCGGTCAGAGTCGGCCTGCTGGGCATCGGTACCGTCGGCGGCGGCACCTTCGAAGTGCTCGCCCGCAACCAGGCCGAGATCACCCGCCGTGCGGGACGGCGCATCGAGATCACCCGCGTGGCCGATCGCGACGTCGAGCGCGCACGCGCGCTGGTCGCGGGGCGCGCGCAGGTCGATGACGACGCCCGCGCGCTGGTGTCCGACCCCGCGATCGACATCGTCGTCGAGCTGATCGGCGGCTATGGCATCGCGCGCGAGCTCGTGATGGCCGCGATCGAGAACGGCAAGCACGTGGTCACCGCCAACAAGGCGCTGCTCGCGGTGCACGGCAACGAGATCTTCGCGGCCGCCTCGCGCAAGGGCGTGATGGTCGCCTTCGAGGCGGCGGTCGCCGGCGGCATCCCGATCATCAAGGCGCTGCGCGAGG
>JBIIHU010000271.1:0-4823 GCA_044235405.1 Burkholderiaceae bacterium
GAGGCGCCGGTGATGCGGACCTTCCGCGAGTTCGTCGCGCAGCGGCTGCGCGACTGAGCAGCGCCCCCGGGGGCGGATTCGGCCACGGCTCGTACGGGAATCGTTGTCCGGCCCGCCGTCCTCGGCTAGCGTCGGCGACACGCCGATACTCGCCGCGGCGGGCCGTTCCCGAAGCCACCCCCCTGCCGGAGGTCGCTCCCATGCTCGTCACGTCCGTCGCCGCATACCTGCTGTTGACGATCGCCATCGGCTGGTACGCCGCCCGCCGCGTCCACACCGCGAAGGACTACTTCGCCGCCGGCCGCAGCCTGCCGCTCTACATGAACTTCGCGACGGTGTTCGCGACCTGGTTCGGCGCCGAGACCGTGCTCGCGGTGTCGTCGACGTTCCTGAAGGACGGGCTGTCGGGCGTGGTCGCCGACCCCTTCGGTGCGGCGACCTGCCTGGTCATCGTCGCCCTGGTGTTCGCGCGGCGCTTCTATCGGCTGAACCTGCTGACCATCGGCGACTTCTACCGCAAGCGCTACAACCGCACGGTCGAGATCGGCACCGGCGTGGCGATCACGCTGTCGTACCTGGGGTGGGCCTCCGCCAACCTGATGGCGCTGGGCATCTGCTTCAACACGCTGTCGCGGGGTGCCATCTCGCTCGAGCACGGGATCATGCTGGGCGCGGTTGTAGTCCTCGTCTACCTGCTGATCGGTGGCATGTGGGCGATCGCGATGACCGACCTTTTCCAGACCGTGATCATCGTCGCCGGCCTGCTCTTCATCGCGGTGGTGCTCGGCAACCAGGCCGGGGGCTTCGACAAGGTGGTCTCGACCGCGGCCTCGGAAGGCAAGCTGGTGGTGCTCGAGTCATTCGACGCGAAGGACGTGATCGCGCTGCTCGCGGCCTTCCTGACGATGGCACTGGGGTCGATCGCGCAGCAGGATGTTTTCCAGCGCGTGACCTCGGCCCGCGACGAGCAGACCGCGATGCGCGGCACACTGATCGGTGGCGTCTCCTACCTGGTGTTCGCCTTCGTGCCGATCTTCATCGCGGTGTGCGCTTTCCTGATCGACGGGCAGGCGGTGGCCAAGGCGTTGGAGAGCGAGGGCAACGAGTTCCAGCTGATCCTGCCCACGCTGATCCTCAACCACACGCCGATGGCGATCCAGGTGCTCTTCTTCGGCGCGCTGCTGTCGGCGATCCTGTCGACCGCGAGCGGCGCGCTGCTCGCGCCCACGGCGATCTTCAGCGAGAACGTCTTCAAGCCGCTGCTCGGCGGGCGGATGTCCGACCGCCAGCTGCTGATCACGGTGCGCGTGATGCTGGTGATCTTCACCGGCGCCACCATGCTGTTCGCGCTGAACAGCGAGTCGTCGATGTACGAGATGGTGCAGAACGCCTACAAGGTCACGCTGGTCGCCGCCTTCACGCCGCTGGCCTTCGGCATGTTCTGGCGCAAGGCCACGCCGCAGGGGGCGGTGGTCTCGATCGTGCTCGGCCTGGCCACCTGGCTCGTCATGGAGCAGGTCGACCCCGAGGGCATCGTGCCGCCGCAGCTCGTGGGCCTGGGCGCAGCCATCTTCGGCATGGTGGCCGGGTCGCTGGCGCCGCGCGTGATCGGCGGGGCCGGTCACCCGAGCGTCGTCGACGAAGGGATCCACGGCACGGCGCACGTGCACGGCAGCGAACGGCGCTGAGCGCTCGCCGCCCTCAGAGCCCCAGCACCCGCAGGTCGAGGCGGCCGTCCTCGACCGGCGGGCACCAGTAGTAGGCGCCGCTGACCGGCTGACTCATCCCGAACACCGCATCGCGGGTGCCGTCGTCCATGCCGATCATCCGGCGCAGCTGGGCCTCGAAGGCATCGAAGCTCGCGCCGAAGGACACGAACTGCAGGCCGCCCTCGCCTGCGCGAACCCACGGCATCGAGCGGCGCAGCGTGAAGGCGGCGGGTTCGAAGGACTCCTGGGCGGTGCGCTTCACATGGGCGCTGGGCGGCGCATCGTCGAGCTCCATGTTGTCCGACAGGCGCCGGCCGATCGCCAGGTCGCGCTCATGCCCGGTCATCGCGCGGATCGCGGCGAAATCGTGGCGCCAGCGCTGTACCGCGACGAAGCTGCTGCCGTCCAGGCCGCGACCGGTGCCGCGGACGAAGGCGGCTTCGATGGCCGCCTCGCCGGTCGGATTCTCGGTGCCATCCTCGTAGCCGCTGAGGTCGCGCCCGCTGCCATGGCGGAAGGCTTCGAGCGCCTCGATGGCCCGGAAGGCCGGACCGAGCAGACCCGCGAGCTCGTCGCCACGGTGAAAGAGCGCGCCGGGATCCTCGCCGCGCAGCCAGCACCAGACCGCCGCCGGCGTGGCCGGCAGCTCGGTTCCCGCACCGACGAAGGAGGGGAAGGGCCGCAGGCCGGGCACGCGCGCCGAGAGCTCGGCGACCAGCGTGGCACCGACACCAGCCACCACGCTTCGCCCGTCGATCGCCGCAGCGAGCGCCCGCAGGCCCGGGCGCGGATCGGCGCCCGGCTTGAGCGAGAAGCTCAGGTAGCGGGCCTGCGGGGGAATGCTGTCGAGAATCCCGGTCTGCATCGTCATGAATCCCTGGAGTGCTGGCGGGAGGCGGCGCCGCGGCGCTTCAGCGGGTCGACGCGAGCGCCGTGCCCGACAGCGACTGGAAGTCCTGGGCGTAGGTCTGCACGGTCTTCGTCAGATGGGCGCGTTGCGCGGGCGTGGCGCGCGCGAGCATGCGCACGGTGAGCGCGTCGCTGGCCGCGATCGCCTCCTCGAGCTGGCGTGCCCGAGCCCCCTCGCGCGGCGTCCACATCGCAAGCAGCAGTTCACGCGCCTGGCGCGTGGCCTCGCGCGCAGCCGGCCGCTCGCGGGCCATGGTCTCGAAGAAGGCGAGCACCGCCCGGTTGCGCTGCTGACGCTCGGCGAACCAGGCCTCCTCGGTTGCCGGCAGCGCCGCAGCGAGCGCGCGCAGCTCGCGCTCCTGGGCCCGATCGAGCCGCCCGAGAAAGAACTCCGCGCGCTTGACGACCCGGTCGCCACGCGCCTGCTCGCGGTCGCGCGAACGCTCGGGGAGGAACTTCTCGCGCCACTCGGCTTCCGATTCGGCCATGCGCCGACGAAGCCGTTCGATCTGCTCGGGGCGAAGCGTGACCGCCAGTTCGGCCACCGCGGGGGCAAGGCGCTCGGCGAGCGGTGTCCAGACCTCGGTCACCCGGCCTCGCCAGCGTGCGACTGCCGCGACATCGAGCAAGATGCCGGGCTCGGCGCCGCGCAAGTCGGCGTCGAGCTGGCGCAACTGCCCTGCCCAGCCCGGCAGCTGCGTGCGCCGATGCCAGCCGTGCAGGTCGTCGAGGTGACGCACGACGATCGCGCGCTGGTCGTCGTCGAGCGCGAGCCAGCGATCGACCTGCCACTGCGACCAGGTGGGCAGCATGTCGTAGCCGAAGCGGGTCATCGAGCAGCCCCCCACGCCGACCGCCATCGCGAGCGCAAGCGCCAGCGCACCCCCCCGCCGACCCCGCGTGCTAAACTGCACCGCAGCAAGGCGCGCCAAGTATCTGAAAATCCAAGAGAAAATGAACATCGTCATCCTCGCGGCCGGCATGGGCACGCGCATGCGCTCCGACATGCCCAAGGTACTGCATCCGATCGCCGGCAGACCGATGCTCGCTCACGTCCTCGACCGAGCACGCAGTCTATCGCCCGCGCGCCTCGTCGTCGTCTACGGCCATGGAGGCGAACGGGTACCTGCGCAACTGGCTGCGCCCGACATCACCTGGGCGCTGCAGGCGCCCCAGCTCGGGACCGGCCACGCGGTGATGCAGGCGCTGCCCTGGCTCGATGATGCCGTGCCCACGCTCGTGCTCTATGGCGACGTGCCGCTCATCGGCCCGTCCACCCTCGAGCGCCTGCGCAACGCGGCCGCTACCCCGGACAGCATGGCGCTGCTCACGGTGACGCTGGAGGACCCCACCGGCTACGGTCGCATCGTGCGCGAGGCCGGGCGCATCGTGCGCATCGTCGAGCACAAGGATGCCGATGAGGCCACGCGTGCCATCGGCGAGATCAATACCGGCGTGCTGATCGCGCCCACGCCAGCACTGCGGCGCTGGCTCGGCGCGCTGTCCAACGACAACACGCAGGGCGAGTACTACCTCACCGACGTGATCGCGGCGGCCGTCGCCGACGGCCTCGAGGTGGTCGGCGTGCAGCCCGACGCGACCTGGGAGACGCTGGGCGTCAACAGCAAGGCGCAGCTCGCCGAGCTCGAGCGGGTGTACCAGGGCGAGCAGGCCCGCGCGCTGCTCGGGCAGGGCGTGACGCTCGCCGATCCGGCGAGGTTCGATGTGCGCGGCCGGCTCGCCTGCGGGCGCGATGTCAGCATCGACGTCAACTGCGTCTTCGAGGGCGACGTGACGCTCGGCGACGGCGTGAGCGTCGGCCCGAACTGCGTGGTGCGCAACGCCCGTATCGAGGCCGGCGCCCAGGTCCTCGCCTTCACCCACATCGAAGGCGCGGTGGTCGGGCCCGGCTCGCGCATCGGCCCCTATGCGAGGCTGCGCCCGGGCACCGAGCTCGCCGCCGACGTGCACGTGGGCAATTTCGTCGAGATGAAGGCGGCGCGCCTGGATGTCGGCGCCAAGGCCAACCACCTCGCCTACGTCGGCGATGCGGTGGTCGGCAAGCGGGTGAACATCGGCGCGGGCACCATCACCTGCAACTACGACGGCGTCAACAAGCACCGCACCATCATCGGCGACGACGCCTTCATCGGCAGCGACACGCAGCTGGTCGCCCCGGTCGAGGTCGGCGCCGGCGCCACGCTG
>JBIIHU010000273.1:0-4804 GCA_044235405.1 Burkholderiaceae bacterium
CTGGGCGATGGGATTGCTGCCGCTGCTGTGCGGCCTGGCCCTTGCGCTGATCGAGCCCGAGGGCATGAGCCTGCTGTTCACGACCCCGCTGGGCTGGGCTACCTGCGCTGTCCTGCTCGTCATGCAGGGCGTGGGGCTTCACCTGCTTCGGCGGGTGGTCCGGATCGACGTATGAGCGACGTCCAGGCTTCGGGGCCAGCGGCTTCAGGGCCCGCGCTTGCCGCGCTCGTCGATGCCGATCCCGCGGCCATCTGGCTGATCGCGGCGGCCCTGGGCGCCTCGGTCGCGTTCGGGGTCGCCTGGCTGGTACTGCTGCTCGCGCCGTCGGCCCGGGGCGGGGCGCGCGACGATAGCCCGCCCGCCCGCCTGCCCGCGCTCTGGCGCTGGGGGGCGATCCTCATCGATCCCCTGGCAATGCATCTGGGGCCCTGGCTGTCGGCCGGCTCGCGCTATGCCCTGGGCGAGCTACTGCGTCGCGCCGGGCTCGATCCTGTACTGGGCGCCGAGCGTTTCATGGCCGGGCGCGCGGTGGCCGCCGGGCTGACGGCCGCGCTGGCCGCGCTGCTCGGCATGCCGCTGGGCGGCACGCCCTTGCAGGCGGCGATCGCCATCGGCGCACTCGGCTGGCTGTTGCCTGGCACCTGGCTGCGCGATCGCATCGCGCAGCGCCAGCGTGCGGTGCTGCGCGAGCTGCCCTTCTTCCTCGACGTGATCACGCTGGCGGTCGAGTCCGGGCTGAACCTGGCCTCGGCGCTCGCCCAGGCGGCCGACAAGGGCCCACCCGGACCACTGCGCGACGAGTTCGAGCGTGTGCTGCGCGACATCCGTGCGGGGCGCACGCGGGCCGATGCCCTGCGCGCGATGGCCGAGCGGCTGGCGCAGCCCGGCGTGGGTGCCCTGGTTGCCTCGCTGGTCGTCGCCGAGCAGCAAGGCGGCGCACTCGCGCCGATCCTGCGTGCCCAGGCGGAGCAGCGGCGCAACGAAAGATTCCAGCGTGCCGAAAAGCTCGCGATGGAGGCGCCCGTGAAGATGCTCCTGCCGCTGCTGCTGTTCATCTTTCCCTGCACCTTCGCGGTGCTGCTCTTTCCGGTCTTCGCCCGGATGCTCATGGAGGGCTGGCTCAAATGACTTCCCGAACCGATCTCCCGGTCGCCTCGTCGACCGTGCCCGTACCGCTCGTGCCCGAGCGGGCTGATGGCTTCGTCGCGCGGCTGTCCGGCTGGCTCGGTCGACGCAGGCTCGACGTCGATGCCGCGATCTGGCTATACCCCTGCCGCGCGGTCCACAGCATCGGCATGCGCGTGCCGATCGATGTCGTGTTCCTCGATGCCGAGGGCATGGTGCTGCGCATCGTGCCGGCGCTTCCCCCCTGGCGGGCGGTGGGGGTGCGCGCCGCTCGCTCCGTGATCGAGCTGCCGGCAGGTGCCGCTCGCCGGCGCGGGCTGGTTCCCGGTCTGCGGCTGCCGATGCCGATGCCAGCCCCCGGCGTCCGGCCGAGAGGCTCCGCCCGTGTCGTGAACCTCGCCGTTGTCGCGTTCACGGTGGCCTGCGTCGTCGTGGGCTGTCCGGGTGGTCCGGCGCACGCGGCCGCACCGCTCGTCGAGGAGGCGCCCGCTATCGGGGTCGGGCCCGTCGAGATCGTGTTCGAAACCGAGTGGACACCCGATCCGCGGCGTCTGGTCGAGGATCCGATACCGGTGGCATCACCGCCGGTGCCGAGGTTGCTGCCGATGCGGACGGCATCGGGCTTTGCCGGGGCGGGTGCGGGATCGGCGGGCGCTTCGGTCACCGGTGCCGCGACTGCCGGCGCCGTGGCAAGCGCGCCCGCAGGCGCAGCCTGGCCGAGCGAGGATGCGGGTCGCGCAATGGCGGTGCCCGCACAACTCCCAGCCGCTGGCGCGGCCTGCGCCTCGGCGCTGCCTGCGCTCGCGCTGACCCGCCCGCTCGCCGCCGAAACCCTGGCGCGCGCGCTCGAGGAGGCCGACGGTCTCTACCATGGCAAGCAATGGGCGCGGGCGATGGAGGCCTTCTGCGGGCTCGTCGAGGTCGACCCTGGCAATCGGATGGCCTGGCTGCGGATCGGCAATCTGCATCATCAGCGCAGTCGGATCGCCCCGGCGACCCATGCCTATCGTCAGGCAGCGCGCCCGGCCGACGCCGCGGATGGACGAGCCGGTGCTCCCGAGCCCACGCCGGTGCGCGCCCGCGCCCTCGCCAACCTCGCGGCGGTCGCCCTCGAACTCGCCCGGGACTCGCTGGGCGAGCTGCAGACGCTCAATCTCCCGGCGCAGGCCTCGGCCATGCAGCTTGCCGAGCAGGTGACCGACGAGATGCGTCATCTGGGGGCTGGCGCATCGCGCGCTTCATCGAGCGCGCGGGGGCCGGTCGAGATGTTCGGGGGACGCGGCGGCCGCCTCCAGCCGGTGAGCCCCTGATGTCGCGTGCCGTGGCACGATCGTGGCGATGCCCCGGCGCGCGCAGTCGCGGGCTGGCCGCGCTGGAGGCCCTGGTCGCGCTGCCGGTCGTGCTGCTCGCCGGGCTTTTTGCGCTGCAGGCCGGGCTCGTGCTGCACGCGCGCCAGGCGGTCATGCACGGCGCAATCGAGGCGGCGCGAGCTGGTGCGGTTGGCCACGCCGATCCCGCGCGAA
Organism: Burkholderiaceae bacterium; assembly: GCA_044235405.1. GTDB lineage: Bacteria > Pseudomonadota > Gammaproteobacteria > Burkholderiales > Burkholderiaceae_E > Quisquiliibacterium. The sequence continues at coordinate 2,649 of JBIIHU010000273.1, forward strand.
TCGTGCGCGGGTTCGCGCATGGGCTGAGCCCGTGGCTCATCGGGTCCGTCGACGAAGCGAGTCACGCGCAGGCGCTTGACGGCGCGCTCGCTCACGTTGGCTCCGGGCTGGCCGCCGGGTGGGTGCGCTGGCGTCAGCTTTCGCCGAGCGCTGCGAGTTTCCTCGACTGGGCCGAGCCGGCGCTCGATGCCTTCGGTCTTCCACGGGCCGATCTGCGGGAAATCCCCACCGACAATACCGCGGCGCGCGCTCGCGCGGGTGTCGATGCGCTGGGCGACGGACCGGTCGGCCCGCGCTCCGGCCAGACACTCGCCGACGCCAATCTCCTGAAGCTCGAGTTCGTCTACGGGGTTGCGCTTGGCGTTCCGCTGGCCGGCACCATGGCGGCCCGCGTGATGCGAGCTCTCGACGGCTGCCCTGCCTCGGGTGGCTGGCGCTGTCCCTTCTACGAGGCGCGCGATGCGGCCGGCCGTCCGAGGCCGCGCTGGCCGGTGCGGGTCGGCGCGATCGCGCGCATGCAGCAGCCCGCGCGGCATGCCGGCGAGGGTGCCTCGTGGTCATTCGGGGCTGCCCCTGGCGCGGTGACGGGCGGCACGACGATCGACGAGGCGCCTGCGCGCGCGGCCATCGGATCGGGGGCGTGGCGCGACGGCTCCACGGCGGCGGCCGACCCGTCAGGCGGCAGCAGGCCGGGTGCCGCCAGCCCGCCCGCGGTCGCGTTGCAGATGGGTGGTGCCGGGCTCGTGCCGCTGGGCGCGGTATGCGAGCAGGCGCCAGCGATGCCCGCGCCGCGCGACGCGCCTGCAGGTGCCGCCGCGGGCTCGGCGTTAGCTCGCGCCACGCCTCGCGCTGTGGTGCGTTCAGTCGAACAGGTTGGCCAGCCGCTGCTTGATCTGGTCGGCCACGTAGAGCGAGATCGCCTGGATGGTCGAGGTGGGGTTCACGCCGCCCGAGGTCACGAACACGCTGCCGTCGACGATGAACAGGTTCTTCACGTCGTGGCTGCGGCCCCAGGGGTTGACGACCGAGCGCTCGGGGTCGGTGCCCATGCGCGCGGTCCCGAGCAGATGCCAGCCGGCCATCGCCATCGGCGCCTCGGTGATGATCTCCCGTGCGCCGGCCGCGCGCAGTGCCTCGGTGCCCCGGGCCAGAGCGTGGTCGAGCATGCGCCGACTGTTCTCGCTCAGGGTGTAGCTGATGCGCGGCGCCGGGATGCCGTCGCCGTCCTTCAGGTCGGCATCGAGCGTGACCCGGTTGTGGGCCTCCGGCAGGTCTTCGCAGATCCCCATCACGCTCGCGCTGTTGCCGAAGTGGGTCCGGAAGGCACGGTGATGGTCCGCACCCCAGGGGATCAGGTCGTTGTTCATGCCGGTCAGCGCCGCCATCACGGGCGCCTGTCCGCGGTTGAACTGGAAGGTGTAGCCGCGCACATAGCCGCGCGACGGGTCGGTCTCGTAGAACTCCTGGCTCCAGATCGAGATGCCCGGCCCGTGGAATCCGTCGAGCGGCTCGTCGAACCAGCCGCGTACCAGCGCATACGGATGGAACATCAGGTTGCGGCCGACCTGATCGCTGGTGTTGGCCAGGCCGTTGGGGAAGCGCCCGCTGACCGAGTTCAGCAGGATGCGCGGCGTGCCGACGCCGTTGCAGGCCATGATGACCACGCCGGCCGGCTGAAAGTGCTCGACGCCCTCGGCATCGAGGTACACCGCGCCGCTGGCCATGCCGTCGGGCCCGACCGTGATCTCGCGTACCCGCGCGCGAGTGCGCAGCTGCACCCGGTTGCGCAGCGCCTGCGGCCAGTAGGTGATGTCGGTGCTGGCCTTGGCCCCCTGCGCGCAGCCGCCGATGCAATGGCCCAGGTTGATGCACGGCGCGCGGCCCTCGTACTCGCGGGTGGCCATCGCGGTGTCGGCGGGCCACCAGTGCCATCCGAGGCTGTTGAGGCCCCGGCCCACGCGGCTCGCGGTCTTGCCGAGCGGGATGGGCGGCATGGCCGGCTGCTTGTCGGGATAGGCCGGGTCGCCGGCCAGCCCCGAGATGCCCATCATCCGGTCGTTCAGCGCGAACCAGGGCTCGAGCGTGGCGTAGTCGATCGGCCAGTCGTCGGCCACGCCGTCGAGGCTGCGCACCCGGAAGTCCGAGGGGTGCAGCCG
>JBIIHU010000274.1:0-4802 GCA_044235405.1 Burkholderiaceae bacterium
GACGTCGTGATCTTCGATGTCCTGGGCGATGTGGTCTGCGGGGGTTTCGCCGCGCCGCTGCAGCATGCCGACCGTGCGCTGATCGTCGCCGCCAACGACTTCGACTCGATCTTCGCGATGAACCGGATCGTGCAGGCGATCGGCGCCAAGGCGAAGAACTACAACGTTCGCCTCGGCGGCGTGATCGCCAACCGCAGCCGCGACACCGACCAGATCGACCGCTTCGCGGACCGCGTCGGCCTCAAGCGCATGGCGCACTTCCCCGATCTCGACGTCATCCGGCGCAGTCGCCTGAAGAAATCGACGCTCTTCGAGATGGAGCCGTCGCCGGAACTCGAGGCCGTGCAGAAGGAATACCTCAGGCTGGCAGCGGCCCTCTGGGCGGGCACCCCCGCGCTCGCGCCGCAGTCGCTCAAGGATCGCGAGATCTTCGACCTGCTCGGGTTCGACTGAGCGCGCAACGACAGTCATCGAGAACACGGCCTCCATCATGCGGACAGCCACCTACCAGCAGCGCCGGGGACAGATCGAGCACTACTTCGATCGAACCGCCGCGCGCGCCTGGGAAACCCTGACCTCCACCGCGCCGGTTGGCCGCATACGCGCGACTGTGCGGGCCGGCCGCGACCGCATGCGCGGCACGCTGCTCTCGTGGCTGCCCGAGGATCTCGACGGGTTGCGGATTCTCGATGCCGGTTGCGGCACGGGTGCCCTGGCGGTCGAGGCGGCGCGGCGCGGGGCGCGGGTTCTGGCCATCGATCTGTCCCCGGCGCTGGTGGACGTCGCCCGGCGGCGCATCGCCGCGTTGCCTGATGCGGCGCTGCTGCTCGAGCGTATTGAACTGCGCAGCGGCGACATGCTCGATCCGGCGCTCGGGGGCTTCGATCACGTGGTCGCGATGGATTCGCTGATCCACTACGAAGCCGCCGACGCGGTTCGTTGCCTCGGAGCGCTGGCGCCGCGCACAGGCGGCACGATGGTCTTCACGTTCGCACCGAGCAGCCCGGCACTTGCGCTGATGCACTCGGTCGGCAAACTCTTTCCGCGGGCGGATCGCGCGCCGTCGATCAGGCCGGTCGCCGAGGCCAGGTTGCGTGCGCATGTTGCGGGGCTGGTCGATCTCGAAGGCTGGCGGATCGCCCGCAGCGCGCGCGTGGCAAGCGGTTTCTACACCTCGCAGGCCGTGGAGCTCGAGCGGGCATGAAAGCCAGCGGTCGTCAGCCGGCGGGTGTGCGGATGATCCAGGCCTGGTCGCGTCTCGGCCCGCGATATCTGCCGTTTGCCGATGCCGCCACAGACCGCCTGCCACTCGGGCGCCTGATCCGACTCTCGCTGTTTCAGGTCGCGGTGGGGATGGTGACGGCGCTGATCGTCGGTACGCTCAACCGCGTGATGATCGTCGAACTCGGCGTGGCGGCCTGGCTGGTCGCGCTGATGGTGGCCTTGCCGCTGCTCGTGGCACCGTTGCGGGCGTTTACCGGATTCCGGTCCGACACGCATCGCTCGGCCTTCGGCTGGCGCCGCGTCCCCTTCATCTGGACCGGCACGATGCTGCAGTTCTTCGGGCTGGCCATCATGCCCTTCGCGCTTCTCGTCCTGTCGGGCAAGGGCGCGGTCCCGGTGCCCGGATGGTTCGGCTCGGCGGCGGCAGCCTTCGCTTTCCTGGTCGTGGGCCTCGGACTGCAGACTGCCCAGACCGCCGGACTCGCGCTGGCCACCGACCTTGCCGATGACGCGACCCGGCCTCGCGTCGTCGCGCTCATGTACGTGATGCTGCTTGCGGGCATGGTGGGCAGCAGTTTCGCGTTCAGCCTGTTGCTGGCCGAATTCAGTCCGCAGCGGCTCGTGCAAGTGGTCCAGGCTGCGGCGCTCTTGGTCCTTGGCCTCAACGGTGTCGCCCTGTGGAAGCAGGAGGCGCGAGACCCGGCGCGCGCCGCTGCCGTGCGGAACCGGCCGCAGCCGGCGTTCATGCCCGCCTGGCAGCGCTTCATCCGCAACGGACGCGCGCGCCGCTTCCTCTGGTCGGTCGGGCTTGGTACCGCTGCCTTCAACATGCAGGACATCGTGCTCGAGCCCTACGGCGGCGAGATCCTGGGGCTGACGGTCGGGCAGACCAGCGCCCTCACTGCCTTGCTCGCGACCGGTTCGCTGGCCGGCTTCGCGCTGTCGGCGCGGCAGCTTGCCGCAAACGCGGATCCGCTGCGTCTGGCCGCCTACGGCGCTGTTGCTGGCCTGCCGGCATTTTCGGCGGTGGTCTTCGCGGCGCCGCTCGAGGCACCCTGGCTGTTCCGTCTTGGCGCCTTCGGCATCGGGCTGGCCGGCGGCATCTTCTCGGTCGGGACGCTGTCTGCCGCGATGCGCATGGAACAGGGCGAATTCGTCGGCCTCGCGCTCGGCGCCTGGGGCGCCGTGCAGGCCACCGCGGCCGGCCTGTCGGTAGCCGCCGGTGGTGCCTTGCGCGATCTGGTCTCGGGCCTCGCCTCCCGGGGAGGACTGGGGGAGGCGCTGCTCGGGCCGATCGCCGGCTACAGCGTCGTGTATCACCTGGAAATGCTGCTGCTGTTCATCACGCTAGTTGCGATCGGACCCCTTGCGGGCAGACGGTCGGCAGCCCCTCGTACGACCGGCAGGTTCGGACTATCCGATCTGCCTGGTTAGCCGCTTCAATCGAGACGATAGGAGGAGTCATCATGGAATTCGGTGCATTCACCGGCTACATCGATCTTGCGCAGGTGCTGCTCTACCTCTTCTGGATCTTCTTTGCGGGTCTGATCTATTACCTGGCTCGCGAAAACCATCGGGAAGGCTATCCGATGGAATCCGACAGCATGGGGACCGCGACCATTCGCGGCTGGCCGATCCCGTCGCCCAAGACCTTCAAGCTGGCCGACGGCCATGAAGTGACGGTCCCCGACCTCAAGCGCGGCGAGCCGGCTTTCTCGGCCTCCTTGACGGGCGCTTCACCCGGATCACCGATCGAGCCCAAGGGCGACCCGATGCTCGCGGGCGTTGGGGCCGGCGCCTGGTCCAACCGCGCCGACCGGCCCGATCTCACGGCTCACGGGACCGTCAAGATCGTCCCGCTTCGCGTCATCCCGGCGTACGGGGTTTCCGAAAACGATCCCGACCCGCGCGGCAAGCCCGTGCTCGGTGCCGACGGCAAGCAGGCCGGCACCGTCCGGGATATCTGGCTCGATCAGTCCGAGATGATGTTCCGCTACCTCGAGGTCGAGACGAGCGCGGAGCTCGGCGCTCGTCGGGTGCTGCTGCCCATCCCCTTCGCCCGGATCCGGCGTGACCGCATCGAGGTCAACTCGATCATGGCGCGCCACTTCGCCCAGGTGCCAGCGACTCGCAAGCCCGACGAGGTCACGTTCCTCGAGGAAGACCGGATCAGCGCTTTCTACGGCGGGGGCACGCTGTACGCCGAGCCCAAGCGCAGCGAGCCTCTTCTCTGATCGGTGGCGGCATGAACATCCCAGGCCATCGGCACGAGCACGAACTCGAGCCCCAGTACGGACTTCCCGAGCGCCTGCCGCCAGGTGAGAGGATTCTCTGGCAGGGCTCGCCCGATGCGAAGGCTCTCGCCCTGAGTGCCTTTCACCTGCGCAAGCTGCTGCTGTATTTCGGTGCGCTGCTTGCCCTGCGAGGCGGTTTCGTCGTCGCTGACGGTGGCGATCTGGGGTCGGCGCTCTCGGCACTGCTGTGGCCCGCGCTGCTTGCGGGCGCGGCGCTGGCGGCGGTTGTCCTGCTTGCGTGGCTGACGGCACGCACGACCGTCTACACGCTGACCGACCGGCGTGTGGTGATGCGCATCGGCATCGTGCTCACGCTTGCGTTCAATCTACCTCTCGCCCGCATCGCCTCGGCCGGTCTGCGGACCGGGGCCGATGGTTGCGGCGACATCGTTCTCGGCCTGGCCGGAACCGACCGCATCGCGTGGCTGCAGCTGTGGCCGCACGTACGCCCGTGGCGTCTGGCCCGGCCCGAGCCGATGCTGCGCGCGCTGCCGGATGCGACATCGGTCGCTGCCACGCTCTCGGCAGCCTGGTCGAAGGCCACCGGGGTCGAGCTGCGCCCCGCCGCGTCCGCCCCCGATTCCGGTGCCGCACCTGTTCTGCAGCCGAGCCCGACATGAACGCGAGCTCCCGCCCGCTCGGCGTCCGGCCAGCCCCCGACAGTTTCCCTCGATGGTTCCTGTACGGCGCGGGCGGGCTGATCCTGATCTCGCTGCTCAGCGTCGCGCTCGTGCGGATCACCGGCAATGGTCCCGATCAGCGGGCTGCGCCGGCGGCGCAGGAGCGACCGCTCCGATTCACCGATCGGCCAGACGGCGGCATCGCGGTGGTCGACGCCACCACCGGGGCACTGGTGGCCGACATCCACGGCGAGCAGGGCTTTCTTCGCGGTGCGCTGCGTGCCCTTGCCCGTGAGCGCAAGTCGCGCGGACTCGGCAGCGAGCAGCCGTTCCAGCTGATCGCGCGCACCGACGGGCGCCTCACGCTGGCTGATCCGGCGACCGGTCAGCGCATCGATCTCGAGTCCTTCGGACCGGCCAACGCAGGTGCCTTCGCGGCCCTGCTCGGCCCGTCCCCCCGCTGAAAGGCCAGGCACCATGACGACATCTTCCGCCGCGATCGAGTCCGCCAACGACGTCGCCGCTCGAGCGCGGGCCGAGTCGCTCATCAGCCCGCGCTTCTACACGACCGACTTCGAGGCGATGGATCGCATCGACGTCTCGCCGCTGCGTGCGGAATGGGATGCGATGCTGGCCGAGTACGAGGGCGACAACAACCACGATC
>JBIIHU010000068.1:0-15010 GCA_044235405.1 Burkholderiaceae bacterium
TCGATCCACTCGCCGATGGCGCGAGGCTGCCACCGGCTGATCCGCGAGGGTGCCAGCCTGGTCGAGTCGGCCGCCGAGATCCTCGCCGATCCGGCCTGCCGCTTTCCGACGGCACCCGCCGCCAGCCCTGCGGAGCCCGCTCGGCCGGACAGCGCCATGAACCCGGCTCGCCGCCATCCCGCGCATGACCGGCTGCTGGCGGCCCTCGGCTGGCACCCGGTCGATGCCGATACCCTGCTCGCCCGCCTGCCGCGCGTGGGCGATTGCGAGGGCGATTGCGAGGGGGAGGGCGCGGGCAGAGGCGCGGGCGAGGGCACCGGCACCGGCACCGGCACGAGCGTCGAGCTCGACGGTACCGGGCCGCTGCTTGCCGCGCTCGCCGCGCTCGAACTCGAGGGGCGTGTCGAGCGTCTGCCCGATGGGCGCTTTCGCCAGCTCGGGCCGGGCTGAGAACCGGAGAAGGTCGCCGCGATGCCTCGAAATCCGTCGGTCCGCCTGCCCGAGTTTCCTTGCAGACCCGCAAAAGCCAGCCTCGGCATGCTGGCGCGCTTGCACCGCGTCGAGCGGGCCTCTTATGATTGGCCCCCTTTTTCGCCACGAACAGGCTCCGTCGCCCCATGGGCAAGTCGCTGATCATCGCCGAGAAGCCCTCGGTGGCTGCCGACATCGCCAAGGCGATCGGCGGCTTCACCCGGCAGGGCGAGTTCTACGAGAGCGACAGCTACGTGCTCTCGTCGGCTGTCGGCCACCTGGTCGAGATCGCCGCGCCCGAGCAGTACGAGGTCAAGCGGGGCAAGTGGTCCTTCGCGCACCTGCCGGTCATCCCGCCGCACTTCGACGTCCAGCCGATCGCCAAGAACGAGGAGCGGCTCAAGCTGCTGGCGCGGCTGATCCGGCGCAAGGATGTCGACGGCCTGATCAACGCCTGCGACGCCGGACGCGAGGGCGAGCTGATCTTCCGGCTGATCACGCAGTACGCACGCGCCCGGCAGCCGGTGCGGCGGCTGTGGCTTCAGTCGATGACCCCGGCGGCCATCCGCGATGCCTTCGCCCACCTGCGCGAAGACCGCCAGATGATGCCGCTTGCCGATGCCGCCCGCTGCCGCTCCGAAGCCGACTGGCTGGTGGGCATCAACGGCACGCGCGCCATGACGGCCTTCAACTCGCGCGACGGCGGCTTCTACCTGACCACGGTGGGCCGGGTCCAGACGCCCACGCTGACCATCGTCGTCGAGCGCGAGGAGCGCATCCGCCGCTTCCAGCCGCGCGCCTATTTCGAGGTCAAGGCCACCTTCGGGGCGAAGGCAGGCAACTACGAGGGTCGCTGGTTCGACCCCGGCTTCCAGCGCAACCCCGCCGACGCCGATCTGCGCCCCGAGCGGATCTGGGACGAGTCCCGCGCGCGCGCCATCGTCGCGGCCTGCCAGGGCCGCCCGGGTACCGTCACCGAAGAGTCACGGCCCGCCACGCAGACCGCGCCCGCGCTCTTCGACCTCACCAGCCTGCAGCGCGAAGCCAACGGTCGATTCGGCTTTTCCGCGCGCACCACGCTGGCGCTGGCACAGGCGCTCTACGAAAAGCACAAGGTACTCACCTACCCCCGGACCGACTCCAAGGCGCTGCCCGAAGACTACGCGCCCACGGTGCGCGAGACGCTGGCGATGCTCGGCGGCGTGGGGCCCTTCGGACCGCTGGCGCGGCAGGTGCTCGACAACGACTGGGTGCGGCCGGGCAACCGCCGCATCTTCGACAACAGCAAGATCTCCGACCACTTCGCGATCATCCCGACGCTGCAGGCGCCTCGCGTGCTGTCCGACGCCGAGAGCCGCATCTACGACCTGGTCGTGCGCCGCTTCCTCGCGGTGTTCTTCCCGTCGGCCGAGTTCCGGGTCACCACCCGCATCACCACCGTCGAGGAACACCCTTTCCGCACCGAGGGGCGGGTGCTGGTCAACGCCGGCTGGCTGGCGGTCTACGGCCGCGAGGCCGTGGCCGAGCGCAACGACCGCGGCGAGGAATCCGCCGGCATGCTGGTGGCCGTCGAGCCGGGCGAGTCGGTGGCCACGCGCGAGATCGAGGCACTGTCGCTGGCCACGCGCCCGCCCGCGCGCTTCAGCGAAGCGACGCTGCTGTCGGCAATGGAAGGTGCCGGCAAGCTCGTCGACGACGAGGAGCTGCGCGAGGCGATGGCCGAAAAGGGGCTCGGCACCCCGGCCACGCGCGCGGCGATCATCGAGGGCCTGATCGCCGAGAACTACCTGCTGCGTGACGGCCGCGAACTCGTCCCCACGGCCAAGGCCTTCCAGCTGCTCACGCTGCTGCGCGGGCTCGGGGTCGACGAGCTCACGATGCCCGAGCTCACCGGCAACTGGGAGTACAAGCTCGCCCAGATGGAGCGCGGACGCCTGCCCCGGGAAGCCTTCATGGAGGAGATCGCCGAAGTCACCCGGCGCATCGTCGAGCGCGCCAAGAACTACCAGTCGGACACCGTGCCCGGCGACTACGCCACGCTGGCGGCGCCCTGTCCGAAGTGCGGCGGGACGGTCCACGAGAACTACAAGCGCTTCGCCTGCACGCGCTGCGACTTCTCCATCACCAAGATCCCGGGCGGCCGCCAGCTTGAAGTCGAGGAGGCCGAGCAGCTGCTCGCGCAGCGCACCCTCGGCCCGCTGCAGGGCTTTCGCAGCAGGCTCGGCCGCCCCTTCGCCGCGATCCTGAAGATCACCGACGAGAACAAGCTCGAGTTCGACTTCGGCGCCTCGCGCGACGAGGACGAGGCGGGCGCCGAGGCCATCGACTTCAGCGACCAGACCGCGCTCGGCGTGTGCCCGAAATGCGGCAGCGGCGTCTTCGATCACGGCCTGTCCTACCTCTGCGAGAAATCGGTGGGGCCAGCCCGCAGCTGCGACTTCCGAAGCGGCAAGATCATCCTGCAGCAGGAAATCGCCCCGGAGCAGATGCGCAAGCTGCTCGCCGAGGGTCGAACCGACTTGCTTCAGGGTTTCGTCTCGCAGCGAACGCGGCGCAAGTTCAAGGCCTTCCTGGTGCGCGGCGCAGACGGCCGCATCGGTTTCGAGTTCACGCCGCGTGCCGCGCGCACGCCGGCAGCCGGCGAATCCGACACCGGAACCGACGAGGCGCCGGAGGCGGTCGACGCATCGACCGCGTCGAAGCGCCCTTCGAGGGCCGCCACCGGGACCACCCCGCGAACCGCCGCCCGAGCCAGCGCGAAGGCTGGCCCGAAGGCGGCTGCTTCCAAGACCGTCGGCGCCGGCGGGGCCGCGCGCAAGGCGGCGGCGCCGAAAGCCCGCTCCGCACGCACGAGCACCGCGCGCCGCAAGGCCGGCTGAGCGGTCCGCCGGGCGCGCCGTGAAGCCTGCGCAGGCCCTCGCGGCGCCCGTCGATGCACCCGTCGATGCCGGCTCCGAGCGCCGCGCGCTCGAGCAGGGCTCGGCAGCGGCGGCGCCCCTGCTGCTGGCCGACTGGGTGTTCGCCTACGGATCGCTGATCTGGAACCCGGAATTCGAGCCGCGCGAAAGCTCGCTTGCCCGGGTGCATGGCTGGCATCGAGCCTTCTGCATCCGCTCGACACGCTATCGCGGGGATGCCTCGCAGCCGGGCGTCGTGCTCGGGCTCGAGCGGGGGGGCAGTTGCGTCGGGGTGGCGATGCGACTGGCGCATGCCACGCGTCGGCGCACCATCGAGGCGCTCTATGCCCGCGAGATGCTCAACGATGTCTACGTGCCGCGCCTGGCCGCCGTCACGCTTCGCAACGGGCGCCAGCTGCGGGCGCTGACCTTCGTCGCGAACCACGCGAGCCCGGCATGGGAGCGCCTCAGGGAGCCCGAGCTGCTGCACCGTCTCGCGCATGCCCGCGGCGAGCGCGGCAGCAATCGTGACTACGCGATGAACACCTGGCGGGCGCTTGCCGCGCGCGGCGTGCACGACCCCCGACTGGCCAGGCTTGCGCACCAGCTCGAGGCGGCCCTCAGCGGGTAGGCGGCTCGGTCGTCGAGGCGTCGTCGTCGATCGCCTTTCGCAGGCGCAACGGCGCGGCGGCTCGACGGCTGCGCGCTCGCAGATTCAGCACCTCGACAGCGACCGAGAAGGCCATCGCGAAATACACGTAACCCTTCGGGATGTGGGTGCCGAAACCCTCGGCGACCAGCACCACGCCCACCAGCACCAGGAAGGCGAGCGCCAGCATCTTGACCGTGGGGTGACGATCCACGAAGGCGCCGATCGGGCCCGCGAAGAGCATCATCACGACCACCGAGAAGAGCACCGCGATCACCATGATCGACACCTCGTCGACCAGGCCCACTGCCGTGATCACCGAGTCGAGGGAGAACACCAGGTCGATCAACGCGATCTGGACGAGGATCGCGCCGAAGGTCGCCGTCCCGCCGCTGGCGCGGGCCTCCTCGCCTTCGCCCTCCAGGGAGTTGTGGATCTCGTGAACGCTCTTCCACAGCAGGAACAGGCCGCCCACGATCAGGATCAGGTCGCGCCCGGAGACCTCCTGGCCGAAGGCCGTGAACAGCGGCGCGGTGAGCTTCATGATCCAGGCGATCGACAGCAGCAGCGCGATGCGCATGACCAGCGCCAGTGACAGGCCGAGCATCCGCGCCCGCGGCCGCTGCGCCTCGGGCAGCCGGCCGCACAGGATCGAGATGAAGATGATGTTGTCGATGCCGAGCACCACCTCCAGCGCGATCAGTGTGGCAAGGGCGATCCAGGCATTGGGGTCGGCGATCCAGTCCATCATGAAACTCCGGGGTTGCTCGGGCGCGCGAGGCTCGGTCGGGGCGCGAAGCCCCGGTCAGGCGGCGCGCGGTTCGCTCACTCGGCCCGGGCGCCCGATTCGCGCACCACGCGGGCCCACTTGGCGATCTCGGCCTGCTGGAAGCGGCTGAGGTCCTCGGGCCCCCCAAGGATCGCATCGAGACCGAGCTGGCGCAGCTTTTCCTGCGCCTCGGGCAGGCGATAGACCCGCTGCACCTCGGCGCCCAGGCGGGCGACCAGTTCGCGCGGGGTGCCGGCAGGGGCGAACAGGGCAAACCAGGAGGTAGCCTCGAAGCCGGGCAGGCCAGCCTCGGCCACGGTCGGGATGTCGGGCGCCGAGGGCGAGCGCCGGGCCCCGGTCTGGGCCACCGCGCGGATCTTGCCTTCGCGGGCCATCGGCAGCGCCGAGGGCATGTTGTCGAACATCAGCTGGATGCTGCCGCCGACGAGGTCGGGGATCGCGAACTGGCGGCCCTTGTACGGGACGTGCGTCATCTGCACGCCGGCCATCGACTTGAAGAGCTCGCCCGAGATGTGGACCGACGAGCCCACGCCGGGCGACCCGAAGGACAGGCGATCGGGGTTCGCCTTCGCGTAGGCGATCAGGTCGGCCACGCTGCGCACCGGCAGCGCGTTGTTGACCACCAGCAGGTTGGGGGTCGAGGCGACCAGCGCGACCGGCGTGAAGTCGCGGACCATGTCGTAGGGCATCTTCGCGTAGAGCGACCCGTTGATCGCGTGCGTCCCCACCGTGCCCATCACGAGCTGATAGCCATCGGGCGGCGCCTTGGCGACCCGGTCGGCGCCGATGTTGCCGCCCGCGCCGGGCACGTTCTCGACCACGACGGGCTGGCCGAGCTGGGCTTTCTCGGCGAACAGCCGCGCGAGGATGTCGGGCGCGCCGCCCGACGGGAAAGTGACCACGATGCGCACCGGGCGCTGAGGCCAGGCCTGCGCGCGCACTGCCTGCCAGGGGGCGCTCAGCAGCAGCGGGGCACCGGCCAGCAGCAGGCGCCGGCTGGCGCGGGGTAGGGTCGTCGACATGCGAAACTCCCTGGTGTCATCCATTTGTGTCGTTATTTAGTGTCGGATTTGCGTGACACGTGAAATTGACAGATTATCGTCAGCAAGAGGGCGCAGACTTGGTCACGTGTCTCCTGCGTTCTCCGTGACAGGAGTTGGGCCCGGACGGCTTGCCGATCCGGGTATTTTTTTGCCGGCCCACCGCGCGACGCCGGGCAAGCGCCGGTCATGTGGCCGCCGCCCCCGCGTCACGCCAGGCCGCGGCGCGGCGCGGGCATGCGCCGGCGCGTCGCCACGTCGGCGCGGGCACACGTCGGCGCGTCTGGCGTCTGGCGTCAGCGCGCGAACAGCGACGCGATGTCCCGGAAGGCCTTGAACTCGAGCGCATTGCCCGAGGGGTCCTGGAAGAACATGGTCGCCTGCTCGCCGACCTCGCCCTTGAAGCGCACGTGCGGCTCGACGATGAAACGCACGCCGGCGCCGCGAAGGCGGGTCGCGAGGCTCTCCCAGTCGTCCATCGGCAGAACCACGCCGAAGTGGCGGACCGGCACGTCGTCGCCATCGACGGCATTGGTGGCGGCGGCGTGCGCCTCCTCGGGCGCGAGGTGGGCGACCACCTGGTGACCGTAGAGATCGAAATCCACCCACTCGGGCGAACTGCGACCCTCGGGGCAGCCGAGCAACCCGCCATAGAAGGCACGCGCGGCGGCCAGATCGTGGACCGGGAAGGCAAGGTGAAAGGGGTGCTGGGGCATCGGCGACTCCGGTTGCGCCCGCGACGAGTCGGTCGGCTGGCGGAAGGCTCTATTATCGGTGAGCGTCGACCCTTTCCCGGAGAACACCATGATCGCCTCGCCCCGAATGCTCGCCACGGCCCTCGCCGCGGCGTCGATGCTTCTCGCCGCCGGCTGCGCCACCCCCGAGCGCAGCGGCTCGGTCTACGGCTCGCGCGACACCCGCCAGGCGATGCAGGTTCAGACCGCCACCGTGCAGGGCGTTCGCAACGTGCGCATCGAGCGCGAGGGCGAGGCTGGCGTGGGCAGCATCGCGGGCGCGGTGGTCGGCGGCGTGGCGGGATCCAATGTTGGCGGCGGCAAGGGCTCGATCATCGGTTCGGTGATCGGTGCGGTCGCCGGTGGCGTCGCCGGCAGCCACCTCGAGAAGGCGGCCACCGAGCGCAACGGGCTCGAGATCACCGTCCGCACCGACGACGGCCGCACGCTCGCCATCGTCCAGGAATCCGGTTCCGACCGATTCGATGCCGGGCAGCGGGTGCGCCTGCTGACCGATGCGCGCGGCCAGGTCCGGGTGAGTCCGCTGTGAGCCTGCCGATCGGCTTCGACGACGTGCTCGCCGCCGCGAGGCGGCTGGCCCCGGTCGCCCACCGCACGCCGGTGATGCGCTCGGCAGCAGCCGATGCGCGCACCGGCGCGAAGCTCTTCTTCAAGTGCGAGAACCTGCAGCGGGTCGGCGCCTTCAAGTTTCGCGGCGCCTACAACGCGCTCTCGCGATTCGACGCCGTGCAGCGGCGCGCCGGCGCGGTTGCGTTCTCGTCGGGCAACCATGCGCAGGCGGTGGCGCTGTCGGCCAGGCTGCTGGGCATGCCCGCCACGATCGTGATGCCGGCCGACGCGCCCGCGATCAAGGTGGCGGCCACCCGCGGCTACGGCGCGGAAGTCGTGCTCTACGACCGGCGCACCGAGGATCGCGAGGCGATCGGCCGGCAGCTCGCCCGGGAGCGCGGCATGACGCTGGTGCCGCCCTTCGACCATCCCGATGTGATGGCAGGCCAGGGGACCGCCGCGCTCGAGCTGATCGAGGACATGATCGCCTCGGGCGAGGGCCCGCCGCAGGCGCTCTTCGTGTGCCTCGGTGGTGGCGGGCTGATCGCCGGCTGCGCGGTGGCCGCCCGGCACCTGGCGCCGCAGTGCCGCGTGATCGGCGTGGAGCCCGAGGCCGGCAACGACGTGCAGCAGTCGCTCGCGCTGGGGCGCATCGTTCGCATCGCGCTGCCCGACACCATCGCCGATGGCGCCCAGACCCTCAGCGCCGGCGAACTCACCTTCGCGGTGATTCGAGCCCTGGTCGACGAAGTTGTCACCGTGTCCGACGCTCAGCTGGTGGTCGCGATGCGCTTCTTCGCCGAGCGCATGAAGCTCGTGGTCGAGCCCACGGGCTGCCTCGCCGCGGCGGCGCTGCTCGAGGGCGTCGCCCGCCTGCCGGGCCAGCGCGTGGGCGTGATCGTGAGCGGCGGCAACATCGATCTGGCGCGCTATGCAACCCTGCTTGCCGACCCGCCACGGATCGCGACCCGGCAAGACGGGATACGATGACGTTCCGTTTGCCCGCAAGCGACACCCAGGCCCCCGTCCATGAGCGATGACTCCCTGAACCAGCGGCTGATCGAGGCCGTCGATGCCGGCTTCGACGCCCAGATGCGCTTCCTTGCCGACCTGGTTCGGCTGCCCTCGTTGCGCGGCGAGGAGGCCTCGGCTCAGGACTTCATGGCACGCGCCTACGCCGATCGCGGGCTGCAGGTCGATCGCTGGCGCATCGACGTCGAACGCATCCGCGACCTGCCGGGCTTCTCGCCGGTGGCGGTTTCCTATGAAAACGCCTGGAACGTCGTCGGCGCGCATCGCGCGCCCAGCGCCGGCGGCCGCTCGCTGATCCTCAACGGCCACATCGACGTCGTGCCCACCGGACCGCTCGACATGTGGGCCACGCCGCCCTTCATGCCGGTGGTTCGCAACGGCTGGCTTCACGGGCGCGGCGCCGGCGACATGAAGGCCGGGCTGGTGGCCAACCTGTTCGCGCTCGACGCGCTGGCCCGCGCGGGGCTGGCGCCCGCGGGCGATGTCTACCTGCAGTCGGTGGTCGAGGAGGAGTGCACCGGCAACGGCGCGCTCGCGTGCCTCGAACGCGGCTACCGC
Source organism: Burkholderiaceae bacterium (assembly GCA_044235405.1). GTDB lineage: Bacteria > Pseudomonadota > Gammaproteobacteria > Burkholderiales > Burkholderiaceae_E > Quisquiliibacterium. The sequence continues at coordinate 8,742 of JBIIHU010000068.1, forward strand.
GCCGACGCGGCGATCATCCCCGAGCCGATGGGCGAGTCTCTGATGAGCGCGCAGGTCGGCGTGGTCTGGTTCCAGGTGAAGGTCCGCGGCCGCCCCGCGCATGTCGCGGTCGCCGGCAGCGGAGCCAATGCGATCGAGGCCTGCTGGCCGATCATGCAGGCGCTGCACCGCCTCGAACACGCCTGGAACGAGCGCGGCCATCCGGCCTTCGCAGGCCATGCCCACCCGATCAATTTCGTCGTCAGCCGCATCGAGGGCGGCGACTGGACCTCGTCGGTCCCGGCGTGGTGCACCTTCGACATGCGGATCGGCCTGTTCCCCGGCATGGCGCTCGAGCAGGTGCGCGCCGAGGTCGAGGCCTGCATCGCGCAGGCGGCGGCCGCCGACGCCTTCCTGTCGGCCAACCCGCCGCAGGTTGTCTACCACGGCTTCATGGCCGAAGGCTGGGAGCTGCCCGCCGGCACCGAGGCGCAGGCGCTGCTCGCGCGCTGCCACGACGCGGTCACCGGCCAGCCGCTGGCCACCGCGCCGAGCACCGGGACCACCGACGCCCGTTTCTTCGGGCTTTATGCCGGCATCCCGGCGCTGGTCTACGGCCCGACCGCCGAGCGCATCCACGCCTTCGACGAGCGCGTCGAGATCGAGTCGATCCGCCGGGTCACCCGCACGATCGCGCTGTTCATCGCGCACTGGTGCGGCACGATGCCGCGCTGAGCCCGGCGCATCACCATCACGTCGTCGACGCCACGGCCAGCCCGACGTACCGCCCCCGTGCAACCCGACCGACGACCACCCCGGAGCCCACGATGAAGATCCTTCCCGAGATTGCCGAAGGCCACGGCCAGATGAAAGCCTGGCGCCAGGACATCCACGCCCACCCGGAACTCGGCTTCGAGGAGACGCGCACCGCCGACCTGGTGGCGCGCCAGCTCGAGTCCTTCGGCATCGAGGTGCACCGCGGGGTGGGCCGCACCGGCGTGGTCGGCGTGCTGCGCAACGGCACTTCGACGCGCAGCGTGGGTCTGCGCGCCGACATGGACGCGCTGCCGGTGGACGAAGCCAACACCTTCGCGCACCGCTCGCGCCACGCCGGCCGGATGCACGCCTGCGGCCACGACGGCCACACCGCGATGCTGCTGGGCGCGGCGCGCTACCTCGCGGCCAGTCGCCGCTTCGACGGGACCGTGAACTTCATCTTCCAGCCGGCCGAGGAAGGGCTGGGCGGCGCGCAGGCGATGCTCGCCGACGGCCTCCTCGAGCGATTCCGCTGCGACAGCCTGTTCGGCATGCACAACCGGCCCAAGCTCGCGGTCGGCCGCTTCTCGGTGCACAAGGGTCCGATGATGGCGGGAGGCGCCTTCTTCGACATCGACATCACCGGCGTCGGCGCGCACGGCGCCCGCCCCGAGTCGTCGATCGACCCGCTGATGGTCGGCGTGCAGATCGCCAGCACGCTGCAGACCATCGTCTCTCGCAACGTCCGGCCGGTCGACACCGCGGTGCTGTCGGTCACGCAGTTCCACGCGGGCGACGCCTACAACGTGATCCCCCAGACCGCGCGGCTGTCGGGCACCGTGCGCGCCTTCTCGCACGAGACGATGCGCCTGATCGAGACCAACATGCGCCGCGTCGCGCGCGGTGTGGCCGAATCGATGGGTGCGCAAGCAACCGTCGACTTCCGCGTGAACTTCGCGCCGCTGGTCAACGACCGCGAGCAGGCCGAGTTCGCCGCGTCGGTTTGCGCCGAGCTCGTCGGCGCGGAGCGTGTCGTCACCGACATGCCGCTGATCATGGCCTCCGAGGATTTCTCTTACATGCTCGAGAAGGTGCCCGGCTGCTTCGTGAACATCGGCAACGGCGACGTCGAGGGCTCCTGCGAGGTGCACAACCCGTCCTACGACTTCAACGACGCCGCGCTGCCGCTGGGGGCCAGCTTCTTCGCGCGGGTGGTCGAGCGCAAGCTCGCGATCGGCTGAGCGCGGCGGAACCCGGCCGCCGTGAGCACGCACGACCACGACCACGATCACGGCGTCCCGCCGACGGGCGAGCGCTCGCTGGGCATCCCGCGCACCGGCGGCTTCGATCCCGCCGCCTTCGAGCGGGCGGTCGCCGACCTGCTGCGCGCCTGCGGCGTGGAGCCCACGGGGGCGCACACCGGCAGCACCCCGCGTCGCGTGCGCGAGCTGTGGGAGCGCCGGCTGCTCGGTGGCTACGAGCTCGACCCCGCGCAGGCGCTCGGAGAGGGCTTCGCCGACCCGCGCACCGACATGGTCATCGTGCGCGGCATCGCGGTCCACGGCGTGTGCCCGCATCACCTGGTGCCCTTCCGCGGCGTCGCGCATGTCGCCTACGTGCCGGGCGGCCGGCTGCATGGATTCGGCCGGATCGCACGGCTGGTCGACGCGATCGGCCACCGCTTCACGTACCAGGAGTGGATGACCCGCGACATCGCCGATGCGCTGCACCGCCACGGCCATGCCAGCGGCGCGGCTTGCGTGATCGAGGCGCAGCAGCTGTGCCTGCTGCTCGGCGAGGACCGCCGAGGCGACGAGCGGGTCGTCACGCAGGCCTTCGCCGGCTGCTTCGAGACCGACGCGCAACTGCGCGGCGAATTCATGCGGGCCCTGCCGCCGCCGGCGGCCTGAGCCCATGCCGGCATCCGCGGCGCCCCGACGGCGCGCTGCGGATGCGTTCACGGCGCAGGAGCCGGTACACTTCGCGCCGCGCGACGGCCCGGCAAGGCCGGGGCCCGGCGCCCCAACCCGAGAGCACCACGGAGAACCCCATGGGCCAGTTCATCGAACTCACCGCTGCCGACGGCCATCGCTTCCAGGCCTGGGTCGCGCAGCCCGCCGGCACGCCGCGCGGCGCGGTCGTCGTCGCGCAGGAAATCTTCGGCGTCAACAGCCACATCCGCGCGGTCACCGACGGCTACGCGGCCGACGGCTACCTGGCGATCGCGCCGGCATTCTTCGACCGCGTGCAGCGCGGCTACGAGACAGGCTACTCGCCCGAGGACATCCAGGCCGGCATCGCCGTGATGCAGAAGGCCACGATGGATGGCGCGATGCTCGACGTGCAGGCCTGCCTCGCGCAGGTCGCTTCCGCCGGGAAGGCCGGCATCCTCGGCTACTGCTGGGGCGGCACCGTGTCCTGGGTGGCGGCCGCGCGCGTCAGCGGGCTCGCCTGCGCGATCCCCTTCTACGGCGGCGGCATACACGCCAACCTCGGGCTCAAGCCGATGTGCCCGGTCATGTTCCACTTCGCCGAGCGCGACCGCTCGCCGACCATCGAGCAGGCACGCGAGATCGCCGCGGCGCATCCGCGCGCGATCGCCCATGTGTACCTGGCCGATCACGGCTTCAACTGCGACCAGCGCGCCTCCTGGGACGCCGGCTGCGCGACACTCGCACGTCAGCGCACGCTGCAGTTCCTCGCGCGCCACGTCGGCTGATCACGATGACGCGATCGCGCCAGGGCCGCAGCCTCGCCCGGGGGCTCTGACCGATGCAGGTCATCAGCGACATCGCCGCGCTGCGCGCGGCACTGCCCGCGGGCACCGCCGCCTTCGTGCCCACGATGGGCAACCTGCACGAGGGCCACCTGTCGCTGGTGCGCCTGGCGCGCAGCCGCGGCGCGCCGGTGGTCGCGAGCATCTTCGTCAACCGCCTGCAGTTCGCACCCCACGAGGACTTCGACGCCTACCCGCGTACCTTCGAGCGCGACTGCGAGCTGCTGCGCGGGGCGGGCTGCGACCTGCTGTTCGCGCCGCGCGAGCGCGATCTGTATCCCGAGCCGCAGCGGTGCCTCGTGCAACCCCCGCCCGAGCTCGCCGACATCCTCGAAGGCGCGTTCCGGCCAGGCTTCTTCACCGGCGTGTGCACCGTCGTGCTCAAGCTCTTCAACGCGGTGCAGCCGAAGGTGGCGGTGTTCGGCAAGAAGGACTACCAGCAGCTGATGGTGGTGCGCACGATGGTTCGTCAGCTCGCGCTACCGGTCGAAATCATTGCCGGCGAAACCGCGCGTGCCGACGATGGTCTCGCGCTGAGTTCCCGCAACGTCTATCTCAGCGCGCCGGAGCGGGCACGGGCGGGCGCGCTGCCGGTCGCCCTGGCCGGACTGCGCGATGCCGTGATCGCAGGCGCGCGTGACCTGCCCGCGCTCGAGGCCCGCGCGCTCGAGTCGCTGCGCGCTCTCGGATGGGCACCCGATTACCTCGCCGTGCGGCGGCAGAGCGACCTGCTGGCCCCCGAGGCCCGCGAGATCGCGACCGGGTTGCCGCTGGTGGTGCTCGGCGCGGCACGCCTGGGCAGCACACGGCTCATCGACAACCTGGAGTTCCAAGCATGACTTCGCCCATCGCAAGCGTCGCCTCCGGTGGCACGACGCCGGTCCCCGGCACACGTGTCGCACTGGTCACCGCCGCCGGCAGTGGCATGGGGGCGGCCTGCGCCCGCGAGTTCGCCGCCCAGGGCTGGCGCGTGGTCGTGATGTCGGCCTCCGGCAAGGGAGAGGCGCTCGGCCGCGAGCTCGGCGGCATCGGCCTGACCGGCAGCGTGCTCGAGGCCGCCGACCTGCAGCGTGCGGTCCAGGCGACGCTCGACGCCTTCGGCCGCATCGATGCCGCGGTCTGCTCGGCACCGCATCCGCCCAAGGGCAAGCTGCTCGACATCCCCGATGCCGACTGGCACAAGGGGCTCGATGTCATCCTGATGCCGGTGATCCGGCTGGCACGACTGCTGGTGCCGGTGATGCAGGCGCAGGGCGGCGGATCGATCCTGAACATCAGCACCTACGCGGCGCTCGAGCCCGATCCGCTCTTTCCGGTAAGCGGCACGCTGCGCGCCGGGCTCGCCCACTTCACGAAACTTTTCTCGGACCAGCACGCCGCGGCCGGGATCCGGATGAACAACCTGCTGCCCGGCTTCATCGACAGCCTGCCTGAAACCGCCGAGCGACGCGCGCGGATTCCGATGGGCCGCTACGGTCGCGTCGACGAGATCGCCCGTACCGCGGTATTCCTGTCGGGCGAGGGCGCCGGCTACATCACCGGCCAGAACCTGCGGGTCGACGGCGGGCTGACACGGCACGTCTGAGGGGTCGGCAGCCTCAGCTGCGCGCCGGCCGCAAGTCGTAGCCCAGCCGGGGAAAGTGCACCACCACGTCGCCCGCTCGTTCGTCCGCGCGGCGCAGCGCGATCTCGTCGCGGCCCAGGAAGACCAGCGTGCCCTGCGTGAGCTCCTGGCCGTTGTCGTCGGCGCGCACGCGCACCATGCTGCCGAGCGGCGGATCCTCGGGATGGGGCGAGGAGGGCGGCAGCGGCGCGGGCGATGCCGCGCGCGCGATCGCGATCGCCTCGAGCGCGGGCATCGATTGCGGCCGGCCGTGGCCGAAGGCGCGCACCCGACCCATCCACGCCGCGATTCGCGGGTAGCCCTCGAGCTCGAAGGCCAGGCGCTGCGTGCGCGCGGTCAGAAACCACAGCGGGTGGTAGACCGCGAGATCGGCCACCGTGGGTTGCGCGCCCAGAAGGTAGTCGCGACCATCGGCCAGCATCGCCTCGACCTGCGGGATCTGGGCGCGCACGAGCGGCGTGTTGCGCCGCGCCGCGCGCAGCATCGTCGCCTCGTCGGGCGCGGGCAGGCCGCGCATCGCCGAGCGATCGGCCTGCAGCCCGGCGGGCAGCACATCGCCGTTCATGCCCGACGCGTACAGCGTGATCGGTCGCATCAGCCGGTTCTCGGCCCAGAAGGCGATCGCCTCGGCCTGCACGGCGAGCGCCGGCGGCAGCAGCGGCGGAGCCGGGTGCCGACGCTCGAGCTCGCGCACGATCAGCCGCGTGTCGCACCAGATGTCGGCTCCGGTCTGCAGCACCGGCGTGCGCCGGTACCCGCCGGTCAGCGCGACGAGGTCCGGCTTGGGGGCGATCGGCGGGATCGTGACCGCGCCCCAGGCCAGGTCCTTGAAGCCGAGCGCGAGGCGCGCCTTCTCGGCGAAGTTGGAGAAGTCATAGTGATGCAGGATCAGTTCGGCCATTGCTCGCTCGAGGGTCGCGGCCCGCGAGGGCCGGTCGGGCGATTCTAGGTCCGGACCGACGCCTGCGCCGACACCCGGGCTGACTGAGGCGCCGGTGCCTGCGCGGGCCGAGCCCGTGGCCTGCCCGCTGCGCCGCTGGCGCGAGCCGCCCCTTCGGGGCTCCCTCGAGCCACCCGGCATCCAGAGCGGCGGCGGCAGCCGCTCTGGCTGCCGCCTTGCTGGCCTTGGAGGGC
>JBIIHU010000069.1:0-14918 GCA_044235405.1 Burkholderiaceae bacterium
CAACCTGATGCCCGAGGAGGTGGCGGTGGCGTGGCTGGCGCTGGCGCTGCGCCGCCCGGTACGCTGGATCGAGGACCGCCGCGAGCACCTGGTCGCCGGCACCAACTGCCGCGAGCACCACTACCGGATGTCGGCCTACGTCGATGCCCGCGGCAAGCTGCTCGGCCTGGATGCCGAGGTGCATGTCGACAGCGGGGCCTACTCGGTGTGGCCCTTTACCGCCTGCCTCGAGACCGGCCAGATCATCGGCAACCTTCCCGGTCCCTACCGGATGGAGAAGTACCGCTGCCATGTCTTCGGGGTGGCCACCAACAAGCCGCCGTTCTCGCCGTACCGCGGTGTGGCGCGTCCTGGCGTGGCCTTCGCGATGGAACTGATGATGGACGCGATCGCCCGCACGGTGGGTCGCGACCCCTGCGCGGTGCGCCTCGAGAACCTGGTGACCGGCGCCGACATGCCCTACACCAACGTCGCCGGCAAGGCCTTCGATTCCGGCGACTATCCGTCGAGCCTGCACCGGGTGATGGCCATGCTCGATCACGCCGGCTTCGCGCAGCGGCAGGCGCAGGCGCGCGCGCAGGGACGCTACCTCGGGCTGGGCTTTGCCACCTACACCGAGCAGGCGGCGCACGGCACCTCGGTGTTCGCGTCGTGGGGCCTGCCCATCGTGCCCGGCTACGACGGCGCGACCGTGCGTCTGGCCGCCGATGGCACGCTCGAGGTCAAGGTGGGCGTGCACTCCCACGGCCAGGGCATGGAGACCACGCTCGCGCAGGTCGCCAGCGAGATCACCGGCCTGCCGCTCGAGCGCATCGTGGTCACGCACGGGGACACCAACGAAACCCCCTTCTCCACTGGCACCTACGCGTCGCGCTCGATCGTGATGGCCGGCGGCGCGGTCTCCAAGGCCTGCGAGGTGCTGGTCGCGCGGGTGCGCCCCCTCGCCGCGCACCTCGGGCGTTCCTCGCCCGAGTCGGTACGGCTCGAGGGCGGCCGCTTCACGGGCGACGGCGGCGAGGTCAGCTGGCAGCAGATCGGCGAGGCCTGGTACCACCGGCCCGAGCGGCTGCCGCGCGATGCGCACACCGGCGGCCTGGAGGTCACCGAGGCCTACAAGCCCGCGGTCGACACCGGCGTCTTCAGCTTCGCGAGCCACGGCGTGCTGGTCGAGGTCGACATCGGCACCGGCCAGGTCAAGCTGCTCGACTACGCGATCTGCGAGGACTGCGGCACCCTCGTCAATCCGATGGTGGTCGAGGGCCAGACCATCGGCGGCGCCGTGCAGGGCATCGGCACCGCGCTCTTCGAGGAGATGCCCTACGACCGCTCGGCGCAGCCGCTCGCCTCGACCTACGCCGACTACCTGCTGCCCGGCGCGGCCGAGATGCCTACCATCCGCATCGACCACACCGAGACGCCGTCGCCGCACACCCGGCACGGCATCAAGGGCGTGGGGGAGGGCGGCGCGATCGCCCCGCCGGCGGCGATCCTGAACGCGGTGAATGCCGCGCTCGCCGAGTTCGGCGTCGAGTTCGCCGAGACCCCGCTGACGCCGCGTCGGCTGCTCGGCGCGCTGCTCCAGCGGCGCCGCGCGTCGCGTGCGGCAGGCGCTCCGGTTGCGGTCGCAACCGTCGGGGCCGCGGCGCCGACCGGGGTTGCCGCCGCGGCGCCGACCGAGCTTGCCGCCGGGGGCGGATCATGAAGGCCGCGCCCTTTTCCTGGCAGCGCCCGTCCAGCCTGGACGACGCGCTGCGCGCGCTTGCGCCGGGTCAGGCGAGCGCGATCGGTGGTGGTCAGTCGCTGGGCCCCATGCTGAACCTGCGGCTTGCGCGCCCGAGCACGCTCGTCGAGCTGCGGCGCCTGCCCGAGCTGCGCACGAGCGGCGTCTCGGGCGGCGTGCTCCGGCTGGGCGCGGCCGTCACCCACGCCGAGATCGAGGACGGCCTCGTGCCCGACACCACCCACGGCATGCTGCCCTGGGTGGCGCGCTCCATCGCTTACCGCGCGGTGCGCAACCGCGGCACGATCGGCGGCAGCCTGTGCCACGCCGACCCGGCGGCCGACTGGGTCAACAGCCTGATGGCGCTGGGCGCCCGCGTCGAGCTTGTCGGCGCCGCCGGTCGCCGGCAGGTGCCTGTCGAGGACTTCATGCGCGGCGCCTATGCGACCGACCTGCAGCCCGGCGAGGTGCTCGCCGCGGTCGAGCTGCCCGCGTTCGGCCCCGCGATGCGCTGGGGCTGGAACAAGATCTGCGCCAAGGTCGGCGAGTTCGCCGACGCCATCGGCGCGGTGGTCGTCGATCCGGCGCTGGGCCATTGCCGCCTGCTGGTGGGCGCGGTCGAGGCCCGGCCGGTGCTGCTGCCCGAGCCGCAGGCGGTGCTCGATCGCGTCTCGCGGGCGTCGATCGATGCGTCCGCAACGATCGATTTCCTCGAGGACGTCATCGTGCGCGCCTTTCCCGCGCATGACGCAGTCTTCGTCCACCAGCACGCGGTCGCGCTCGTCCGCGCGATCGCCCAGTTCAACGCCCGCGGCGCGACCGGTGCCCTCGACCCATGATCACCCAGCTCGTCCAGCTCAGCGTCAACGGCGAGCGCGTGCAGCGCGTATGCGAGCCGCGTACCCACCTCGGTGATTTTCTTCGCAAGGAGCTCGGCCTCACCGGAACGCACCTTTCCTGCGAGCACGGCGTGTGCGGCGCCTGCACGGTGCTGATCGATGGCGCGCCGCAACGCTCGTGCATCACCTTCGCGGTGGCCTGCGAGGATGTCGAGGTCACCACCATCGAGGGTTACGGCGACGACCCGGTGATGGCGGCGCTGCGACGCGCCTTCCACGAGCACCACGCGCTGCAGTGCGGCTACTGCACGCCGGGCATGCTGTGCACCGCCCGCGACATCGTGCTGCGTCTGCCCGGACCCGACGCGCAGCGCGTGCGTAACGAGCTCGCCGGCAACATCTGCCGCTGCACCGGGTACGTGGGCATCGTCGAGGCGATCGAGTCGGTGCTCGCGCGCAAGGCGCGCGGCGAGCTCGTCATGCCGCCGGCGCAGCCGGGCGCCGCGGCCGGGCTGGGGCATGGCGCTGGCCAGGCCGCGGTCGTGCCGCCTGGCGCGCTGAGCGCCGCGTTCGGAGCGAGCGCCGCGGCGGGCGACGATGGGCAGCGGAAGCGTCGTGCGGAGGCGGACGCCGAGCCGGCCTCCGGGCTGCCGACCGCCACCGGCGCCTCGCCTGCCACCGCCACCGACTTCCCCGACTGGACGCCCATCCTCATCCCGGCCGATGGCGACTGGGTCGAGGTCGTGCGCGACCTCGCGCTGCCGGTGGCCGCCGACGAGGTCTGGCGCCGCCTGCAGGACCTGCCGCTGGTGGCGCGCTGTCTGCCGGGTGCGAGCGTGACGCGACACGCCGGCGATCGCGCCGAGGGGCATATCGACATCCGCTTCGGCCCCATCACCGCGGCCTTCGCGATGCGCGCCGAGCTCTTTCTCGATGCGCCGGCGCGCATCGGCCGCATGCACGCCGAAGGCACCGACCGCTTCAGCGGCACGCGGGTCAGCACGAGGCTGCACTACGCGGTGCTGGCCGACGGGCCGGGCGCCACCCGGCTCGAGCTGCGGTTGGCCTTCCAGCTCGCCGGCCCGCTCGCGCAGTTCTCGCGCGCCGGCCTGGTCACCGACTACGTCAACGAGCTGGCGCGCCGGTTCGGCCTGAACCTGCGGCAAGCCGCCGCCGCGCCCGAGGGACCGGCCGGCGCGCCGCCCGCGCCCCTGCCGCAGGCCGAGGCGCCGAGCGTGCTCGCCCTGCTGTGGGCGCGGGTGCGCCGGTGGTTGGGCCTGGGGTGAGCGAACCGGCTTCCCGGGTCGAGGCCCGGCTGATCGAACTCGAGCTCAAGGCGGTCTGGGCCGAAGACCTGCTCGAGCAGCTCGATCGGGTGGTGGCGAGCCAGCAGGCGCAGATCGAAGGCCTCGCGCGCGAACTCGCGCGGCTGCGCGAGCGCCTGGCTGCCGCCGAGGCCGCCGCCGCGGCCGGTGGCACGGCCCCCAGCCTGCGCGACGAAATCCCGCCGCACTACTGAAGCCGGGCCCGCCGCGCTCGCGTAAGCTTGTCGCTGCATCCCCACACTCAGGAGTCACGCTTGATCACCACGCTGCACGAACAGCGCACAGCCAGCCTGCCGCAGGCGCAAGCCGATGGCGAGTCGCTCTGGCTCACGCGCGACGAGATCCTCCAGGCCACGGGCTGGGACTGGAAGCCCGAGGGCCTGTGTCAGGGCGACATCTGCCTGCCGTTGCCGCGCGGGCGCGAAGCGGCGCTGGTGCGCGGCGAGCGGCTCGATCTCGCCGGCCTGTGGCAGGCCTTCGGCCATCCGGTCGTGCACGACGCCGGCGGCCGGACCTGGGTGCTGGGCACCGGCGCGGCCGACCGCGCGCGCACGCTGGCCAGCGGCCAGGCGCCCGACTTCGCGCTGCCCGACCTCGACGGCCGCCCACACCGCCTCTCCGAGCATCGCGGCCGCAAGGTCCTGCTGGCGACCTGGTCCTCGTGGTGAGGCTGTCGGGCCGACCTGTCCGTGTGGCAGGCACTGTTCGACGAGCTTCAGGGCCACGGGTTCACGGTGATCGCGGTGGCGCTGGACGATCCGCAGGGCGCCCGTCCCTGGATCGAAGGCGCGCGCCCCGCCTATCCCTGCCTGATCGACCGTGAGCACCACCTGGCCGACCTCTACGGCCTGGTCAACGTGCCGCAGGCGGTCTGGATCGACGAGGACGGCCGCATCGTGCGTCCGCCCGAAACCGCCGGCGCCACCGATGGCTTCCGGCTGATGGACAGGCGCACCTTCGCCATGCCGGAGACGGTGGCCGCCGAGCGCGTGCAGGTCAAGCAGCGCTATCTCGATGCGGTGCGCGACTGGGTACGCGCGGGTCGCACCAGCCGCTACGCCCTGGATCCAGCCGCGGTCGCGGCCCGGATCGAAACCCCACCGCCCGAGGTCGCGCTGGCGCAGGCCCACTTCCGGCTCGGGGAATATCTCGGCGAGCAGGGCCGCGGCGACGAAGCACGCGCTCACTTCGACGAAGCCATCCGCCTTCATCCCGACTCCTGGGCGATCTGGCGGCGCACCGCGCCCAAGGATGCGCGCGGGCTGGCCAGCGGCGAAGCCTTCTGGGCGAGGGTCGATGCGCTCGGCGATCGGCCGTACTACCGGCCGGCGGATCTGGGGCCGGGCTGAGGCCGGCACGGCGTTGTGACCCGTCGGGGGGCGGCCGGTTGGCGGCCTCCCGAATGAAGAACGGGGCCCGCGGGCCCCGTTGTCGTTCTCAGGCGGCGCGCCTCACTTGCTCAGCGGCGGCACCGGCAGGTAGTCGGTGATCGAGACCCAGCGGCCGTTCTGGATCTGGGCCATGCGGCTCTTCTCGTTGCCCAGGCGCATCGTGCTCGAGAACTTGAGCTGCGGCATGCCGTGCATGTCGGCCGGGAAAGTGTGGGTTTCCATCGCCTTGATCAGCGTGTCGGTGGTCAGGTTGGGACCGGCCACCCGCGCCGCGGTCACGAAGATGTCCATGATCGCGTAGCCGTAGGCCGAGAACACCGTCGGGTCCTCGCTGAACTTGGTCTTGTACTTGTTCGACCAGAACCGTACCTTCTCGTCGGCGGTGTCGGTGTAGGGCTGCTGCGCGGTGTGCATCGCATACAGGCCGTCCATCGCCTTGCCGCCGAGCTTGTGGATCAGGTCGGTGTACGAGGCGGCCGAGCCCAGGAAGTCGGGCGAGAAGCCGATCTTGCGCGCCTCGCCGATGGTGCCGATGGTCTCGCGGATGATGGTGCCCATCACCACCAGGTCGCAGCCGGCGGCCTTCATGCGCGCCACCTGCGACGAGAAGTCGGTCGCGCCGCGCTTGTAGGTGGTGCGCTCGGCCCAGGTCTTGCCCAGGGCCTTGAGCGCGTCGTCGGCGCCGCGGAACACCTCGAGGCCGAATTCGTCGTCCTGGTGGATGATGCAGGGCTTCTGGTAGTTCTTGGCCTTCATCAGATGCGGGATGCCCGCGCGCATCTGGTCGAAGTAGGTGGCCGCGAACGAGAACTTGAGTCGGTGGAAGGGCTCGTACATCTCGCGAGCCGACGTCACCGGCAGGAAGTTGATGACGTTCTTCTCGAACTGGATCGGCATCGCCGCGTTGTTGTGCGCGGTGCCGGTGTGGCCGGCCACGACGAAGACCTTGTCCTGGTTGACCAGCTTCTGCGCGGTCAGCACCGATTTCTTCGGGTCATAGCCGTCGTCCTCGACCAGCAGGCGGATCTTGCGGCCGTGGATCCCGCCCTGCTCGTTGATCTCGTCCACGCGCAGCTGCATGCCGTTGCGGGTCTGCTTGCCGAAAGCGGCCACCGGACCGGACAGGTCGAGGATCGAGCCGACCAGGATCTCGGTCTTGGTGACGCCCTGCTGCTGCGCGAGCGCGCTGCCGGCGGCGAGGGCCGTGGCCGCGAGGGCCAGCGCGGTTTTCTTCAGGAATCGCATGGTTGTCTCCTCCGGTATTCGGGGTCAGTCCTGGTACATCGAATCGATCATGGCAGCGTACTTCTTCTGCACCAGCTGGCGCTTGAGCTTCATGGTCGGCGTGAGTTCCTCGTCCTCGGCGGTCAGCTGGGTCTCCAGCAGCCGGAACTTCTTCACCTGCTCGACGCGGGCGAACTTCGCGTTGGCCCGCTCGATCTCGCGGCCGATCAGGGCGACGATCTCGGGGGCGCGCGTGAGGCTCGCGTAGTTCGAGAACGGCACGTCGTGGTCCTGCGCGTACTTCTCGACGTTTTCCTGGTCGATCATCACCAGCGCGGTCAGGTAGGCGCGCTTGTCGCCGATCACCACCGCGTCGGTGACGTAGGGCGAGAACTTGAGCTCGTTCTCCCACTCGCTCGGGGTCACGTTCTTGCCGCCGGCCGTGATGATGATGTCCTTCATCCGGTCGGTGATCGTGAAGTAGCCGTCGGCATCCACCCTGCCGACATCGCCGGTGTGCAGCCAGCCGTCCGCGTCGATGGTCTCGGCGGTCTTCTCGGGCTGGTTCAGGTAGCCCTTGATCACGCAGGGGCCGCGCAGCAGGATCTCGTTCGTGCCTTCGGCGATGCGCATCTCGACACCGGGACCGGGTACGCCGATCGTGCCCGGGCGCACCCGGCCGCGCGGATTGATGCTGCCGCCGCCGCAGGTCTCGGTCATGCCCCAGGCCTCGCGCAGCGGAATGCCCACCGCCTGGAACCAGCGGATCAGTTCGGCCGAGATGGGCGCCGCGCCGGTCAGCCCGAGCTCGACGCGGCTCAGGCCCATCATGCGGCGCACGTTGTCCATCACCGTCACGCGCGCCACCCAGCCGCGCAGCGCCAGCCAGGGGCCGGGCGACCGGCGCTCGGCCTCGCAGGCCGCGAGCTCGCGGCCCACGCCCAGCGCCCACGCGTAGGCGGCCTGCTGCAGCTTGCCGGCTTCGCTGAGGGTGATCTGGACCTGCGAGTAGATCTTTTCCCAGACCCGCGGCACGGCGAAGAACACATGCGGCTGGATCTCGCGCAGGTTCTCGAAGACGGTCTCGGGGTTCTCGACGAAGTTGACGACCGAGCGGCGCAGGATGGGCACGTACTCGCCGATCAGGCGCTCGGCGACGTGGCACAGCGGCAGGAAGGCGATGCGCTCGTCGCGCTCGCGCATCCCTTCGAAGATGCCGCTCGCGGCGCCGGCCAGCACCGCGCACAGGTTGGCGTGGGTGATCATCGCGCCCTTGGGCCGGCCGGTCGTGCCCGAGGTGTAGACCAGGATGGCGATGTCCTCGGGGGAGCGCGTGCCGTGGCGGGCGCTGACGACGTCGGGCTGTGCGGCGAGGCGCTCGCGGCCGAGTTCGCGCAGGCGCTCGAGCGAGATCACCTGCGCATCGGCGAGCCCGCCCAGACCTTCCATGTCGAAGACCACCACCTTGCGCACCGCGGGCAGCTGATCGCGCACCTCGAGGTACTTGTCGAGCTGCTCGTCGTTCTCGACGAACAGCACGACGGTGCCGGAGTCGGCGCACAGGTACTGCACCTGCGCGGCCGCGTCGGTCGGGTAGATGCCGTTGCACACGCCACCCATCGTGAGCACGGCGAGGTCGGTCCAGACCCACTCGCGGGAGGTGTTGGCCAGCACCGAGGCCACCTCGCCGGGCTCGAAGCCCAGGCAGGCGAGGCCCGCGCCGATCTCGTCGACGATGCGGCCGACCTCCTTCCAGCTGTAGGCGCGCCAGATGCCGAGATCCTTCTGCCGCATCATCGGCGCGTCGCCCAGTTCGGCCACGCGCTTGCGGAAGAGCTCGGGCACCGAGGCGAAGTCGATCGGCGCGGGGGTCCAGCCGAACTCGGCGCTCGAGACGATGCGGTGCGGGTCGGGAGCGGTGCTCATCGCCAGGTCTTCTTCTTCTTCCAACGGCGCTCGCCGCGCACGCCGGTTTCCTTCATGCCGAGGTAGAACTCCTTGATGTCGTCCTTCTCGCGCAGCACTGCGCAGGTGTCCTGCATGACGATGCGGCCGTTCTCGAGCACGTAGCCGAAGTCGGCCGCGTTGAGCGCCATGTTGGCGTTCTGCTCGACCAGCAGCATCGAGGTGCCGCGCTCGCGGTTGATGCGCACGACGATCTCGAAGATCTCCTTCGTGAGGCGCGGCGACAGGCCCAGACTGGGCTCGTCGAGCAGGATGAGCTTGGGCGCGGCCATGATGGCGCGCGAGATCGCGAGCATCTGCTGCTGGCCGCCCGACAGCAGGCCGGCGTCCTGCGCGGCGCGCTCCTTCAGGATCGGGAAGTAGCCGAAGACGGTCTCGAGGTCGCGCGCGACCTGGTCGCGGTCCTTGCGGGTGTAGGCGCCCATCAGCAGGTTGTCGCGCACCGACAGCAGCGGGAAGACCTCGCGGCCCTCGGGCACGTGCGACAGGCCGCGCTGCACGATCAGCGAGGGGTCCTGCGCGGTGATGTCGTGGCCGTCGAACTCGATGCTGCCGCGCCGCGGGTCGATGATCCCGGAGATGGTCTTCAGGATCGTGGTCTTGCCCGCGCCGTTGGAGCCGAGCACGGTGGCGATCTGGCCGCGGATGACCTCGAGGCTGACGCCGCGGATGGCCTTGATGGGTCCGTAGGCGCTCTCGACGTTGGCCAGCCGAAGGATCACGTCGGCCTTGCCGGCGTCGGGGGCGGCGCCGCTGGCGGCCGCCGCGTTCGCGGGCATGGCGCCCGAGGCAGAGGGGGCGGGCGCGCTCATGATCCGGGCCGCCGCAGCGAGGACATGTCCTCGACCGAGCCGAGGTAGGCCTCGATGACCCGCGGGTCGGACTGCACCTGCGCGGGTGTGCCGACGGCCAGCGTCTCGCCCTGGTTCATCGCGAGCACGCGGTCGGACACGCGCGAGACCAGGCTCATGTCGTGCTCGACCATCAGGACCGTGATACCGAGCTGGGTGCGGATGTCCTCGATCCAGAAGGCCATGTCGTCGGTTTCCTCGACATTGAGCCCGGACGAGGGCTCGTCGAGCAGCAGCAGCCGCGGCTGCGTGCACAGGGCCCGGGCCAGCTCGACCACCTTGCGCACGCCGTAGGGCAGGCCGGCCACCAGCGAGTCGCGGTGGTGCTGCAGGTCGAGCAGCTCGATGACCTTCTCGACCGCCTCGCGCGCGGCCACCTCGGCGCGGCGAGCGGCGGGGGTGAAGAAGAGGTCGGCCCAGAAGCCGGTGCCGCGGTGCACGTGGTGGCCGATCAGCAGGTTCTGCAGGACGGTGGCGAACTCGAAGAGCTCGATGTTCTGGAAGGTGCGCGCGATGCCCAGGCCGGCGACCCGATGGGCCGGCGTGCGCGTCAGCGCATGGCCGTCGAAGTCGATGGTGCCGGCGGTGGGCGTGTAGATGCGGCTGATGAGGTTGAAGACCGTGGTCTTGCCCGCGCCGTTGGGGCCGATCAGGGTGAAGATCTCGCCACGCTGCACGTCGAAGCTGACGCCGTTGACGGCGAGCACGCCGCCAAAGCGCACCTGCAGGTCCTTCGCCGACAGCAGCGGGCCCTGGTCTGCAGCGGCGGTCGGGCTCACCGGGGGCTGGCTCATTTGAGGCGGTCCGACTTGGTGAAGCTCTTCTGCCGCTTGAACATGCCCCGGCGGTAGAAGGGGAAGAGCTGGAACCAGGTGCGGATCTTGAGCCAGCGGCCGTACAGGCCCATGGGCTCGAACAGCACGAAGGCCACCAGCACCACGCCATAGATCACGGCCTGCAGCCCGGCCGCCTGGCCGATGGCCGGCGGCAGCCAGTCCTTGGCGAGCGTGATGAGCTGCGGCATGGTGATGAGGAAGATGGCGCCCAGGAAGGCGCCGTGCACGAAGCCCAGGCCGCCCACCACCACCAGCAGCAGCAGGTCGACGGACTGGATCAGGCTGAACTGGTCGGGCGAGATGAAGCCCATCTTGTGGGCGTAGAGCGCCCCCGCCACGCCGGCGATCGCCGCCGAGACCGCGAAGGCCAGGCCCTTGTACCAGGCGAGGTGGATGCCCATGCTCTGGGCGGAGATCTCGGAGTCGCGGATCGCCACGAAGGCCCGACCGGTGGGCGAACGCAGCAGGTTGAGCACGCCCAGCGTGATGACCACGCACAGCACGAGGCACAGGTAGTAGAAGAACTCGGCGGTGTCGAGCTTGAAGCCGAAGAGGTTGGGTGCCTTCAGGTGGATGCCGGCGTTGCCGCCCGTGACCGACTCCCAGCGCGCGAGCACCTCCTCGACGATGAAGCCGAAGGCGAGGGTGGCGATGCCCAGGTAGATGCCCTTGACGCGCAGCGCCGGCAACCCCACCACCAGGCCGACCGCGGCCGACAGCAGGGTCCCGGCGGCCAGCGCCAGCGGGAAGGGCCAGCCGGCGCCGGTCAGGACCGCCTGCGTGTAGGCGCCCACGCCCATGAAGGCGGCATGGCCGATCGACACCTGACCGGTGTAGCCGGCCAGCAGCATCAGGCCCAGCCCGGCGATCGAGAAGATGAGCACGAAGCTCGCCTGCGCCAGCCAGTACTCCGACAGGCCCCAGGGCGCCACCAGCAGCGTCGCGAGCAGCAGGCCGTACCAGAAGCGATGGCCGGCGTGCTTGGCCAGGACGATGTCCTGGTCGTAGGCGGTCTTGAACAGGAAGCGCACGGTTCAGACCTTCTTGCGCAGCTTCTCGCCGAACAGGCCGTTGGGCTTGTACCAGAGCATCAGCAGCACGACGATGAAGGGCGCGGTGTCCTTGAAGCCGTCGGGCAGGTAGAAGCCCGACAGCGACTCGACCACGCCGATGATCAGGCCGCCGACGATGGCGCCCGGCAGGCTGCCGAAGCCGCCGATCACGGCCGCCGGAAAGGCCTTCAGGCCGATGAAGCCGAGGTTCACGTGCACGAAGGTGATGGGCGCGAGCAGCAGCCCGGCCACCGCCGCCACCGCCGCGGCCAGCGCCCAGACCAGGCCGTTGAGGCGGCGCACCGGGATGCCCATGTAGTAGGCGGCGAGCTGGTTCTGCGAGGCGGCCTGCATCGCGATGCCGATGGTGGAGTAGCGGAACATCGCGTAGAGCACGCCGCACAGCACGGCCGTCACGGCGATGATGACCGCGTGTTCGCCGGCGATCACGACGCCGCCGACGTTCCAGATCACGTCCTTGTAGGGCACCGGCAGCGTGTGGGTCTCGGTGCCGATCGCCGGGATCATCGTGATCAGGCCGCGGACGATGTAGCCGATGCCGATCGTCAGCATCACGACGGTGAACTGCGGCTGGCCGAGGATGGGGCGGATGGTTGTGCGCTCAACCAGCCAGCCGAAGGCACCCATTGCCAGCATCGAGGCGATGACGCCGATCCAGAAGGGAAACCCGAGCATCGTGACGGCGGCCAGCCCGCAGAAGGCGCCGAGCATCATCAGGTCGCCCTGGACGAAGCTCACCGTCTCGGTGGCCTTGTAGATCAGCACGAAGCCGAGCGCCACAAGGCCGTAGATACAGCCCAGCGCCACGCCGGTGATGACGAGTTGTACGAGCTGCAAGCCTGTCCCGTTGTGGTTGTGTTTGTGGGACCGTCGACCGACCGGTTCTCCCCCAGGCGGTTTAATCTAGCACGGCGACACGGGACAGAGGATGAGGTGGCTTGCGATGGATGAAATCGCGGAACGCCTGCAGCGGATGCGGCAGGTGGTGAACGGCAGCGAGTCGCTGGCGCGTCGCGGCCGGCACGTGCGGGCCACCGTGCTGATCGACGCCGGCGACAGCCAGCACCTGCTCGGCATCCACGCCGGGCGCATCGAGCGCCTGGAGCACGGCCCCTTCGTGATGCCGACCTGGGACTTCGCGCTGCGCGCGGCAAGGGCCGAGTGGGAGGCCTTCTGGCAGCCGCTGCCTGCGCCCGGCCATCATGACCTCTTCGCGATGATCCGGCGTCGCGCGCTGCGGGTGGAGGGAGATCTCCATCCCTTCATGGCCAACCTGCTGTGGTTCAAGGACGTGATGGCCGCGCCGCGCGGGGCGCGGCCGGCGTCAGGCGCCTAGCAGCCTGCGGGCGAGCACCGCCTGCAGGTCGCGCCGGCCATCGACGATCAGGTGGACGATCACCTGCCCGCCGGTGACCCGGTAGATCACCCGGTAGGGCTTGAAGCCGGTCTGGCGGAACGTCCGGATGCCGAGCGCCAGCAGTTCGGGCGGATGGGCGCCCCGATCCGGGAAGCGCCCCAGGGTGTCGACGACTTGCGCGATCTGGTCGAGCAGGCGATGGGCTGCCGCCGCGCTCTCGCGTTCAGCGAGGTAGGCGTGAAGAGATTCGAGGTCGTGCTCGGCGCCCCGGGTCAGCAGGACCTGCCGGCGGCCCGCACGCCGCGTCATGGGGCGGCGTGCTTGCTCTTGAGGCGCTCGATCACCTCGAGGGCGGGCTTGACGCGGCCGGCCTCGGCGTCCTGCTGGCCCAGGGCGAGGATCTTCAGCAGGGCCAGGGTTTCCTGGGTCTGTTCGTAGGAGGCGATGTCCTGCACCACGGCCCGTGCTTCGCCGTGCTGGGTGATGATCAGAGGCTCGCGAAGTTCGTTCAGCTCGGCCAGGACCTCGGCCGCGTTGGCCTTCAGATAGCTGATGGGTTTGACGCGGGAGGCGTAGCGCATGGCTGCAATCCGGGAAGCGAGGGTCTGAAAATAGTCTTTTAATGGTCCGAGCGTCAAGGGTTGCGGGAGGCGGCCGAGGTGCGCCCGGCCTCGCATGCATGGCGCTCCGGCCGGGGGCCGTGCCATCATCGCCCGACGTCAAGCCCTACCCCGCCCCCTGGACCCTCTCATGCCCGATCCCGCCTTCGAGCCCGTCGTCGGCCGCTACCTGCGGCTTGCCATCGGCGGCGTGCCGCACCGCGTCTATGTCGAGGAGGCGGGGCAGGGCATCCCGCTGCTGTGTCTGCACACGGCGGGCGCCGATTCGCGGCAGTGGCGCGGCGTGATGAACGATCCCGAGGTGCTCGCGCGCTATCGGGTGATCGCCTTCGACATGCCCTGGCACGGCAAGTCCTCGCCGCCCGCGGGCTGGCACGAGCAGGAGTACCGGCTGACGACCGAGGGTTACGTGGCGCAGGTGCTGGCGGTTAGCGATGCGCTGGGCCTGGAGCGGCCGGTGGTCATGGGCTGCTCGATCGGCGGGCGGCTGGTGCTGCAGCTCGCGCTGTCGCACCCGGAGCGCTTTCGCGCGGCGATCGGACTGCAGGCAGGCGCCCATGTCGATCCCTACTACGACACCGCCTGGCTGCACCGGCCCGACGTGCACGGCGGCGAGGTCTGCGCGGGCGTCGTCTCGGGGCTGGTCGGCCCGCAGGCGCCCGAGGCGCACCGCTGGGAGACGCTGTGGCACTACATGCAGGGCGGTCCCGGGGTGTTCAAGGGCGACCTGTACTTCTACAAGGTCGATGGCGACATCCGCGACAAGGTCGCTGGCATCGATACCCGCCGCTGCCCCCTGCACCTGCTCACCGGCGAGTACGACTATTCGTGCACGCCGGCCGAGACGCTCGCGGTGGCGGCCAGCGTGCCGGGCGCGAAGGCCACCATCATGAGCGGCCTGGGTCACTTCCCGATGAGCGAGGATCCGGACCGCTTCCTGGGGTACCTGCGGCCGGTGCTGACGGAGATCGCGGCGGCGGGGTGACGATCAGGTGCGCCTGCACGCCGCGCCGCGGTGAGGGCCCGACGGTCGGCGCCTGACCGAGGCGGGCCCACATCTGCACCGTGGCCCGGGGCGGAGGCGCCTGCAGCAGGGCGTGGATCTTCGCGTAGGGCTCGGCCACCTCCGGGTACTCCTGCAGGGCCTGCGAGAGCGGGTGCATGGCCAGGCCCTGCGCGGTGGCGGCGAGCTGGGCGCGCGCCCAGGCGCGGCCGGCGTTGATCTGGGTGCGGCGGTCGTTGCCCTCGGTGATCAGCCAGAAGAAGGCCGGGGTGGCCGTGAGCTTGGCGTTGAAGGCGCTGATCTGCCGGCCGATCGCGGCATCGTCGGGGCCGGGGGGCTTGCCGCGGTCGAACAGACCCAGGGCGACCAGCGCCCGCACCATGGGCTCGTTGATGGACAGTCCGTCGCGATGGTGGGCGATTTCGGCGGGGCCCACCCGCAGCCAGCGCAGGCTCTCCATCATCGTGCGGGTGGTGCGCATCTCGATGCGGAAGGCATCCGCGGCGATGGCCCGGTGTTGCGCGAGGAGCTGCGGCTGCGCCGAGCCGACGAATCCGGCGCGCAGCGGAACCCCCGCCATGAAGGGCGTGGCCGCGGGGGCGACGCTTTCGGCGATGGCCTGCAGCGCGGCGGGCGCGGGTTCCTGCGGCAGGTAGGCCTCGCGGTTGGTGCGCCGGCGCAGGATCTGCCCGAAGAGCGGGTCGGGCCGCACGG
>JBIIHU010000275.1:0-4713 GCA_044235405.1 Burkholderiaceae bacterium
TCCTCCTAGGCGTACTCGGCCCGACCTTCATGCAGTCGCCAGACATTGTCGGGGGGGTCATCCGGCTGTTCGATGAAGGCAGGAGCCTTCTCGACATGTTCCAGTTGGCCATCGACGTGAATCTGGTCAGCGCGCTTGCCGGCGGCAACACCATGAGCGACTACGCGCGGCTGGCGGTCAGCAATGTGCTGCGAACCCCCGAACCCGATCCTGCAATCGTCGATTTCCTGGTCGGCTTGACCGACGGCCGCTACGCCTCGTGGTCGCCCGCCGACGTCTTTCAGGCGGTTTCGCTGCTCGAGGTCAACAGCGTGCAGATCGGTTTGCCGGCCCTGCAGCAGACCGGGCTCGAATTCGCCTGAGCCGCCGGCGCCGGGCAAGCCCGGCGCGCGTTCAGGTGCCGCCGCCGGCAAGTTCGGCAACCCACCGCAGCTGAGCCGGCAGGCACACGCTGCGCAGATCGTAGGTTTGCTGCGCGAACGCGCGTGCGGCCGCCCCGAGGCGGGCCCGCTCACCGGGATGCTCGAGCAGGTCGCAGACCGAACGCACCAGCGCCGATCCGTCGAAGAAGCCCACGAGCCGGCCGGTCTGGTCGTGCGCGATCGCTTCGCGAAGCGGCGCGGTATCGCTTGCCACGATCGCGCAGCCCGCGCTCATCGCCTCGAGCAGGCTCCAGCTGAGCACGAAGGGATAGGTCAGGTAGACGTGCACCGTCGAGACCCGCAGCAGCGCGAGGAAGTGCTCGTAGGGCAGATTGCCCAGCAGATGCACGCGCGCCCAGTCGGCATCCGGGATGCGCGGGCGCACTTCGTCGATGAAGATGTCGCGCCAGCGCCGCCCGTCGGGCGAGCGGGCCCCGTAGCTGACCCCGTCGCCGCCGACGATCAGCACCCGGGCGCGGGGCCGGCTGGCGAGCAGTTCGGGCAGCGCGCGCATGAACACGTGATAGCCACGGTAGGGCTCCAGGTTGCGGTTCACGAAGGTGACGATCTCGTCGGCGCGGGTCAGCGCCCCGCCATCGCGCAACGCGATGCGCACGCCGGGCTCGGGCGTGACCGCCGCGGTGTCGATGCCGTCATGGATCACGCGGATTCGCGAGCGGAAGGGCTCGGGAAAGGTGCTCGCCTGCCAGCGGGTGGGCGAGATCGCGCCGTCGGCGATCTCGAAGTGCAGCAGGTTGTTGAGGTTCTTCAGCCGCAGGCGGCAGACGTCGCCGGGGTCGGAAGCGCTGAATTCAGGATCGAAACCGGTGTCGGCCCCCTCGGCACGGTAGAAGAACTCGCTGTAGACGCCCAGCCGCGCCGCGGGCCAGACATCCTTGACGAACAGGCTCTCGCCCCAGCCGGGATGCGCCACCACGACATCGGGCGTGAAGCCCTGCGCGCGCATCTCGAGGGCCGCGCGAAAGCAGGCCTCGCCGCGGATGGTCTTGGTTTCGAAGTCGCCCACCCAGGGATGCACACCCGGCGTGGTGCCGCGCGCCGCGCGGTAGGGATGAATGCGAACGCCCTGCCACACGCGCGCCTGGGTGGCCTGCATGGTCATCGCGACCACCTCGTGGCCCTGCGCCGCAAGCGCCGGCGCGAGAAACTTGAATTGCCCCGGAAAGTTCTGGTGGATGAAGAGAATGCGCAGCCGGGGCACGCGGGCGCCGGCCTCAGGGCTGGTCTGGGCGGGTGAAGGGGCAGGATCGGACATGGGGGCTGGGCTCCGGGCGCGGCGCGATCGGGGGATTGTCGCACCGGGCCGCGGGAGCCCGGCGGTCAGTCCAGCGGGGCGCCAGCCCGCATCGCCTCGAAGGTGGCCATCGGCGTGCGCCCGAAACACCACCAGCCATCGCAGCCGCGCTCGCGGTTGTGGCGCTCGACCCAGGCATCGACGTCGGCCTGCAGCTCATCGAGCGATGCGTAGGCGCGCTCGCGTGCCGACACCTTGTAGAAGCCGTCGAGCATCTGCCGGTGAAGCGCCTCGAGCAGCAGCGCGGCCCCGGGGTCGGCGGTGCCCGCCAGGCCGTGACCAACCCCACGGGAATCGAGCAGCCCGCGATAGGCATGCTGCTCGGGCCGGCCGCAGTACTGCAGGCTGCGGTCGGTGACGACATGGCGCAGCCGCATGCCCTGCCCTTCGAAGAAAGGCAGCACGCGCGTGACGAGGAGGTCGGCCGCGGTTTCGGGGGTGCGCACCGGGTACACCCGCGCGAACATCAGGCGGGTGGCGGTGTCGAGGAAGGTCTGTTGCCAGACCTGGCCGAGCGCCCCCATCGGGCCGACCGAAAGGCTGTCCTGGACGCCGAGCTGCCCGGGCATGCGCGGGGCGGCGCGCGCACCGATGCGCAGGCGCCGCGTCTGGAGGCCGTGGCGCATCAGGATGCCGCGCACCCCCGCGGGTGACACCGTGATGCCGCGCTCGCCGAGCAGGGCCGCGATGCGCGCCTGGCCGAGCGCCGGCTGCGCGATGGCGAGTTCGAGGACCGCGCGCTCGGTGCCGGGATCAACCCGGTTGCCCAGCAATGGACGGGCCCGCGAGATCGGCGCGAGCGCGAGGACGCCACCGTTGTCGTACTGGCGCTTGAGGCGGTAGTAGGTGTCGCGGGAGACGCCCATCAGCTCGCAGGCCCGGGCGACATTGCCGAGCTGCCGGGCGAGTTCGAGGAGGTCGATCTTGTGCCGCAGGGGATCTTGTTGCTTTTGCACAGCAGCGATGAACTGACAGCCAACTGTCAGACCATACGCAAGCTCAGGCTCACCAGATGATTCTGTCGCACAAACAGCACAGGATTTTTCAGCCCGCCGATGCTGCCAGCCGCGACACGCAAGCCGCGGCGGCTTCGAGGTCGAAGACATGGGGGTCGAAAGCGCCACCCACCCAGGCGAGCTGCTCGGCGTGCTGGGGATGGGCGGGGTCGGCAAGCGCCGCCAGGAAGCTGGCGTAGCCCGCGGCGCCGCCCACGTCTTCGGGGGGGCAGGCGCCGCCGCCGGCGAGCAGTGCCGCCTCGGGCTCGACGCCCTCGGCCAGCGTGTCGATCGACTCGACCACCACCAGGTGGTGCCACTGATCGCCGAAATCGTAGAGGTAATCGAAGGATCGGCTCGCCCCGAGCGCATGGCAAAGGGGCTTGCCTCGCGATTCGCGCAGCCGCCCGCCGGTGCTGGCACCGAGGGCCGCTCGCGAGCCGTAACGTTGATCGAGGATGAAGAATTCGTGCAGGTGGGTGTCAGACCAACCCATGGCTGCCTGAATGAGCAGATGCAGCTGGTCGAGCGCGATGGCCTCGGGTACGCGCAGCCTGCGCCATACACGCGGGGTAACGTCGAGCAACGCGATGCGCAGCAGGATGACCCGGGAGGTCATGGCGAGAGGACCAAGGTAGCGAAGGAGAGGGAGTGAAGAGAGCGCATCGCCTATGAGAGCCCACAACTCTCAGCGATGAATAGCTCCATGTCAAATCATGCCAAAAAGCTATAGCCACTATCGCAAATTTTATTGATCCAAACGAATGAGACGCCGCCGTCGCTTGCCCGACGCATCAGCTACCCGCTCCTGGCACGGCCTCGCCGTCGGACTTCCCGCTCGGCAGCACCGCCCTGCCGACCACGTTGGCGGCCTCGACCAGCGCATGAGGCGACAGATGGGCGTAGCGCATCGTGACCTTGGGGTCGTGGTGGCCGAGAAGGGCTTGCACTTCGTAGAGTGAGCGCCCCGAACTCACCAGGAAGCTCGCGAAGGTGTGACGCAGGTCGTGCATGCGCACCTCGCCCAGGCCCACACGCTTGCGAATGGTGTCCCAGGCGTAGAAGACCGACACCGGCGGCTTGCCGGTGCGCGGGTTGAAGAACACCCAGGGGATGGCAGGATCGCGCGGCAGCGCCCGCAGCAGTTCGAGCGCGGCATCGGACAGCGGGATGTGGCGCGGCCGGCCCGACTTCGAGACCGGCACCGTCAGGGTTCGTCGCTCGAGATCGATGTGCTCCCAGCGTGCATCGAGCACCTCGCGCTTGCGAGCGCCGGTGTAGAGCAGCAGCCGGATCACCTGCCCCACCTGCACGTTGCGGTTGCCGTCGAGCTCCTCGAAGAGCCGCTGCACCTCGGCCACCGTGAGGTAGCGCTCGCGCGCACCGTTGTCGCGCACCGGCTCCACGCCCACGCAGGGGTTCATGTCGGCGGGTAGCACATCCCAGCGGATCGCGCAGTTGAAGAGGAACTTCAGCAGGATGAGAAGCCGGTTGCAGGTACCCGGGGCGTAGCCCTTGCGGATCGCCGCCAGATGGAAGGCCGTGACATCGGCGCGCCGGATGTGGTTCATCCGCACGCTGCCGAAGGCCGGCAGCAGGTGCAGGCGCAGCAGCACCTCGTCGGTCTTCCAGCTGCGCTTGCGGGTGCGCGCGTAGGGCAGGTACTTCTCGTCGACGAACTCGGCGAGCGTGGGTGCGCGGGCGAAGCGCCGGGCGTTGAGCTTCGGATCACCGCCGGCATCGAGCTCCTGGCGCATCTGCCAGGCCTTGGTGCGCGCCTCGCCGGGCGCCATCTCGGGGCAGCGACCGATGCGGCACAGCCGGATGCGCCCGCCCGCGTCGCGGTAGCGGAAGTACCAGGTGGCCGCCCCGCTGATGCGCTGCTCGAGCATGAAGCCGGCGATCTCGGTGTCGAACCAGCTGGTGTTGCGCGCCGGCGGTGGCGCGGCACGCAGGGTGTCGACAAAGGCCGATGACAGCA
>JBIIHU010000276.1:0-4669 GCA_044235405.1 Burkholderiaceae bacterium
GAAGCGTTCCTTCTGCGCAACGGTACCCGCGCGCCAGATCGGCCAGATGCCGAGGTGCGTGTGTGCCGACCAGCTCGAGGCGAAGGCCTGGCACACGAAGCTCATCTCCTCGCGGATGATGCAGTCGGCGATCTTGTCCATGCCGGTGCCGCCGTCGGCCTCCGGGTAGCGCACGCCGAGCAGGCCCATCTCGCCCCACTGCGCGAACAGCTCGCGCGGAAAGCGCTCGCTTTCCTCGGCTTCGGTCACAAGGGGGGCCATCCTTTCGCGGGCGAAGCGGCGGATGCTTTCGCGCACCGCCTCGTGCTCGGGCGAGAAGCTGAAGTCGAGAGCCATCGTGGGAGTCCTGCGGGTCGGGGGGCGGTGACAGGGTCGAGGGCCCGATCGGTTGTCGGGCAGCTCAGTCGCAGGGCAGGCCCATCTCGCGGGCGATCGCGCGCAGCTGGATCTCCCAGCTGCCGACGGTGACCGGCGCGACCAGCGCGTCCATCGCCAGCCGCATCGCCGGCAGCTCCTCGGTCAGGCCCCAGCCGCCGCCGACGTGCAGCGCGGTCTGGGTGACGCGTACCACGGCTTGCGTCGCGTAGAGCTTGGCCGAGGAGACATCGAGGATCAGGTCGCGGATCGGCACGCCGCTGTCCCAGCGCTCGGCGGCATGGTAGGTGAGGTGACGGGTCGCCTCGACGTCGACATGCGACTGCGCGAGCTGGAAGGCGATCGACTGGTTGGCCCCGATCGGGCGCCCGAACTGCTGGCGCACGCCGGCGTACTCGCGCGCCCAGGCAAGCGCGTGACGCATATGGCCCAGCCAGCGCGCGGCAACCATCACCCGCTCGCGATTGAAGCCCGCCATGATCTCGCGAAAGCCTGCCGCGACCCGGCGCGAGCCGGGCACCCGGACGCGGTCGAAGTTGATCCGGTAGGTCGGGGCGGGGCGGTTGACATGGGTCTCGATGCGGGTGGCGGTGATGCCGGGGCTCGCGCGGTCGACCGCGAAGAAGGCCATCCCCTGCCGTCCGGCGGCAGCATCGACGCGCGCCAGCGTGACGAGCACGTCGGCGTCGCCACCGAGCGTGATGAAGGACTTCATGCCGTCGAGGATCCAGTCGTCGCCATCGCGCACCGCGGTGGTCTTCAGGCTGGCGACGTCGTTGCCGGCTTCCGGCTCGGTGACGGTGATCGCGACCACGCACTCGCCGGCGATCACGCGGCGCGCGATCTCGCGCTGCGCGGCGTCGCCATGCTCGTAGAGGATCGAGCCGGCGACGTTCTGGACCAGCACCGCGACCGCGAGGTTCGGGTTGACCCGCGACATTTCCTCCATCGCGATCGCCTCCTCGTAGCAGCCGAGGCCGGCGCCGCCGAGCGCCTCGTCGGCGGTGATGCCGATCAGGCCGGCGCGTGCGGCGGCCACGAGGAAGTCGCGAGGGAAGATGCGAGTGCGGTCGGCCTGCTCCCAGCGCGGGCCGATCTCGCGCTGCGCGAACTGTTCGCACATCGCCCGGAAGGCGTTGCGGTCGACGGTGTTGGCGGGAACAGGGCGGGTTCGGTCGAGCATCGGGCGGGCGCCCGGCCTGCAGGGGCGGCGCGCCGTGTCGATGGTGACAGTGCGCCGCGGTGGTGTCTACGCGGGGGGCGAGGCGTCGACGTCCATTTTCGCGGGGGGTTCGGCGGCTGCTGCGGACGCGGCGCGGTCGCGTGTCTCGCGGCGACGCGAGGTGTCGGCCACGCCCGCGAGCGCATCGATCTGCGCGGCGAGCAGCGCCCAGAGATCATCGGCGGCGACGATGCCACGCAGTTCGCCGTCGCGCCCGACCACCGGCACGCGACGAATCCCCTGGGCGCGCATCGTCGCGAGCACGGTCATCAGGTCGTCGTCCTCGCGCGCGAGCGCGGGTTGCGGCGTCATCAGGTCGCCGGCGTTCAGCGCGCGCGGGTCGATGCCGAAGGCGACCGCCTCGATCGCGATGTCGCGATCGGTGAGCATACCCACCGGAATCCGCCGACCGGCGCGTTCCTCGACGATCACCAGACTGCCGACGTGTTCGTCATGCATCAGCTGCGCACAGCGCGGCAGTGGCGTGTCCGGGGTGGCGGTGACCACCGTACGGATCCGGCAGTCGGCGAGGGTGGCGGTGGCGGCGGTATCCATCGATGGCTCGGGGCGACGATGCTCAGCCGGCCTTAACCGTGATGCGGCGGGGCTGCTTTTGCTGCGCCTCCGGGGTCTTCGGCAGGGTCACGGTCAGGACCCCGCGGGCGAACTCGGCGCTGATCCGGCTGGTGTCGATGCCCGAGGGCAGCGAGAAGTTGCGCTCGAAGGCTCCCCAGGCGCGTTCGCTGAGGGCGTAACCCTGCTCGCGCTCGTCACGAGCCTGCTTCTTCTCGCCGCGGATCGCCAGCGAATCGTCGGTCACCGTGACCTCGACATCCTTCTCGTCGATCCCGGGCAGCTCAGCGCTGATGCGGTAGTCCTGCTCGCTTTCCTGGATGTCGACCGCCGGCATGTTGATCTCGCCGACGCCGTCGCGCCACAGGCGAGGCTCGAGCAGGCGCGGCTCGAACACCCGCTGGTCGAACAGACGCCGGCCGAAGGGCCACTGGCTCCAGGCGCCGGAAAATTCATCGAAGAGGCGATCGATCTCGCGGCGCAGGCTGCCGATCGGGTGACGGATCGGCTCGGTGGTTTCGGTGGCGCTCTCGCGCTTGACGGGTAGCTTGCTGACGCTGGGCATGATGGTGACCTCGCAAAGAGTGACGAAAGCCGGACGGTGCGGCGCCCGGGCCGGCTGCTGCGATCGATTGTGGCGACATCGCGCAGGCCGCCCTTGCGCCAGCGCAAGTACCGCGCTGCCCGGCCCGCGTTCGCGCTCGCGCGGCGCTTCGGATCAGAATGCGGGCTGGGCGGCAGCGGGCCGCCCCGGCGGAGGGATGGCGATGGGCGAGCAGGGTGGTGCATCGGGGGCCGGCGGCCGGGCGCGACCGACACGGACGAGGGCTGCGTGCCGAGCGTCGTTGCGCATGCTGCTTGCCTGCCTGGCGGCCATGCTGGTGCTGGTCCTGCCGGTGAGCGCTTCGGCGCGCACCGAAGCGGCCGATGCGCCGGTCCCGCCCGAGCCGGCTACGCTGCGGGTGCTCAACCGGGAGATCGTCACCTTTCGTGCCGAGCTCGGGGGCGCCAGCCCGCGCGCGCGGGCCGAGCGCGCCCGGCAGCGGCTGCGAGGGTTGCCCGAACACGCCGTCGACGAGCCGCTCACCGTCGTGCCCTTCTCGCTCGGCAAGGCCCGCGGCGTGCAGTTCCTGCTGCGAGGCGAAGTGCTGTGGTCGCTCGTCGAGGACGACGTCGATCCGACCGGCGGCCAGGACTTCGCGGGCCTGGTGCGCGACACGCAGGCGCGTGCCGAGGGGCTGCGCGAGGCCTGGCATCGCAGCCGCGATCGGCCGCTGCTGCTGCGCGGGCTGCTCAGCGCCCTCGTCGCGAGCGCGGTGCTCGGGTTCATGGTCTGGGCGATCCTTCACGCAGGACGGCGCGCGGTGGCGTGGCTGGAGGGCGCCCGCGACCGGATCGCCGCGCGCGCGGCGCGGGTCGACTGGCGGGAGTTCCTCGCGCGGCTCGCGGTAGGCACGATGAAGCTCGTGCAGTGGCTCGTGCTGCTGGCGCTCGGCTATGCGTGGCTGCGCTTCGTGCTGGCGAGTTTCGTGGCCACCGCCCCGCTGTCCGAACTGCTCGGCGAGTGGCTGTGGGCCCGGGCGGCCTGGGTGGGCGACGGAATGCTCGCCGCCATCCCGGGGCTGGTGTCCCTGGTGATCGTGCTGGTGCTCACGCGCGCGATCGTCGACGTGCTCGGCTACTTCTTCGACGCGGTTCAGCGCGGCAGGCTTCGCGTCTCGATGCTGCATCCCGAGACCACGGTGGCGACCCGGCGCATCGTCACGCTGCTTGCCTGGGGTTTCGGGATCGCGGTCGCCTATCCCTACCTGCCGGGATCGAGCAGCGATGCCTTCAAGGGTCTGTCGGTGCTGTTCGGGCTGATGCTGACCCTGGGCAGCACCGGCGTGGTCACGCAGGCGATGAGCGGGCTGGTGGTGGTGTACTCGCGGGCGCTGCGCAAGGGCGATTTCGTGCAGGTCAACGGCGTGGAGGGCGTGGTCACCGAGGTCGCGGCGCTTGCCACCAAGGTGGTCAACATGCGCAACGAGGAGATCACGATCCCGCACTCGGTGCTGATCGCCAGCCCGATCCACAACTTCTCCAAGCTCGCCGGTGCCCAGGGCACGCTGGTGTCCACGCGCGTGACCATCGGCTACGACACGCCCTGGCGCCAGGTGCACGCGATGCTGATCGCCGCGGCGCAGGGTACCGCCGGCGTGCGCGCGAGCCCGGTACCCTTCGTCTACCAGCGCGCGCTGTCGGACTTCTACGTCGAGTACGAGCTGTTCGCGAGCATCGACCGCCCGCTTGAGCGGGTGGCGATCCTGTCGGCGTTGCACGGCAACATCCAGGACCGCTTCAACGAGCAGGGCGTGCAGATCATGTCGCCGCACTTCCTGGCGCAGCCCGACTCGCCGGTGCTCGTGCCGCCGTCGCGCTGGCAGGCGACGCCCGCTGGTACCGCGCCATCTCAAGTCGGGGCGCGCCATGCCGATAGCGACGGTACGTCCCCCGCGG
>JBIIHU010000070.1:0-14659 GCA_044235405.1 Burkholderiaceae bacterium
AGGCCGGGGTCGCCGCCCGCATGGTCGCACGGCGGGGCCCGCCTGGCGCATGTCCATCCTCCCGGAGTTTCGCGTGCCGATGCTCGAGCGTTTCGCATCCTGCCTTCGCCTGGTCGCTGGGGTTGTTGTGGCCACGGCCGCTGCCAGCGCCCTGGCGCAGTCCTTCCCGTCGCGGCCGATCAGCATCGTGGTGCCGGCAGCGCCCGGCGGCATTCTCGATCAGGCCGCGCGGCTGGTGGCTGGCGAGCTCACCCGGACGATCGGCCAACCGGTGATCGTCGAGAACAAGGCCGGCGCGAGCCAGATCATCGGGGCCCAGGCGGTAGCGAGGGCCGAGCCCGACGGCCACACGCTGCTGATGGGCAGCATCGGACCGAACGCCGCGCACTACGCGGTCTACGCCGGCAAGCTGCCCTACGCCCCGGCCGACTTCACCCCCGTCGCCCACGTGATCTCGATGCCCAACGTGCTGCTGGTCAATCCGGGCGTCGCGGCCACGACGCTCGGTGAGCTCGTGGCGCTGGCCAAGGCCCGCCCTGGCGGGCTCGTGCTCGGCTCCTCGGGCACGGCGACCTCGGGTCATCTCGCCGCCGAGCTGCTCGAGGCGCGCGCCGGAATCGACCTCACGCATGTTCCCTACAAGGGGTCGACCCCGGCGCTGACCGATCTCATCGGCGGGCAGGTGCAGGTCATGGTCGACAACCTTGTCACCGCGCTGCCGCAGATCAAGGCTGGTCGCGTGAGGGCGCTCGCCGTCACCAGTGCGCAGAGGACCGCCGAGCTGCCCGCGGTGCCCACCGTGGCCGAGTCCGGCTATCCCGGCTTCGACGTGACCGTCTGGGTCGGCTTCATGGCGCCGGGGCGAACCCCGTCGGTCGTCATCGACACCCTGAACCGGGAGATCGCGAAAGTGCTTGCCCAGCCGGCCGTGAAGCAGCGCATCGCGGAGATGGGCGGCTGGACGGTGCCGATGAGCCCGGCGCAGTTCGGCGCCCATGTGCGTAGCGAGATCGACAAGTGGGGTACCGTCGTGCGGCAGGCAGGCATCCGCGCCGAATGACGGTCAGCGAGCCGGGCAGGGGCGCGCGGCCGCCCACGCTCGAGGCGATCGCCGCGCGCCTGCGCTTCAAGCACCTGCAGCTGCTGCAGGCGCTGGGCGATGGACGCAGTCTGCGCCGCGCCGCCGAGGCGATCGGCATCACGCAGCCGGCCGCGACCAAGACCCTGCAGGAAATCGAAAGGCTGTTCGGCTGCCGGCTGTTCGAGCGCTCGCAGCAGTCCCTGGTGCCGACCGAGCGGGGGCTTGCGATGCTGCGGGGCGCGCGCCTGCTGCTCGCGGAACTCGGCCGGATCGCCGAGGATGTCTCCTTGGTCGACGCCGACGTGCCGCTCACGCTGCGGCTGGGCGCCCCGCCTTCGCTGATGCTCGGCGTGCTCGTGCCGGCGATCCAGCGCCTGGCGGCTACCGACAGCCACCGTCTGCACATCGAGCTGCGCGAGGGCGGCACGCCGGAGCTGCTCGAGCGGATGCGCGGGGGCGAGATCGACGGCGTCGTGGGACGGCATGCGATGCCCGACGAGGACTTGCAGCGCGCCGGCCTTGTCTGCGAGAAGCTCTACGACGAGGAGATGCAGATCGTGCTGCCGGCGGGCCACCCGGCTGCCGAGCGCCCGGGCATCGGGCTTCGCGACCTGCTCGCCGACCGCTGGATCGTGCAGTCGACCCCCACACTGCCACGGGTCACGATCGAGACCCGCTGCCGCGAGGAGGGCCTGAGCCCGCCGCGGCCCTTCGTCGATTCCGACTCGATGATCACGATCCTCCGGCTGGTGGCGCAGGGCACCGGCGTGGCGGTGGTGCCCCGCCTGGTCGATGCCGCGCGCATGCACTTTCCCGGCACGCACTGGCGCTCGCTGACGCCGCCGCTGCTGATGGGCTCGGTCGGTCTGCTGTACCGACGTCAGGCGGCCGATTCCGCGCGGATCACGCTGCTGCGCGGCGCCATCCGCGCCGGCCTGTCCAGCGCGCTGACGCGGGCTGCCGACCGGTAGATCGCCGCCGATGACCGAGCCACGAGCCACGGCATCCGAGGGACCCACGAGCGACGCGATCGTCGCGCGCTTGCGGTTTCGTCACCTCCACCTGCTGATAGCGCTCGCATCCGGGCGAAGCGTGCGGCGTGCGGCCGATCGAGTCGGCATCACGCAGCCGGCGGCGACCAAGACCCTGCAGGAAATCGAGCGCCTGTTCGGCTGCCGCCTCTTCGACCGCTCGCAGCTCGGCCTGATGCCGACACCCGCCGGTGAGATTCTGCTGCGCGGTGCACGACTGATGCTTGCCGACCTCGAACGTGTCTCGTCGGAGGTCGACCGGGTGGTTCGGGACCGCACGCTGGTTCTGCGACTCGGGGCGCCGCCCTCTCTGGCCGTGAACCTGCTGCCCGGAGCGCTGTGCCTGCTCTCGGGCGAGTCGGGTCTGCGATTGCAGGTTCATGAAGACAGTTCCAATGCGCTGTTCGAGCGGTTGCGCGTGGGTGAACTCGATGCGCTGGTCGCTCGCTCGCTGCCCGGTGGCGACGAGGGATCATCCGTTGACGCCACGGGGCCGGAGCTGGTCTTCGAGCGGCTCTTCGATGACGAGATCCGGGTGGCGGTGCCGCCGAATCACCCGCTGGCGTCGCGCGACGCGGTGCGTCTGACCGATCTTGGCCGCGAGCGCTGGATTCTCTCGAGTCCGCCGACGCCGACGCGCCAGGCTTTCGATACGCTGCATCGCCAGCTCGGCCTGCCGCCGCCGATCCCGTTCATCGAGTCGGATTCGACGCCGAGCACGCTGCGCATGGTCGAGGCGGGGGCCGGCATCTCGGTGCAACCGCATTCGGGCGATCCAAGCGGAGGCGGGCGCTGGCGGGTGGTCTGGCTGCGCCTCGAGCCGCGCCTGAGCTTCGCACCGGTGGGGCTTGTCTATCGGGAGGCGATGACCGATACGCCGTGGCTCGGGCTGCTGCGGGCAGCGCTGCTTGCAACCGCGGTCGAACGCCGCTGAGTTTGCTGCTGAATTCTGGTCGGGGTGAGAGGATTCGAACCTCCGGCCTCTACGTCCCGAACGTAGCGCTCTACCAGGCTAAGCTACACCCCGATTCGCCGCGCCGGTGTCGACCGGGGGCTGATACGACGGTACTGCGAGTTTTCCGGCGCGCCGAGGGCAGATTCGGGATGACCCGACGGCGACTTCAGCGGTCTCGCTGAACCGAATAAGCGGACAAGTATAGCAGCGCGTCCTTGAACTCGGAAGCCGGGAGGCCTGCGATCGCGGCAGCCGCCGCGTCGGCCTCGCCGCGCGCGCGCATCCGGGTGTACTCGAGCGCGCCGGTTCGCTCGATGGCCGTCATGATCGACGCGAAATGCTCGGTATGGCCCTCGGTGATCGCCGCGCGGACCTGCTCGCGCTCGGTGGCGTTGCCGTGCGCCATCACATGGATCAGCGGCAGCGTGGGCTTGCCCTCGCGCAGATCGTCGCCGACGTTCTTGCCGATGTCGGCGGTGACGCCGGAGTAGTCGAGCACGTCGTCAATCAGCTGGAAGGCGGTGCCCAGGCGTCGACCGTACTCGGCGGCGCCGGCCTCGAACGCCGGACCGGCTCCCGCGAGGATCGCGCCGAGCTGCGCCGCGGCCTCGAAGAGTCGGGCCGTCTTGTAGCGGATCACCTTGAGGTAGCGCTGCTCGTCCACATCGGGGTCGTTGCAGTTCAGCAGCTGCAGCACCTCGCCCTCGGCGATGATGTTGGTGGCGTCGGAGAGCACCCGCATCACCCGCATGTCGTCGGCCTCGACCATCATCTGGAAGGCGCGCGAGTAGAGGAAGTCGCCGACGAGCACGCTGGCCGGGTTGCCGAAGGCGGCGTTCGCGGTCTGCCGGCCGCGTCGGAGCTCCGATTCGTCGACGACATCGTCGTGCAGCAGCGTGGCGGTGTGGATGAATTCCACGACCGCGGCAAGCAGGTGATGCAGGTTGCCGCGGTAGTCGAGGGCACGGGCCATCAGCAGCAGCAGTGCTGGCCGCAGGCGCTTGCCGCCCGCCGCGACGATGTACTCGGCCACGGTGTTGACCAGTGTGACCTCGGAGGCCAGACGCGCACGGATGACGCGGTCGACCTCGGCGAGGTCGGCGGCGAGCGCCGCGGAGAGCTCGGACGGCTTCATGAGGCCCGGATTATAGGGCGCCGGCAGCCCGGCGGCGGTCCGGTGCAGACAAGACTTGTCGGCGGCCCGTCGAACTGCGACAATCTATGGTTCAGTTCATTCATCCTCATCGAGGTTCCCATGTACGCGGTCATAAAAACCGGTGGCAAGCAGTACAAGGTTGCTGCCGGCGACAAGATCAAGATAGAACAGATGCCGGCGGACATCGGAACCGAAATCACCCTCGACCAGGTTCTGGCGGTGGGCAGCGGCGAGAGCATCGTCGTGGGCTCTCCGCTGGTGGCGGGGGCCACGGTTTCGGTCACGGTGCTGTCTCAGGGTCGTCATGACAAGGTGCGCATCTTCAAGATGCGGCGCCGCAAGCACTACCGGAAGCAGCAGGGGCATCGCCAGAACTACACCGAGGTTCTGGTCAGCCGAATCGCGTCGTCGCTGGGCGAGTCGCTCGCGCCGGCGGCCGTCTGAAGGAGCGTTCACCATGGCACAGAAAAAAGGCGGCGGCTCTACCCGCAACGGTCGCGACTCCAAGCCCAAGATGCTCGGCGTCAAGGCCTATGGCGGCGAGACCGTGTCGGCGGGTTCGATCATCGTGCGCCAGCGCGGCACGCGCTTCCATCCCGGCGTGAACGTGGGCATCGGCAAGGATCACACCCTCTATGCCCTGATCGATGGCTCGGTCAAGTTCGCGATCAAGGGACCCCAATCGCGTCACACCGTGAACATCGTGCCGCTGCCCGAGGCTGCCGCGGCGCACTGAGGCGTCCGAGGCGCATCATCGGCCCCGCGCTGCGGGGCCTTTTTCTTGGCGCGGCCGCCAGCGGCTGCGGTCATTCGCATGAAGTTCATCGACGAAGCGCAGATCGAGGTGATCGCCGGCGACGGCGGCACCGGCATCGTGTCGTTTCGGCGCGAGAAATTCATCCCGCGAGGCGGACCCGACGGGGGCGATGGCGGGCGCGGCGGCAGCGTCTGGGCGGTGGCCGACCGCAACATCAACCCGCTGGTCGACTTCCGCTTCGCGCGACGCCACGAGGCGCGCCACGGCGAGCGCGGGCGCGGCTCCGACCAGTACGGCAAGGCGGCCGACGACATCACGCTGCGCATGCCGGTCGGCACGATGATCTTCGACGAGGACAGCGGCGAGCTCCTCTTCGACCTCGCGGCCCACGGCCAGCGCGAGATCCTGGCGCGCGGTGGCGAGGGCGGCCTCGGCAACATCCACTTCAAGTCGAGCACCAACCGCGCACCCCGGCAGTTCACCCCGGGTGGCGAGGGGGAGCGCCGGCGCCTGCGCCTCGAACTCAAGGTGCTCGCCGATGTCGGGCTGCTGGGCATGCCCAACGCGGGCAAGTCCACGCTGATCGCGGCGGTCAGCAACGCGCGGCCGAAGATCGCCGACTATCCCTTCACCACGCTGCACCCCAACCTCGGGGTGGTACGCGTCGGACCCGAGAAGAGCTTCGTGGTGGCCGACATCCCCGGGCTGATCGAGGGTGCCTCCGAAGGCGCGGGGCTCGGCCACCAGTTTCTGCGCCACCTGCAGCGTACGCGACTGCTGCTGCATCTGGTCGATCTCGCGCCCTTCGACCCCGAGGCCGATCCTGCCCGCGACGCGCGGGCGATCGTGCGGGAGTTGCGCAAGTACGACCCGGACCTCGCGGACAAGCCCCGCTGGCTGGTGCTCAACAAGATGGACACCATCGCGCCGGAGGATCGGCAGGCGCGAATCGACGACTTCGTGCGGCGCTTTCGCGGGCGGGGGCGCTCGGCGCTGCCGGTCGGCAAGGTGTTCGCGATCTCCGGGCTGACGCGCGAGGGCTGCGAGGCGCTGATGCTCGAGGTCAATGCCTATCTCGAGTCCCTGCGCGCGCCCGAGGCGGTCGAGGTCGACCCGCGGTTCGCGGCGCCGGGCCAGGCCGCCGCTTCGGGCCCTGTGGTCCCCGCCGAGGCTGGCCGGGAGCCCCGCCCGTGATCGCCCCGGACGCCGGCGCGCATCGCGCGGTGGTCGCGGACGCGCAACGGGTGGTCGTGAAGGTCGGCTCCAGCCTGGTGACCAACGATGGCAAGGGTCTCGACGCGACAGCGATCGCCGAATGGGGGCGTCAGATCGCACGCCTGCGCGAGGCCGGCAAACAGGTCGTCCTGGTCTCCTCGGGCGCGATCGCCGAGGGCATGAAGCGGCTCGGCTGGGCGCGCCGGCCACGCGAGATCCATGAACAGCAGGCGGCCGCCGCGGTCGGCCAGATGGGCATGGCTCAAGTCTACGAGAGCTGTTTCCGCCAGCACGGACTGCCCACCGCGCTGGTGCTGCTGACCCACGAGGATCTCGCCGATCGGCGCCGTTACCTCAATGCGCGCTCCACGCTGCTGACGCTGCTGCGGCTGGGTGTCGTGCCGATCATCAACGAGAACGATACCGTGGTCACCGACGAGATCAAGGTCGGTGACAACGACACGCTCGGCTCGCTGGTCACCAACCTCATCGATGCCGACGTGCTGGTCATCCTCACCGACCAGGAGGGCCTTTACACGGCCGATCCGCGCAAGGATCCGCAGGCCAGGCTGCTCGCGGAAGTCACCGCGGGCGACCCCGCTCTCGAGGCGATGGCGGGCGGGGCGGGCAGCACGATCGGCAAGGGCGGCATGATCACGAAGGTCCTGGCCGCGAGGCGGGCGGCCGGCAGCGGCGCCCATACGGTGGTCGCATCCGGGCGCCGCACCGACGTTCTCGTGCGCCTGGCGGCGGGCGAGGAGGTGGGCACGCGCTTCGTGGCGCTGACGCCGCGACTCGCGTCGCGCAAGCAGTGGCTGGCCGATCACCTGCAGCTTCGCGGCTCGGTCACGCTCGATGCCGGCGCCGCGCATGCGCTGAGCGAGGGCGGCAAGAGCCTGCTCGCGATCGGTGTCGTCGAGGCGAGCGGCGAGTGGGTGCGTGGCGAGGTCGTCGCCTGTCGCGATGCGCAGGGCCGCGAGATCGCTCGCGGCCTGATCAACTACTCGAGCGCCGAGACCCGGCTGATCATGCGGCGCCCCTCCAGCGAGATCGAGTCGATCCTCGGTTTCACCGAAGAACCCGAACTCATCCACAGGGACAACCTGATCCTGCGCTAGCGCGGGATCAGGCTGCGGCGAAGGCTCATGCGGGCGCACAGCCCGCGTGAAGGCCGCGACAGCGGCGGGGCTCACGCGCTGAGCCCGGCGTTTTCGACAATGCGCGGTTTTCCCGGGGGATCGCGCATGTGGCTCTTCACCAGCTTCGGTTTCTTCAGCATCGTGCGCAAGCCCGACGATGCCTTCCTGACCATCCGCAGCCGCACGCTCGGCGATCTTCACCGGCTGCGGCAGCACTATCTCCCGACGGCCGGCCCGCCGCAGGCGCATCGTGGCACCGACTACCCCTGGCGGATGCGCTGCGATCAGCGGGACCTTGCGCGGGCGATGATGCGCATCGTCGACGACATCGACTACGCGAACTTCAAGGACGAGGTCTCGCTGGTCACCGGCAAGTCGCGAGCGGCCCGCTATGCAGACGTCTGGCATGCGCTGCACGGCATGGCCGAGGATCTGCCCGAGCCGATACCCGCAGGCTGGGACGGTTTGCCCTGGCCCGCGAAGTCGCCGGTCGGCAAGCCGCGGGCCTACGGCGGCGTGGTCGTCGATCCGCAGGGCCTGCTGCTGCTGCGCGAGGTCGCGGGCCACTACGGCGGCTACGTCTGGAGCTTCGCGAAGGGGCGCCCCGATCCGGGCGAGTCGCCCCGCGAGACCGCGTTGCGCGAAGTGCGCGAGGAAACCGGCGTGGATGCGCGCATCCTTTTGCCGCTGCCGGGCACCTTCGCCGGGACGACCACACGCAGCCACTTCTTCCTGATGACCGTGGATCCCACAACGGTCGACCTCGGCTGGTCGAGCCGCGAGACCGCTCGACTGCGCTGGGCGCTGCCTGACGAGGCCCGCGAACTGATCGGTCTGACGAGCGACCCGCCCGCGCGCAAGCGCGATCTCGCAGTGCTCGAGGCCGCGCTGCGTCACCTGCCCGCCCCGCCGCCGCTGCGCCGTCCGATCGCGCGCCGGGAGGACTGGCAGCTTCGGATGTTCCCCGCGCGTCGCGCGCGCCTGCCCTACGAGCGGATCTTCACGCCCGCCGACATGGCTCGCATCGCGCGCGGCTTCGTTCCGACGGTACAGGAGCAGAAATGGTTCGCGTTCTTCGAGGACGGCACGCTGCACCTGCATCGCAGCTGGACCGGGATCGCGATCTACCGGCTGCAACTCGCACCGATCGCCGGCAAGCCTGGCCACTGGCGTGTCGCCAGCGTCGAGGTCAACCGCCACCCCGGGCAGTACACGCAGCAGCGTGACGACGAGGACCTCGCCACCCTCGACGACCTCGTCGGCAACATGCTGATTGGTCATGGGGAGGAGCCCGCCGTCGATGGCCTCGCGCTTGCAGCGATGGCCGCCGCGCAGCCCGGCTACCTTGGCAACCCGACCGTCGTCGAGGGGTTGCTGCAGCCCTACTTCCATGCGGTCGAGGACCGCTTGCGCGGCAACGGTGGCGGCAACGGTGACGCGATCCGCGCCGCCGCCGCGCGGATCGTCGACGCGATGACCGATGCGCCCGGGTGGGTGAGGATGCCGTGGCACAGCCGGGACCAGCTCGGTGCTTCGCTTGTCGCGCTGATGGACCTCGATGAGACTGCGTGCGCACGCAACGATCTTCGATCGATCGTCGATGGGGCGCTGGTCGCGGTTCGTGAAGCGATCGAGTCGCTGTGGCGAGACGCCGCCGGTGACGGCGAGCTTCCCGACGACGCGGGTGCCGAGGCGCTCGGCAGGCTCGCCGGCTTTGTCACCGCGGCCTTTCTCGGGACGGCGAGCCTGCTCTTCCGGGGGCTGACACTGCGATCGTTCGGCCGTCCGTCCGGCCCCCGGGTCTGGCACGAGTAGCCCGGTCGCGGCGCCTCCGCGCGGCCTAGACCACCGACTGGCCGTGCGGTCGATGGTCGACGAGCATGCGGCTCACTAAGCTGGGCCTGGCCATGTCGGCCGATGCCGCCGGCTGGCTTCTCCCGGGAGTCGCGAATGGAGCATCGCAGGCGGTCATGGTCGGCGCGGTGGGTGTCGGCATCGTGGACGCGCCTTCGGCGAGGTCTCGTCGGCGCGCTCGCGCTATGCCTGCTGCAGGTCGGTGACGGACGGGCCGCGCCGACCTGCGGTGCCGCCGGCGGCGACAACCGCGAGCGCTCGGGTTGTCCCTTCGACGAAGGCAGCGAGCCCGCAAGCCCGGTCGGCGACTCGCCCGCGAGTGCAACCGCGCAGTCGATCGACCTCGTCACCGGCAACAAGTATCTGCGCCACGTCGATCTGGTCTGGCCGGGCGGTCTGATCTTCGCGCGCCACTACAACTCCCGCCACGCGTTCGCGACATCGCTCGGGCCGGGATGGAGTCACGCCTGGGATACCCGACTCGTCGACCGCGGGCCGCAGGGCCTGCAACTGCTTCAGGGCGACGGCCGACGCCGACTCTTCCGGCTGGTTCGCGGCACCGGACAGGCTGGCGCCTGGGAAAGCGTCGATCCCCTGGCCGGCACCATCCATCGCCTGGGTTCGACGGGTGCCGGCGCCGAGGGCTGGCTGTGGCGTCTGGCCGACGGGACGGAACTCGCCTTCGACGATCGCGGTCGACTTGCCCGTGTCGATCGGGTCGGCGGCGACCGCATCGAGCTGTTCTACGACGAGCTCGCCGGACGGCTGCAGCGGCTTCGCGGCGGGCATGGCGATCAGATACGCCTGCATCATGATGCCGCGGGCCGGCTGATCGCCCTTGAGCACCCCGATGGCGGCCTTACCCGCTATCGATACGATGTCCATGGGCTGCTGAGCACCGTGCGCAGGCCCGATGGCGCGACCATCGACTACGCCTACGAGGCCGACGCCGCCCGCCATGCGCTGACGAAGGTGCGGGGTCTCGGCGCCGCCGACGCGGATTTCGCCTACGACGATCAGGGCAGGGCGGTTGTCTCGCGTCCGCTCGGCAAGCCTGGCGTGCGCCTTGTCTTCGGGTTGCCGGCAGAGCCGGGCGGCGTCGGCCTTACCGAGGTGCACGATGACCGCGGTGGCGTCACCCGCTATCGATGGCGCTATCTGGCGCGCGAGCATCGCAGCATGATCCTGGAGGCGTCGGGGGCGGGATGCCCGGTGTGCCCCGCGGTCGGCTTCAGCGCGAGCCACGATCGGCACGGGCGCATCGTCTCGATGACCCGCCCGCGAGAGGCGCTCGTCGTGCGCTGGCAGCGTGATGCCGCCGGGCGCGTGGTCCGGTTGACCATGCAGCCTCGCGGCCAGGGGCGTGGCGCCACGCCGGGGTGGGAGCGCAGCCTTCACTACGACGGCAGCGCGCTCGACGCGCCGCTGGCCGGCTATCGCGAGACGTCGATCGCACCCGGTCGCACCCGCGAGATGCGTCTGCGACGCGATCAGCGAGGCCTGCCGGTCGCGCTGTCGCATCAGGGCTGGGCCCCCGACCTCGGCAGTCTCGATGCGCAAGCCCGGCCGGCGCGCTGGCTTCCGGTCGTGCGCACCGTTCGCTACGGCTGGCTTGCGCCCTCGCAACCCGGGGCACCCGTGCGGCTGGCCTGGATCGACGGACCGCTGCCCGGCGAGGCCGATCGCATCCGTCTGCGGCACGATCCGGCCGGACGGCTGACCGCGATCCTCTGGCCCGAGGGGTTGGTGGAGGAGCGTCATTTCGATGCGTACGGCCAGTCGATCGGATGGCGCGATGCCTCGGGGGACATCGTACGGGTGGTGCGCGACGCAACCGGTGTGGCTCGCGAGACCGTCCACGGCCTCGCGAGGCTTCGGCTGCCGACGGCTTCTGGCGGCACCGGCGACCCGGCCTCCGGTGCCCTCGCAGCGCTGGGTCCGCCGCCGCATGGCATGGAGAGTCTGGTCGATGCGCTTGGCGCCCTGACCCTTCGCTGGCGCGACGATTTCGGCGACCTGGTCGCGGAGTCGAGCCCGCTGCGCGGACTGGTGGTGAACCTGCGCAATGCGGCCGGACAGATCATCGCTCGCGCGCATGAGTCGGGCGCGATCGAAAGCATCCGCCATGACGCCCTCGGGCGGGTGGTCGCCCGAGGCGATGAGCGCGATCCGGCCGCGACGCGCCTGCACTGGCGCGGGCCTCACCTGGCCGCCGTCGTCGACCCGGTGCGCAGCATCGCATGGGAGCGCGATGCGCGAGGTCGTGTGCTTGTCGAGTCGGTACGCATTGGCGCTCGGGACTTCGGCAGCCTTGATGCCGCGCCACCGATGGTGTCGGTGTTCGAGCGCGATGCCGACGGCCGCGTGCGCGCCGAACGCCTTCCAGGCGGCCACCGGCTTTCGTTCACGCGCGACGCGGCAGGGCGTCTGCGAGGCATCGCATTCCGATCGGCCGACGGGCGCCACGTGACGCTCGTCGAGGACATCGGCTGGCATGACGCCGCCCCGCGGCGGGCGGGCATGCCGGTCGCACCCTCCGGCTGGCGCGTCGGCAACCGCTTTCGGGTCGGCATCGGCCTCGATGCCGCAGGCCGCGAAAGCGGGCTTGTCGTCGATGTGCTCGGCCATCGATGGTTGCGTCGGCAACTTTCTCGCGACGCTGCAGGTCGCATCGTCGCGATCGACGACGACTCGGGCGCGCAACAGCGCTTCGTCCACGATGCCGAGGGCCGTCTCGTCGGGGCCTCGGCGCCGGCGGGCGCCGAGGGTTTCGCCTACGACGCGGGCGGCAACCGGGTCGTCCGCTGGGCCCGCGCCACGCAGCCCGGGGCCACGGC
This sequence comes from Burkholderiaceae bacterium, assembly GCA_044235405.1. Lineage (GTDB taxonomy): Bacteria > Pseudomonadota > Gammaproteobacteria > Burkholderiales > Burkholderiaceae_E > Quisquiliibacterium. The sequence continues at coordinate 12,026 of JBIIHU010000070.1, forward strand.
CCTCGTCGAGCGCCTGACCCACGATCGCGACGGCCGTCTGCTGGCAATCCGTGCCGACTCGTCGCAGGGCCATCAGGGGCATGGGTCGGAACTTTTCGCGCGTTCGCCCGATGGCGCCTGGGGCGTGGTCCTGACCCCCGGGATGAGCCTCGTGAAGGGGGTTCTGCGCGGTCCGCATGGCCGGCCGCTCGCCAGCTTCGAAGGGAATCGGCTGATCGCCGCCAACGACTACGACGCGAGCGGGCTGCGGGTGCGCCAGCGCACGGGCCCGCAACCCATGCACGGCGCGCTTTTTCTGCATCGCGACGGACTGCTCGCCGGCGAGGCGGATCATCAGGGCCGGCTGCGCCGCTGGATCGTGCGCGTGGGTTTGCGCCCGGTGGCCGAACTGCGCTTCGCCCAGGGGCGATTCACCGGATTTCGATGGCTCGTTGCCGATCAGCGAGGCGCGCCGCTGGCCGCGTTCGACGAGCAGGGACGCCTCGACTGGCAAGCGGCGCCGTCGGCCTTCTCGGCGCACACCGGGGTTCGGGGCGCCGGCCCGGGCGATCCCGATCCGGCGCTGCGTTTCGCCGGCCAGTGGGTCGATGCCCGCACCGGACATCACGAGAACGGCTGGCGCACCTACCTGCCGCGGCTCGGGCGTTATGCCGAGCCCGATCCGCTCGGGCCCCTTGCCGGGCCCAACGAACGCAGCTACGCGGGCAACGACCCGCTCGGGCGCGTCGATCCCTTCGGCCTCTATGAACTCGATGTCCACTACCACCTGAGCTACTTTCTCGCGCGCACGGCCGGGGCCACGCCGCAGCGCGCGCAGATGGTCGCGCTCGCCGCCCAGTACGTCGACGACAACCCGCTGACCCGCCCCGAGAACGCCGGCAATTTCGCGGCCCGCTCGCTGTACCACTTCGTGATGGCCGGGCACGACCGCACCAGCGATCCAGCCAGCCGCTTCCACGACCCGCGCAGCCCGCAGCTCGACCGGCTGCTCGCGGCCGCCCACAGCCCGAAGGCGTCGGCCTGCGCCCGCCTCGTTTTCTTCGGCGAGTTCATCCACACCTTTCAGGACAGCTTCGCGCATCGCGACGATCGCAACGAACCCTTCCGTTCGCACGATGGCCATCTGCTCGCCGGGCACGATCCCGACCAGACCTACGATGTGGTGAACTCGGCAGCGCCTCCGGGGTCGGCGCTGCGCGCCTTCGCCGACTATCGCTGGAACGAGGCGCGCACGCTGCGCATGGCGCAGGAAAGCTGGGAGCAGATGCGGCGCTTCTTCGGCTTGCGTCCAGCGCTCGGCTTCGATGCGATCCAGGACACGGTGCTGCGCTTCGCGCGAACCGGCGCCGAGCGCAGTGCCCGCTGGATCGCGACTTCGCGCCGCCCCGAAACCCAGGGGGAATACACGCTGCGCAAGCTCGCCGAACTGCGCGACAAGATCGCGGTCCTCGGCGAATCCCTGCGGCGCCATGGGCTGGGGGACTTCGACACGCTCCATGCCGACGGCGAGGGCGAGTTCTTCCAGGCGCGCTACCGGGCCCAGGCCGGGGCTGCGCAGCGCGAGCGTCATCTCGCGGGCCTGAGCCACGGCCGACCCGGCGAGCCCGATCCCTTTCCGGGCATTCTGCTGCCCGGCGATTGACGCGCGATGCCGCTACATCACGGCGCCGAGCTGCCAGGGCACGAACTCGTCGTTGCCCATGCCCAGCGCTTCACTGCAGGTTCGCTCGCCACTGGCCACCCGCAGCATCAGGTCGAAGATCTCGCGGCCCTTGTCCTGCACGCTGACCGTGCCGTCGACGATCTCGCCGCAGTTGATGTCCATGTCCTCGGTCATCCGCTCGTAGAGCGGGGTGTTCGTGGCGAGCTTGATCGAGGGCGAGGGCTTGCAGCCGTAGACCGAGCCGCGCCCGGTCGTGAAGCAGATCAGGTTGGCGCCACCGGCAACCTGCCCGGTGGCCGACACCGGGTCGTAGCCCGGGGTGTCCATGAACACCAGCCCCTTCGCGGTGACCGGCTCCGCGTACTCGCGCACGTCCACCAGGTTCGTGGTGCCGCCCTTGGCGACCGCGCCCAGCGATTTCTCGAGGATCGTGGTCAGGCCGCCAGCCTTGTTGCCGGGCGACGGGTTGTTGTCCATGCTGCCGGCGTTGCGAGCGGTGTATTCCTCCCACCAGCGGATCCGCGCGATCAGTCGGTCGGCGACGTCGGGCGACACCGCGCGGCGGGTCAGCAGGTGCTCGGCGCCGTAGATCTCGGGGGTTTCCGACAGGATCACCGTGCCGCCATGCGCGACCACGAGATCGCAGGCCGCGCCGAGCGCCGGGTTGGCGGTGATGCCGGAGTAGCCGTCCGAGCCGCCGCACTGCAGTCCGATCACGAGGTGGCTGGCGGGCACGCGCTGGCGGCGTACCTTGTTCGCGGCAGGCAGCATCGACGCCACCGCGGCCACGCCGGCTTCGACGGTGCGACGCGTGCCGCCGGTGGTCTGGATGACCAGCGGCTTGAGCAGCGCTCCCTCGTGCATCTGTTCTGCCTGGAACAGGGCGTCCATCTGGTTGGCTTCGCAACCGAGCCCGATGATCACGACGCCCGCGAAGTTCGGGTGTCGGCAGTAGCCGGCGATTGTCCGGC
>JBIIHU010000071.1:0-14642 GCA_044235405.1 Burkholderiaceae bacterium
CCAGGTAGGGCTGGCCCCCCTGAACCCGTGTGTAGTGGACCATGACCCGGGCCGCGCCCTTGCGCGCCGAGCGCGCGAAGGAGGTCACCGCGCAGAGCCACGGGTCGACCCCCGGCAGCACGCCCAGCCAGGCCAGCCAGGTTTCCAGCGGCTGGTCGGCCGCGCCCAGCGTGGCGCTGCGGAAGGTGCGGGCATGGTCATGGGCATTGACCAGCGCCGGCATCGCCAGCCGCCGCGGCCCGGGCGCGCCCTCGGGCAGGCGCTCGATCGCGGCGATCCGGCCGTCGGCCATGCGCAGCCGGCAGTCGCGCCGCGCCGGTGCCCGACCTGGATCGGCAAGCAGCCAGGCCAGATCGAGCGTCTGCGAGGGGCCAGTGCTCACTTCACAACCCAGCGACGCTCTGCCACGGGCGGCAGGAAGCGGCGATCGAAGACCTCGCCGATCGCGGGCGCGCGCGGCAGATCGAAGGCGGCCTTCAGCTGGCCGATCGAACTGGCCAGCCGCGCGTCGCTGACATCGCCGAAGCCGTTGGCCTGCACCTCGGGGGTGAGCATGGTCGTGCGCAGCGCGTAGAGCAGCCGCCGCTTCTCGAGATCGCGGTTGATCAGCGGCTCGCGCCGGGCCAGCGCCGCGATCGCGGCATCGGGATCGGCGACGGTGTCGCGGATGCCCTTGTGGATGGCGCGCACCAGGCCGGCCACGGTCTGCGGCCGCTCGCGGATCAGGGCCTGCGACACCAGGATGCCGTTGCCGTAGAGGTCGATGCCGTTGTCGGCGTAGTGGAACCAGCGGATGTCCTTGTCGGGGTCCACGCCCTGCGCGATCAGGTTCATGTAGGCGGTCACCGAGAACACCGCCGAGGCATCGACGTGGCCCTGCAGCAGGAACTGCTCCTGCAGGTTGGGCGCCATGTTGGTCCACTTGACCTTGGCGGGGTCGATGCCGGCCTTCTCGGCCAGCACCGGGAACATCCGCGACGCGGCGCCACCGGCCGGGCTGCCAAGGGTGCGGCCCTCGACGTCACGGATGCCGCGAACGGGGCTGCCGGCCCGCGTGATCAGCGCGAAGGGCGACCGGTTGTAGATCATCATGACCATCACCGGCGCGCTGCCGGGTCGCGCGGCGGCGTTCTGCGCGATGGCGTTGATGTCGCCGAAGGCGGCCTGGTAGGCGCCCGCCATCACCTTGGTCACCGCGCTGGCCGAGCCATCGCCCTGGTCGATCGTCATGGCGATCTTCTCGGCGGCGAAATAGCCGCGATCCTCGGCGAGGTAGTACCAGGCGTGGATGCCCTGCAGCTTCCAGTCGAGCACGAAGCGAATGGGTACCGCGTCCTGGGCGCGTACCTGCGCGAGGCTGGCCGCGCCCAGGGCGGCCGCGGTGGTGAGGAGGGCGCGCCGGCGGCGCAGGCGGGGATGGGGGCTCATGGTCGAAATCTCCTGGTGTGGGCCTCAGCCCATGGCCATGTCGGCCCGCCGCTGCGACCAGCCGGTGAGTCGTGCCTCGACGAAGGCCGAGATCGCATAGAGCGCCACGCCCATCACCGCGAGGATGAACAGGCCGGCGAAGACCAGCGGCACGTCGAAATTGCCGCTGGCGATCATCATCACGTTGCCGATGCCCTTGTTGGCCGCCACCGTCTCGGACAGTACCGAGCCGACGAAGGCCAGCGTGATCGCGATCTTCAGCGAGGCGAAGAGGTAGGGCAGCGCGCGCGGCAGCCCGACGTTCCAGAGGATGTCGAGCCGGCTCGCGCCTAGCACCTTGAGCACGTCCTCGAGTTCGGGCTCGGTGCTCGCCAGACCGGTGGCCACGTTGACCACCACCGGGAACACGCTGATCACCATCGCGGTCATGATCGCGGGCACGGTGCCGGCGCCGAACCAGACCACGAAGATCGGCACCACCGCCACCTTGGGGATGCTCGAGAAGCCGACCAGCAGCGGATAGGCGACGTCGTAGGCCAGCCGCGAGCTGCCGATCAGCACGCCGATCAGCACGCCGGCGAGCACGCCCAGGCCGAAGCCGGCGAGCGTCGTGCTCAGGGTCTGCACCGTGTGCGGCCACAGCAGTGGCATCTTCTGCACCAGCACCTCGAAGATCTGCGACGGCCGCGGCAGTACCAGGTCCGACACGCCGAAGGCGCGACAGGCGGCCTCCCAGATCAGGAAGAAGCCGATCAGGGCGCCGGCCGACAGCAGGCGCTGGCGCAGACGGGTGGTGGAGGGGCTCATCGGTCGGCTCCCGTCGCGGTGTCGTGGTCGGTGCGCGCATGGGCGATGCGCATGCGCAGCGCCTGCACCAGTTCGGCGAAATCCGGCGCGTAGCTCATTTCGAGGGTCCGTGGTCGCGGAAAATCGACCATGCGGTCCTCGAGGATCCGGCCCGGCCTCGAACTCATCACGCAGATGCGATTGGCGAGATAGGCCGACTCGCGCAGGTCGTGGGTGACCAGCAGCACCGTCGGTCGCTGCGTGATCCACAACTGCTGCAGGATCGCCCAGAGTTCCTCGCGGGTGAACTGGTCGAGCGCGCCGAAGGGCTCGTCGAGCAGCAGCAGCTGCGGCTCGTGGATCAGCGCCCGGCACAGCGAGGCCCGCTGCAGCATGCCGCCCGACAGCTGCCACGGGCGCTTGCTGCCGAAGCCCGCCAGCCCGACCTGCGCGAGCAGCGCCTCGGCCCGCTCGGCATATTCGCCGCGGCGCTTGCGCCGGTACTCGCTGCGAAACGGCTCGACGATCTTCAGCGGGATCATCAGGTTCTCGCGGATGGTGAGCCAGGGCAGCATCGTCGGGTTCTGGAAGGCCAGTCCGATGCGCACCGCCTGGCTGCCCACCGCGCCCACCTCGCGTCCACCGACGATCACGCCGCCGGCACTGGGCCGCAGCAGCCCGGCCACCAGCTTCAGGATGGTCGATTTGCCGCAGCCGCTGGGCCCCACCAGCGCGACGAAGTCGCCCTGGCCGATGCGCAGGCTGGTCCGGTCGAGGGCCACCGTCGCGCCCTCGCCCGCGCCGTAGCGCATGGTGACGTCGCCCAGGTCGATCATGGTCTGTGTGCTCATTCGTCGTCTCGCACGATCGCGCAGACCGGTCCGCCACCGGCCGGGCCCTGGTGCTCGGCGCCCCCGGAGACGTAGAGCCCGGTGTGCCCGGCGATCGAGGCCAGCACGCCGCCGACCGCGGCGCGGGCATGGCGGGTGGCGTTGATGTCGGAGTCGTTGAGCATCGTGTGCCTTTGGCCGCGCACCGCGCCGTCGGGGCTGGCCTCGGCCTTGGCCAGCAGGTTCACCAGTCGCGCGCCGATGGCCTCGCCATCGCGGTCGGGATCGAGCCCGAAGCGCTCGCGCAGCAGACGGCGCACCGGGCCGGCATCGATCGCATCGCGCATCACGGTGTGGCCGATGCGAAGCGCCGACGCGCTGCCAGCTGCCTCGCCGAACACGATCACCACGTTGCCGTCGAGCTCGATGCCGGCCGACGCCGAGGCCCGCGCCGAGTACAGCGACAGGTCGCCGAGCACGCGGGGTTCCTCGACGGCATCGGGCGCGACCTCGCCGAGCGCGACCGCCACGCCCAGCGCCGAGGCGCCGCGTGACCAGCCCATCGACTCGTAGGTGTCGCGGGTGACCAGAGGGGTGCCGGCAGCCTGGGCCGCGGCGATCTTCGTCGAGCTGAGCAGCGGGCACTTCACCTGCACGAAATGCACATCCGCCGGGTCGGCGATGCCGGCATCGGCCATCGCGGCGCACACCGCTGCGGCCGTGGCGCCGATCTGAGCCTGACGGCCGATCTCGTCGGGCGTGAAGTCGCGGGTGTGGGCGATGCCCAGCACCAGCCGCTTGCCCGGTCTGGTCAGGGCCGCATCCACCCGCCGGCGGGCGAAGACCGTGAAGTGCGGCGACAGCACGCCCTCGGTGCCGCCCGACATCACCAGCGCCACCCGCTCGTGGACCCGAGCGGGCGGGCAGCGAAGCAGCGGCGCGAGCAGGTGACACCACGCATGGGTGGCGAGCTCGCGGGTGTAGTCGTTGACGCAACCATTGCCTTCGGTCTTGCCCATCACCGCGACGATCTCGTCGGGGACCAGCTCGCCGCTGTCGATCAGCGCCTGCACGCCCGAAAGGTCGGCGGGCCCGCGGCAGGCCACCCGCCAGGCCCGTACCTGCTGAGCGCCGCTCATCGTTCGGCCTCGGGCACCGGCAGCGCGTTGCTCGGCACGCCAGGCGGCGTGACGAGGATGGCCGCCGTGCTCAGGTCGGTGTTGCGCGGGCGCGGCGGCGGCATCTGCTGGCGCTCCTTGACCGAGCGGCCCCAGCCCGCCGCCTCGCTGACCAGCCGGCCCTCGCGCATCACGAAGCGGCCGCGCACCAGCGTGTGGATCGGGCAGCCGCGTACCGCCCGGCCGTGCCAGGGCGAGATGCGGCTGATCGACTGCAGGCCGTTCTGCGAGATCACCGCGGTGCGGTTCATGTCGACGATGGCGATGTCGGCATCGGCGCCGGGCGCGATCACGCCCTTGGGTCCGTAGATGCCCCAGGCGCGGGCCGGCGCCACCGCGCTCCAGCGCACGTAGTCCATCAGCGTGGCGCGGCCGCGGCCGATCTCGGTGAGCATCAGCGGCATCTGGGTCTCGACGCCCGGAAAGCCGCAATCGCAGTCCCAGATGCTCTCGCGCTGCTTCTCCTCGGGGGTGTGCGGGGCATGGTCGGTGGCGATCATGTCGATCGTGCCGTCGACCAGCGCATCCCAGAGCGGCTGGTTGTGGCGTGCCTCGCGGATCGGCGGGTTCAGGCGCATGATCCCGCCCAGCTTGAGCATGCGCTCGGTGTTCAGCAGCAGGTACTGGGGGCAGGTCTCCACGGTGATGTCGACGCCGCGCCGCTTGGCGTCGCGCACCAGGTAGAGCGAGTCGGCCGCGCTGTGGTGGGCGATGTGCAGCCGCGCGCCAGTCCACTCGGCCAGCGTGATCACCCGTCCGATCGCCTCGATCTCGGCGACCGCCGGCCGCGAGGCGAGGTGGGCCATCGCATCGATGCGACCGGCGGCCTGCATCTTCTGCTGGCGCCGGAACAGGATCGAGGAGTTTTCCGCGTGCACCGCCGTGCGGTGGCCGAGCAGCGCCAGCTTCTCGAAACCCTCGAGCAGCGCGCCGTCCGAGGGCGCGGGCAGGTTGCCGAAGGTGTTGCCGACGAAGGCCTTGAAGCTGGTCACGCCGGCCTCGATCAGGGCTTCGAGGTGATCGACGGTATCGTCGCCGAGCAGGCCGTGGATTCCGTAGTCCACGTAGGACGAGGCCGCCGCCTGCTGCTTCAGGCGCAGCGCCGCCACCGTACCGGTGGGCGGGTTGGTGTTGGGCATCTCGAACACGGTGGTGACACCACCGCAGGCAGCCGCCGCCGAGCCGCTCTTCCAGGTTTCCTTGTGCGGATAGCCCGGGTCGCGGAAGTGCACGTGGCTGTCGATGGCGCCGGGCAGCAGGTACATGCCGTCGGCGTGCAGGGTCTCGCGGGCCGCGGGCATCAGGTCGTCGTGGCCGACGGCCACCACCTGGCCGCCGGCGATCGCCACCGACGCCGGGCGGATCGCCTCGGGCGACACCACCTGCGCGCCGCGGATCACCAGATCGATCTCGGGTTTCATCGCATCATCCTCAGAGCATGGCCCAGCCGCCATCGACCGGCAGATCGGTGCCGGTGATCTGGCGCGACACGTCGCTGGCCAGGAACAGGCAGGCGTTGGCGACATCGGTGTCGGTGCTGACCCGGCGCAGCGCATAGTCGGCGGCGTGGCGGGTCATGGCCTCCTCCAGGCTGATGTTCAGCCGGCGGGCCATGTCGGCGCAGACCTTCTCGCGAAAGCGCGGGCCGTCGACCATGCCGGGCGCCACGCAGTTGATGTTGATGTTGTGCGGGCCAGCCTCGAGCGCGAAGCTCTTGGTGATGCCGCGCAGGCCCCACTTCGAGGCCGAGTAGGCCATGCGGCCGGCGCGACCGCGCATGCCGAAGGTGCCGCCCACGTTGACCACCTTGCCGGCGCGCTGCGCGATCATGGTCGGCAGCACCGCGCGCATCGTGTTGAAGCAGCCCTTCATGTTGAGCTGCACGATGTCGTCGAACTCCTCGGGCGTGGTCTCCCACCCGGTCTTGCCGATCGGCCCCGAGCCGCCGGCCACGTTCACCAGCACGTCGATGCGCCCGAAGGCCTGCAGCGCAGCCGCGGCCAGTGCCTCGGTCTGGGCGGTCACGGTCAGGTCGCAGGCCACCACGAGCGCCTGCGCGCCCATCGCGCGGACCTGCTGCGCCACCGCTTCGATCGCGGCCAGGTCGCGCCCGGCCAGCACCAGGCGCGCGCCCTCGCGGGCGAAGGCCTGCGTGATCGCCGCGCCCATGCCCTTGGCCGGGCCCGTGATGATGACGACCTTGTCGGTCAGCTGAAGATCCACGGCGCGGGCCTCAGAAGAGCTTGCTGGGCCGCTCGGTGCGCGGCGGCAGGAAGCTGCGGTCGAAGACCTCCGCCGGGGCCGGGCTGCGCGGTAGCTGGTTGGCCTCGACGACGATGCCGATCGCCTTGCGCAGACGGGCCTCGTCGACGTCGCCCAGTCCCAGTCGCGCGAGTTCGGGATGGCTCATGTCGCTGCGCAGCGTGAAGAGCAGCTTCTCCTTCTCGACCTCGCGCTTGAGCAGCGGCTCGCGCTTGAGCACGGTCTCGATGGCCGCGTCGGGGTCGGCGATCACGTCGCGCACCGCCCGGTTGAGCGCCCGCAGGAAGCCCTGCACCGCCTTCGGGTTGTCCTTCACGAAGTTGCGCGAGAAGAAGACGGCGTTGGAGTAGAGGTCCATGCCGTGCTCGCCGTAGCGGATGAAGCGCAGTTCCTTCGTGGGGTCCAGGCCCATCGCTCGCGCGCTGAAGCTGACGGTGGTCACGAAGCCGAACACCGCATCGACCTGGCCGCGCATCAGCATCTGCTCGCGCAGGTTGGGCGCCATGTTGCTTATCGAGACCTTCGAGGCGTCGACGCCCGCCAGCCGCGCGAAGGCCGGAAACAGCCGCAGCGCGGCGTCGTTGGCCGGCCCGCCGACCGTGCGGCCTTCGAGGTCCTTGGGCGAGCGGATCGGGCTGTCCTGCTTCACCACGATGGTGAAGGGCGGGGTGTTGTAGATCATGAAAACGGCGAGCGGGGCGTCGGCCGGTCGGCGCGCCGAGAAGTCGATCACCGCGTTCAGGTCCCCGAAGCCCGCCTGGTAGGCGCCCGAGGCCACCTTCGGGATCGACGCGGCCGAACCCTCGCCCTGGTCGATCTCCACATCCAGGCCCTCGGCCTTGAAGTAGCCCTTGTCCTGGGCCATGAAGAACCAGGCCTGCGGGCCTTCGTACTTCCAGTTGAGCACCATCTTGATGCGGGTCTGGGCGTTGGCGGGTGCGGGCAGGGCGCCCAGGACCAGGGCGCTTGCGGCCAGCAGGCTGCCAAGGGCGCGGGCGGCGCCGCGTCGGCTGATCAGGCTCATGTCGATCTCCTCGTGGGTCGGGAAGGGGGTGTGGCGGGTGAGGGGTTGCTGCCGGCGCGCGCCGGTCGTCCAGTCCCGGTCGCGCGCAGCGCCGCCTGCAGATCCGCGGCGGTGGCGGTGAATCCGTGCAGCTGGCGCACGATGTGGTGGATCGCGCGGGTCACGTAGGCTGGCGACGGCGTGCTGCAGGCGTCCTCCAGCAGCAGGCAGTCGTAGCCGAGAAAGCCCGCGTCCTGCAGCGTCGAGAACACGCAGCGGTCGGTGTTCACGCCGGCAAAGAGCAGCGTCTGCAGACTCTGGCCGCACAGGACGCTGTCGAGCTCGTTGTCCCAGAAACCGCTCAGGCGGTGCTTGAAGACGGTGATGTCGCCGGGCGCCGCGGCCAGCTCGTCGACCTGCTGCGCGCCCCAATGGCCGGGGACCACCGACAGGCCGCGATCGATGGGCGAGGCCTGCGCGTAGCCCGGCAGGTCGGCGCCGCCATCGCGCGGTCGTCGTCCCTTGAACTGGATGGTGGGGCTGAGGTTCAGCCGGTCGGGTCGCACCCCCCAGTTCAGCCAGACCACCGCGCCACCGGCCGCCCGCCAGGCCGGCAGCAGGCCGGCGATCACCGGGATCGGCCGGCGCATCGGGCGCACGTCGATGCCCTTCTGACCGAACCAACCGTCCGGATGGCAGAAGTCGTTCTGCATGTCGACGATCACCAGCGCGCTGCGCGCGAGGTCGATGCGCACGGGTTGCGGCTGGGCGGGCAGGGCCAGCGGTCTGGGTCGGCGCGGTCGGCGCACGAGCGACACCGAATCGCCGTCCAGGACCCAGGCGTTGTCGGGGGCGGGACCGTAGATGCCCGGTCTTGGAGCATGGATGCGCGCGACCGGGTGCCCGGGGGTGCCGGTGTGCTCCCCCTTGGTGCGCTTGCGTGATGGCGGGCGGTTCATGCCAGTCGGGCATGCATCACCCATGCCCGAGAGCGTCCTTTCAGCGTGCTGAATTACCATTGCACCGTTGCCGAAACGGCAACGGTTTTCCACGACCCGACCCGACCGGGAGACCGGCATGAACCATCTGCGTTTTCTGCGCTACGTGGACGAGATCGCCCGCGCGGGCTCCATTCGCGGTGCCGCCGAGCGGCTGCATGTCGCACCCTCGGCGGTCAACCGGCGGCTGCTCGATCTCGAGGACGAACTGGGCACGCCGATCTTCGAGCGGCTGCCGCGCGGCATGCGCCTGACGGCGGCGGGCGAGCTGTTCATCGACTACGTGCGCAGCCGGTCCGCGGCGCTCGACCATGTCCGCTCGCGCATCGAGGAGCTGCGCGGCCTGCGCCGGGGCGCCGTGCGGGTGGCGATCAGCCAGGCTCTGGCGCCGGCCTTTCTCGCGCCCGTGATCGGGCGCTTCCGCCGCGAGCATCCGCTGGTGGACTTCCAGGTGCGCGTGCTCGATCACGGTCAGGCGCTGGATGCGCTGCGCGCCTTCGAGATCGATCTGGCGCTGGTCTTCAATCTGCCGCCGCAGGCTGGCGTCGAGCACCAGATCCTGCTCGAGCAGCGGCTGTACGCGATCATGCATGCCGAGCATCCGCTGGCGCGCGCCGGCCGTGGCGGCGTGCGGCTTCGTGAATGCGCCGAGTGGCCCCTAGCCCTGCCCGACCGCGACACCGGCGGGCGGCAGATGCTCGAGCGTTTTCTCGCGCGCAGTTCGGTGCGCTTGCGGCCGGTCATCGAGAGCAACAGCTTCGAGTTCCTGCGCAGCTGCCTCGACGATCGGGAAACCATCAGCTTCCAGATCGCCATCGGCGCGCTGAGCGGCCGTCCCGAACTCACCGCGCGGGTGGTGGACGACGCCGGCTTTCCGCGAGGCGACCTGGTTCTGGCCCACCTCGCCGGACGCCAGCTGCCGGCGATCGCCCATGCCTTCTCGGAGGCCGTGCGCAAGGCGCTGATGCGCCCGGCGGCAACGCGCCCGGCCTAGCCGGGCGCCGCAAGGGGCTACCGCGCGCCCGGTCAGGCGATGCGCGTGCTGCGTCCTTGCCAGTAGCGCTCGCGCAGCAGCCGCTTGTAGAGCTTGCCGGTGGGGTGGCGCGGCAGCTCGGCGTCGAAGTCGATGCTGCGCGGGCACTTGATGTGGGCCAGCCGCTCGCGACACCAGGCGATCAGCTCGGCCTCCAGCGCGGGGCCCGCGCGGGCCATGTCGCGTGGCTGCACGACCGCCTTGACCTGCTCGCCGAACTCCTCGTCGGGCACGCCGAAGACCGCGACGTCGACCACCTCCGGGTGCGTGACCAGCACGTTCTCGGCTTCCTGCGGGTAGATGTTGACCCCGCCCGAGATGATCATGAAGGCCTTGCGGTCGGTGAGGTAGAGGTAGCCCTCGGCATCCAGGCGCCCGACGTCGCCCAGCGTGGTCCAGCCTCGGGCGTTGCGCGAGGCGGCGGTCTTGGCGTCGTCGTTGTGGTAGGCGAAGGGCTTGCCGTTGGCGAAGTAGACCGTGCCTTCCTCGCCCACCGGCAGCTCGTTGCCCTCGTCGTCGCAGATGCGGATCTCGCCGATGACGGCGCGGCCGACCGAGCCCTTGTGGGCGAGCCACTGGTGCGAGTCGATCATCGTCACGCCGTTGCCTTCGGTGCCGGCGTAGTACTCCATCAGCACCGGGCCCCACCAGTCGATCATCTGCTCCTTGACCGGCACCGGGCAGGGCGCGGCGGCGTGGATCGCGACCTTCAGCGTCGAGACGTCGTAGGCGCGGCGCACCGCCTCGGGCAGCTTGAGCATGCGCACGAACATCGTGGGCACGAGCTGACTGTGCGTGATGCGGTGCGCCTGCACGAGGCGCAGGTACTCCTCGGCGTCGAAGTGCTCCATCAGCACGCAGGTGCCGCCCAGTCGCATCACCGACATGTTGAAGCGCAGCGGCGCGGCGTGATAAAGCGGCGCGGGCGACAGGTACACCGTGTTCTCGTCGACGCCATAGACCCGGCGCATCAGCTCGATGCCCGGGCCCGGCTGGTCGATCCCGGGGAACTCGGGCGCGACCGATACGCCCTTGGGCCGGCCGGTCGTGCCCGACGAGTAGAGCATGTCGGTGCCCGCGGTCTCGTCGGCGATGCGGGTTGCCGGCTGCGCGGCCAGCGTGGCGGCGAAGTCGAGCCAGCCCTCGGGCGCCGCGCCCAGCATCAGCCAGGTGTGCACCCCCGCGCAGCTCGCCGGCAGCGCCGTGGCCACGCCCGCGAGCGCCGCCGAGGACACCACCAGCTTCGCGGCGCAGTCGTTGACGATGTAGGCCGCCTCATCGGCGGTGAGGCGCGAGCTGATCGCGGTGTAGATGATGCCGGCGCGCTGCGCGCCCCACAGGATCTCGAAGAAGCGCGGATGGTTCTCGAGCATCACCGCGATGTGGTCGCCGGCCCGCACGCCGCGCGCGCGCAGCAGCTGCGCGAAGCGGTTGCTGCGCTCCTCGAGCTGGCCGTAGGTGACGACCTCGCCCGAGCCCGCCATCCGGTAGGCGGGTTTGTCGGGAAAGCGGGCGGCGTGATGGCAGGGGTGGAACATGGGGGCGATCCTGCTCAGCCGATGCGCACCCGAAGCTCGGGCAGACCCTCGACACGACCGACCAGCAGGTCGCCGCGCGAGACCGCAGCCACGCCTTCCGGGGTGCCGGTGAAGATCAGGTCGCCGGGGGCGAGCTCGAAAAGCGAGGACAGGTGCTCGATGGTCTCGGCGATGTTCCAGATCAGCAGCGACACGTCGCTGGCCTGGCGCTTCGCGGCGTTGACCTCGAGCGAGATCGCGCCCTTCGTGTAGTGGCCGGTGGCGCTCGCCGGGCGCAGCGGGCCGATCGGCGCGGAATGGTCGAAGGCCTTGCCCACTTCCCACGGGCGGCCGAGCTTCTTGGCCTCGCCCTGCAGGTCGCGGCGGGTCATGTCCAGCCCCACCGCGTAGCCCCAGACATGTTCGTGGGCGCGCGCGGCCGGGATGTCGCGGCCGCCCTTGCCGATGGCCGCCACCAGCTCGATCTCGTGATGCAGGTCGGCGGTGCGCGATGGATAGGGCATCGTGCCGGTGCTGCCTTCGGGCACGATCACCAGCGCGTCGGCGGGCTTCATGAAGAAGAAGGGCGGCTCGCGGCCGGTGAAGCCCATCTCCTTGGCGTGCTCGACGTAGTTGCGGCCGACGCAGTAGATCCGGCGAACCGGGAAGGTGTCGGAGGTGCCGGCGACGGGAATCTCGACCGGCGGCTGGGCTGCGACGACGTGGCTCAAGGCAGTCTCCTGGAGAAAGGGCGACTGCGACTATACCGCCGCGGCCGGGCTTGCCGCGGCCTGCGCCGGACCACAGCGCGCGTCGCCATCGATGCCGGGCCGCGACGCAGCGTTCAGCTCGGCAGCGGGCCCCCGAGGGCTTCGATGACGTCGTCGATCAGGCGTCCCAGCTCGCCGGTCATCAGCGTCATGTCGGCCGCCAGCCGCTCGGCGGCGTCGCCCTCGGGCGACCCGGCCTCCTCGCGCAGCACGTCCTGCGGCCGGATGCGGCGGATCTCGAGGCGGTCGGTCAGCACGAAGGCCACGCGGCCCGCCCAGGTGAGGGCGAGCTTCGTGCACTGCTTGCCGGCGCCGGTGTGGCGCGCGATGTCCTCGCGATCGAGCGACTGGTTGGCGAAGCGCACCGTGGCCTTGCCGTCGCGGGCGCGCAGCTCGGCGTCCTGGTCGATCGTGAAGCCGCCGGGCGGCTGCCCGGTGGCGAGCCAGGCCGTCATCTCGCCGGCCGGCGAGGCGGCGGTCTTCAGGGGGCGCGGGGCGATGCCCTCGACGGCCTTGATCAGCAGGCCGATCGTCTCGTCGGCGCGCGCCTGCGACACCGTGTCGATCGCGAGACGGCCGGCGACCGGATCGAGCCACACCCGCGTGTCGGACGACAGCGTGAAGGCGCGCGGCAGCAGCTCGTCGCGCACCTCGTCCTTCAGTTCCTTCATGCGCTTGCGGCCGGGCTTGAAGCCCTCGGTCTCCTCGATGCGCTGCGCGCGCTCGCGCACCACCCGGGCGATCACCTGCGCCGGCAGCAGCTTGCGCTCCTGGCGCAGGCTGATCAGCATCTGCCGCCCCACCGTCCAGACCAGCGAAGCCTCGGTCTCGAGCGGTGGCGCCCAGCCGGTGCTGGTCGCATCCAGGCCGCCGCCGGGCACGAAGGCCTGCGTCGCGAGCCCGGTGGCGAGCGTGTCGGGGTCGAGATCGGCCAGGCCGGGCAGCGTGTAGACGAGCAGGTTGCGGAACCACATGGGAGTCTTCGGGCTGCGGTGCGATGCGATGCGATGCGACGCGGCGGACGCGGGGCCGCGAGTATGCGGCAAAACGACCGGAGCTCGGCCGATCGGACGATGGTCAGGGCAGGTCGGGCGCGGTATGCTATTGATGATAGCAACCAGGGGTTCGACATGCCCAATCTGCTCGTGCGTGGTGTCGACGAGGTGCTGCTTCGAGCGCTCAAGAAGCGAGCCGGCGAGCATGGTCACAGCGCGGAGGCCGAGCACCGCGCGATCCTCGTCGAGGCGCTGTCGCGTCCGCGCAAGCGCAGCCTCGCCGAGGTGCTGGCCGAGATGCCCGATGTGGGCCGCGACGAGGATTTCGAGCGCATCCGGCCGGCCGGCGAAGAGGCCGCATCGCGCAAGGGCGCCTCGCGTGTTTCTCGTTGACACCAACGTCATCAGCGAGGCCCGCAAGCGGGTTCGGGCGGATCCCGGCGTGACCGGGTTTTTCGAGCGGGCGGCGCGCGACGGCGACGCGCTCTATCTGTCGGCGATCACGGTGGGCGAACTGCGGCGCGGCGTCGAGCGCATCCGGCGCCGTGGCGACGCCGAGCAGGCGGGCCGGCTCGAGGCATGGCTGGACCAGTTGCTCGACCAGTATGCCGACCATGTGCTCGATATCGATGCCGATGTCGCGCAGGTCTGGGGGCGGCTGTGCGTCCCCCATCCCGATCATCCGATCGACAAGCAGATCGCCGCCACCGCCCTGATCCACGACCTCGTCGTGGTCACGCGCAACACGCGTGATTTCGCCGGCACCGGTGTGCGCGTCATGAACCCTTTCGCAGACCCCGCATCCGATCCCGCACCAGCTCCGGCACCTCCATCGGGATGAAGTGGCTGCAATCGGCCAGCGTCTCGATCGTCATCGCCGGCGCGCAGGCGCGGATGGTGGGCAGCATCGCGCCCACCGTGGAGTGGTGGCCGGCCGCAAGCAGCAGCGCCGGCGCGCGCAGCGCGCGCAGTGCCGCGGCGGTGTCGTGCCGGTGGCCGGCGAAGGTCGCCGCCTCCCAGGCGGGCGCGCAGCGCAGCCGCACCCCGCCGCCGGGCGCCGGGCCGAAGCCGTCGGCCACGTAGTCGTCGAGAAAGCCCGGCTGCCAGGTCTTGAAGGCGCCGCGTCCGCGATAGCTCGCAAGTGCCTGCTCGGCGCTTTCGAAGTCGGCACGACGTCGCCCCGCGGCGCGCGCGATCGGCAGCCGGCGCCGCAGCAGCCGCGGCGCGAAGGGCAGCAGCAGCCACCGTCGCCAGGCCCCCGGCACCATCGCCGGATCGATCAGCAGCAGCGCGCCGGCGAGATCGGGCTTGCGCGCCAGCGCGAGCAGGGCCACCGTGCCGCCCATCGAGTGCCCGGCGATCAGCCGCGGCGCCGGGCCCTCGGGGGCAAGCTGCCCGATCGCCTGGATCACGTCGCGGGCGTAGCCGTGCCAGTGGGTGAGGCGCGCGGGATGCGCGGGCAGGGTACTCAGGCCGTGGCCGCGCAGATCGAGCGCCACCACCCGCCAGTCGGGCGCCAGCGGCTCGAGCAGCGTGCGGTAGGTCAGCGCGTTGAAGCCGGTGGCGTGCAGGAAGACGAGATCGATCGGGCCCTGCGCCGGTCCGAAGTTCAGCCCGGCGAGATGGCCGCCCGCGAGGGGGAGGGTGAAGCGCTGCATGGTGGCGCGGCCGGTCCCGCCCGGAAGCTCAGGGCCTGATCTGCAGGACCATCTCGACTTCGACGGCGATCTGGTTGGGCAGCGAGCCCATGCCGACCGCCGAGCGCGCGCCGCGGCCGCGGGCCTCGCCGAGAAGCTCCACGAACAGGTCGGAGAAGCCGTTGATCACTTTCGGATGCTCGTT
>JBIIHU010000072.1:0-14483 GCA_044235405.1 Burkholderiaceae bacterium
GAGCGATGACGCGAGTGCCGCGATCGGCTCGACACGGGCAGGTACCGAGCGGCCTTCTTCGCCGGGATCGGGGATCGGGCCGAGCACGCGAAGCGCGGGGTGATCGATCAGCAGCCAGGCATCGTCGAGGGCTGCCGCGTGCAGCTCCATCAGCCTTTCGACCGGGCATGCAACGGGAGCAAGCAGCCCGCCGTCCAGCTGAAACTCGAGCGATCCCAGGGCGACGACCCGCGAGCGCGTGACGACCGACACCGTGCAGGTCGAGCGCGGGGTCGCATGCCCCCGCGGCCGGTTCAGAGCTGACAGCTCGGGCACGAGCGCCACCTCGAAACCGCGGTTCGGGACCGCTGTGAAGCGCAGCGTCGCCATCACCCGGGGTAGCGCGCCGATGCCTGCAATCAGCCTTGCGCAGCGCATCGGATCGAGGAGGACCTCGGAGGGCAGGCGCTCGCCATCGCTGCGGTCGATGTAGCGCACGGCGATCCCGTCTCTGCTTGCGGTCGTGAACAGGAAGCAGCCCGCCTCGACCCAGGTATGCAGACCGCGCAGCAGGGCCGGGCGCGTCGATCGGGTCATCGCAGCGGCGTAGGCGAGATCGAGTTCGTCGCGCTCGAAAGGCAGCATCGCGTCGGGCATCCGCGAGCGGGCCTGCGTGAGAAACCCGGGTGCGGCTGCGCGCTCGCCCGCCGCGCGGATGGCTTCGACGAGCTCGGCGCGGCCCGTGATGCGGGCGCCCGCGTAGGCGCCCATCAGGGATAGCTCCACGGCGGCAGCGTCGGCGTCAGGCGGCACGGCTTCAGGTTCCCTCGGACGTGCGCCGTCGCCGTGCCCGCTGGACGGCACGCTGCACCGCAGCCGGCGCAAGCTCCTGCAGCGTCTCGAGGGTCGCCGCGGACGCTCGGCGCTCGACGGCGATACGCATCAGCAGGCGCTGCGGCGCGTGCATGGCCAGAACCGGCAGCGCCAGGGGGTCGCGCTCGAGCCACGCCAGACACTGCTTCGTCTTGGATCGTCGGCTGATGGCAGGGTCGTGCAGTGCGCGTGCGACCGCAAGGCGCAGCGCCGGCGCATCGACCGGGACGATCTGCGCGCGCAGCATGTCGAGCACCTGCCGGATCGGGCGCGTGCCCTGGATCGCCTCGCCGCGTACCGCCTCCCATTCCGGGGTGCCGACGGCGCTTGCGACGAATCGTTCCCAGTGGTCGATCGGCGAGCCGATCGCGCGCCCGCTCGACAGGGCGCGCACGGCCGTATCCCGCAGGCCCGCGGCATCGCCCTGCGCCATCAGGCGCAGCCAGGGGCGCGCATCAGGCATGGCCTGCAGCCGCGCGGCAAGCACGGGCTGCACCGCCTCGCCCCGGCATCGGTCCAGCCGGGCGAGTTCCGGCAGCGACAATGTCCGCCACACCGGCGCCTGCGGATCGACCAGCACGCCCAGGCCGCAGCGGATGAGGGCAAGCTGACGGGCTGGGGTCCATTCGCGGCGGATCGCGTGGAAATCCTGGCGGGTCATGGCCAGCCTGCCGTCGGCTTCACGCAATTCGCCCCGTGTCAGTGCTGCGCCCACCTGCTCGGCGCTCATCGTCCAGATCGCAGGTAGTGGGCGGCCGCGCCATGCCTCGATGCGCCTTGCGGCCGATGGGGCGAGCGGGCGCCAGGGCCCGCAACTGGACGAGGGGGTGGGGTGACGCTCGTCGTCGGCTTCGTCCAGGCGCATCCCCTCGAGGGTTGCTCGCGCGACGCTGTCGACCACGCGGGCTCTGGGCAGTGCGTCGAGCTGGTTCTCGATGATGCTGAAATCCCGGCGCCTCAAGGCAGCGCCAAGCGCGCGTACGCGCAGCGAGATCCCGACGCTTCGATCGCACAGGGCATTCAGCGCACCGGCGGGGTAGGGGTTGCCGTGCAGGCTGGCGGCGACGAACGCGGGCCAGTGCGCCTGCAATCCGCGCAGCAGGTGCAGCTCGCGTGGTCCGAAGATGGCGATGTCGGCCTCGGCAAGGCGCAGCCGGCCGCGGCGCGTTGCCTGCATGGCCCGGAGCGCGCGCAGGAACTCCGCTCTGCGCGACCCATCGGACGGTCCCGGCTGAAAAGCCGTGCGCCGGAAGACCGATGCCAGCGATTCGCCCGCGGCTACGGCATGCGCGAGATGGAAGCGAAGGCGAGCGCTGTCGCGCAAGCCGGTGATGCTGCCGAGGTCGGGCACGGGGAGCGCTTGCGCAGGTTCATCGGCCAGCAGCCAGAGCCCGAATGCCGACAGGGGCTCGGCCACGTACATCTGCGCGCGTGCCCATCGTGTCGGCCGGCGCGCATTCATCAGCTCCCGAAGGCGGTGAGCTTCGACCTGCAGCTCGGGGGATCCACGCGAGGCTGCACTGAACAGCAGGCCTGTCCAGGTTCCCGCAACCGGGCAGCTCGACCATGCCTGGCGCAGGGCGTCTGCCGGGGGCGCACCCGTGAAAACCCGCTGCACCTCGATCCAGAGGGACTCGGCGCGCGTGTGAAGAATCCTCTTCATCGAGGCCGCGAAGCCTGGCAGCAGCGGATTGACCTCGCAGACCGCCGACGCGACGCGCAGATCGATCCCCTCCTGCAGCGACTGCAGCGCTTCCATCGTGGCATCGACGTCGATCATCGGTGGGTGGCAGGCGGCGTCAGGCTGGGGGTTGCGCGGGCGCAGATGCGGGGAGGCATCGGGGCGTCGAAGCTGCCCCGTCGGGAACTCTGGCAGGCTTCGGGCTCAGGGCGTGAGCCCGCCCGTCGCGGGTTGTGTCATCGACATGTCATGAAAACGAAGTCTCCTTGTCATCCAACCGCCACAAACTTCCCGTTCAACCTCCGAGTCATCCTCATGCGCACTCTTCGCCTCACGGTACTTGCCGTCGCCGTCGCCGGCCTCTTCCAGGCCTGTTCCTCGGGCGACAACGCCCAGACCGGTGTATTGCTCGATTCGGCCGTCGAGGGGGTCAGCTACAGCACCTCATCGGGCCTGATCGGCACGACGGACGCCGAGGGCCGGTTCCGGTACCTCGCCGGCGACCAGATCAGCTTCCGCCTGTCGGGGCTCGCGCTGCCGAGCGTGCAGGCGCAATCCGTGCTGACACCGCTCGACCTCGTCGGTGGCTCGTCTCCCGACGACCCGGCTGCGCTCGCGATTGCGCGGCTGCTGCAGTCGCTCGATCGTGACGGCAACCCGGACAACGGCCTGCAGATCGATCTCGCCCGACTCGCCGCGGGTGCCGTGGCGCCGACGAAATGGGCGGAGGCCTCGGATGCGGATCTGTCCGGGAGGCTGGCGTCAGGCGTCAGCCTCAAGGGGCAGGACGATGCCCGCAGGCATTTCCGCAAGACCTACGACGCGATCGGCAACCAGCCTCGTCTGACGCTGGTCGGCCGGTACGCGCCCTTCGCTGCGCCCTACGCGTCCAGCACGGCGGGTGACCGCCTGGTGGCCGAGATCGTCGCCTTCCATACGGAGAGCAAGTCGGCCTTCATCACGGTCGATACCACCACCCAGAAGGCATCATTCCGGCGCATCAGCCTCGCCGGCCTGCCGGCGACTGCGCTGGCCGGGCCGCTGACCGCGCAGAATCTGCCCGCTGGCGCGACCACCGACGTGGGCGCCGACCTCCTGGCCCGGGACGGTTTTGCCGCCGGTGGCGTCCAGAGCCTGGATATCAGCGGAAACCTGCTGGCTATCGCGGTGCAGGCGAGCGTCAAGACTGATAACGGGCGAGTGGCGTTCTACCGGCTCGACAATCTCGGAGCCGCGACCTTCATCGCGTCGGTCGAGGTCGGTTCGCTGCCCGATGGCGTGGCGTTCTCTCCGGACGGACGCTTCCTGGTGGTGGCCAACGAAGGCGAACTGCCGCTGAATTTCAACCCGGTGTCCTCGGTCGATCCCGAAGGCACGATCTCCATCATCCCGATCGCCAACGGTGCGCCGGTGGTCGCCGAGGCGATCATGCTGAATTTCCGGGAGTTCAACGTCGGCGGCGCCCGTCATGCCGAGTTGCCCGTCGATGTGCGCATCGGTCGGCCCGGAGCGACGGTGGCCCAGGATCTCGAGCCGGAGTACGTGACGATTTCCGAGGACAGCACGACCGCCTACGTGACCCTGCAGGAGAACAATGCGATCGCGGTCGTCGATCTGGTCGGCAGGCGCATCAGTCGCATCAT
This sequence comes from Burkholderiaceae bacterium, assembly GCA_044235405.1. Lineage (GTDB taxonomy): Bacteria > Pseudomonadota > Gammaproteobacteria > Burkholderiales > Burkholderiaceae_E > Quisquiliibacterium. The sequence goes on from JBIIHU010000072.1 coordinate 4,177, forward strand.
CGCGATGGGCTACAAGGACCACGGGCTGGACAGGAATCGAATCGCGCCGTCGGACCGGTATGTGGACGGTACGACCACCCTCCCCACGCGACCGCCCGTGCTGAAGACCTATCCCGGTCTGTACGGGGTCTACATGCCCGACGGTATCGCCGCCTTCAGTCACGAGGGCAAGACCTACCTCGTCACCGCCAACGAAGGCGATGACCGCGACGACTTCCTGAATCCGGACGAGACGGCGCGGATTTCGAGCCTTGCGCTCGATGCCACCGCTTTCCCGAATGGCGCCGCGCTGAAGGCCAACGCGGAGCTCGGGCGGCTGACCGCGATGGCCAAGACGGCGCGGCGCTCCGACGGCACGGGGCTGAACTTCGGTGATACCGATGGCGATGCGGACTACGATCGGCTCTACATCCTCGGGGGTCGATCCTTTTCGGTGATCGAAGCGGGCAGCGGCAGCATGGTCTTCGATTCCGGCGCCGATATCGAGCGAATCGTCTACAACGACGCGAACGACGACGCCACGAATCGACTGAGCCTGCTGCAGGCCGACCAGATGCTCGGACGTCTGGACAACAAGGGTCCGGAGCCGGAGAGCGTGGTGATCGGCAGGGTCAGGGGCCAGACCTATGCCTTCGTCGGTCTCGAGCGTTCGAGCGGAATCCTCGTCTACAACCTTTCCAACCCGGCTAGGCCGCGTTTCGTGCAGTACGTCCGGAACACCGCCACGCTCGCCGAGGGCGACATCAGCCCCGAGGGCATGAAGTTCGTGCCGGCCGACAGAAGCCCGAACGGCAAGGCGCTTCTGATCGTGGGCTACGAGGTCTCGGGCAGCATGGCGGTCTACACCTTCGACTGAGCCTTCGACCGACTTCGAGACGCGGCCGGCGAATCGCTGGCCTCGAGACTGGACCGAGCGTGGTCGCGAAGCGCTTCGCCGGGTCGGCGAGTGCTTCGCCGATCAGGCGAGAAACCGGATCAGGTAAAGGCAGATGCCGGGAAAGAACAGCAGCAGCAGCGTGCGCAGCGTGTCGCTTATCAGGAAGGGCAGGATGCCCCGGTAGCTTTCGGCGAGCGGTACATCCTTGGCCATGCCGTTCACGACATAAACGTTCAGGCCCACCGGGGGGGCGAGCATCCCGAATCCGACGGTCATCAGCACCATGATGCCGAACCAGATCGCCGTGTGCTCCGGGGTCATCCCGAAGTCGAGCTTCATCAGGATCGGGAAGAAGATCGGGATGGTCAGCAGCAGCATCGACAGCTCGTCCATGACCGCGCCCAGCACTACGTACAGCAGCAGGATGGCCCCCACCACCATCAGCGGGGCGAGGTCCATCGCCACCACCAGTTCGGCCAGCTGATTGGGTACCTGGGTGCGCGCCAGTGCGGCGTTCATCACATCGGCACCCATGAAGATCATGAAGATCATCGCCGAGCTGAGCGCGGTGGCGTGAAAGCATTCGAGGAACCGCCGCCAGCCGAGCTCTCCCCTGAGAAGGGCCGCGACCAGCGTGGCGGTGGCACCCACGCCCGCGCCCTCGGTGGGCGTGAACAAGCCGGCGTAGATGCCGCCGAAGACCACGATGAAGATCGCCGCGATCGGCAGGACGCCCTTGAGGGACTCGAAGCTCAGGCGCTCGACCTCCTCCTGCTCGGGTGCGTGACCGGGCACGAGCCGCACGTAGAGGGCGATCGCGATCATGTAGCCGAGCATCGCGATGACACCCGGCAGCATCGCCGCCGCGAACATCTTGGCGATGTTCTGCTCGGTGAGGATCGCGTAGATCACCAGCGGCACCGAGGGCGGGATCAGGATGCCCAGCGTGCCGCCGGCCGCCAGCGTGCCGGTGGAGAGCCGGCCGGAGTAGCCGTGGCGCTTCATCTCGGGCAGCGCCACGCCGGTGATCGTGGCCGCGGTGGCCACCGAGGAACCGCAGATCGCGCCGAATCCGGCGCAGGCCAGCACCGCGCTCATCGCCAGCCCGCCCTTGAATCGGCCCATCAGCGCGGCCGCGAAGCGGAACAGCGCCTTGCTGATGCCGCCCTGAGTGGCGAAGTGCCCCATCAGGATGAACAGCGGGATCACCGACAGGTCGTAGTTGGCGAGCCGCGCGAACGCGAGGTTGTTGAGGAAGTTGATGTAGGGCGACACGCCGGACTGCAGCACGAAGCCGATCGTCCCGGCGACGAACATCGCGCCGGCGATCGGCACGCGAACGACCATCAGCAGCAGCATCAGGCCGAAGATCAGCAGCGCCAGCTGGATCGGGCTCACGCGCTTTGCTCCGCGCCAGGCGCGAAGCGCGCCACCGCCTGCATGCCCGCGATCAGCGCGGTCACCGCGAAGGGGATGCTCATGCTGGTCAGCACGATCCAGTCGGGAAAGCCGAGCAGCATCGAGGCGCCCATGTTGGCCTTGGCGCTGAGCGCGGCCCAACCGCAGCGCCAGGCGAGCAGCGTGAAGATCGCCGCCATCAGCAGGTCGCCGAAGCGATCGAGCCGGTGATTGAAGCGCGCGCTTCGTCCGCTCGTGAAGAAGTCGACGATGATGTTGCCGCGCCGCAACTGGCAAAGCGGCATGAAGCAGGCCATCGCCGCCCCGCAGCCGATGCCGGTCAGCTCGAAGTCGCCGATCAGGGCGCTGCCGAAGAAGTTGCGGCCGGTGACGCTGTAGCAGGTCATCAGCATCAGGGCGACCATGATGAGGCCGCCGACAATGCTGAGCAGGCGCGCGACGCGATCGAGGACGGATTGCAGCGGCATGGCGGGGGTTGCCTCCGTGGCCGCGGCATGTCGTACCGGGCTCGCCATGGTATCGCGGCTGCGCGCCGGTTGACGCTCTCCGGACTTCGTCGCTCGAGACGAACCTTCGCCCGGTCTTCGGTGACCGGCGCAGGCTGCCTCGGGTCGTGGCCGATGTCAGGGCGCGCCGCTGGCATCATGGAGCCTGATGATGCCGAGGAGCGAACGCGTGACCGGTGCCGATCTCAGCGAACGCCTGCTTGTGATCCTCGCGGCCGACGCCGCGGGCTATTCGAGCCTGATGGGCCGCGACGAGCGGGCGACCGTCATCGCGCTCGACGCGGCCCGGGCGATCTTCCGGCGGCTTATCGGGGAGGCGAGGGGGCGCGTGGTCGACATGGCGGGCGATTCCGTGCTCGCGGTCTTCGAGACCGCCACCGCGGCGGTGGCCTGTGCATTCGCCGTCCAGCGCGAGCTCGAGTCCGCCGCGCGCGACCAGGACGCGCGCGCCCGCCTGCCGTTTCGCATCGGCGTGCACCTCGGCGACGTGATCGAGAAGGCCGATGGCAGCGTCTATGGCGACGGCGTCAACGTGGCTGCCCGGCTGCAGACGCTGGCTGCGCCCGGTGGCATCGTGGTGTCGGCGGCGGTGCGCGGGGCGATCGGCAGCCGCGTCGTGACGCGCGCGGAGGATCTGGGGCCGCAGGCTGTGCGCAACATCGTCGTGCCGGTGCACGCCTTTCGGCTCTTCGAGATCGAATCCGCCGATGCCGGGCAGGTTGCCGGTGCAGGCGGCTCGGCGCCGCAGCAGGTTCGGTTCTGCAGCGCCCGGGACGGCACGCAGCTCGCGTGGTCGGCCATGGGCAGCGGCCCGCCGCTGGTGCTGGTAGGCCGGTGGATGACGCACCTCGAGTTCGAGCTCGAGGCTGGCTCGTGGTCCCGACGCATCATCGATGCGCTCGCGGCCCACCACACGCTGATTCGCTACGACGCGCGCGGCAACGGCCTGTCGGACTGGAACGTCGACGACATCGGTTTCGAGCAATGGGTTGGCGACCTCGAAGCGGTCGTCGATGCGGCGGGCCTCGAGCGCTTCGCGCTGCTCGGCCAGTCGCAGGCCTGCGCGGTGTCGATCGCCTGCGCGGTGCGCCAGCCGCGGCGCGTCAGCCATCTGGTGCTCTATGGCGGGTTCGCGAGGGGTTTCAACCGGCGCTCGCCCACCCAGGACGAGAAGGACGCCTTTGCGGCGATGGCCACGCTGACCCGTACCGGCTGGGGCAAGAACAATCCGGCCTTCCGTCAGCTCTTCACCTCCCAGTTCATTCCCGACTCGAGCCGCCTGCAGCAGGACTGGTTCAACGAACTGCAGCGACGCGCCGCCACCCCGGCGAACGCGGTGCGCTACATGAACACGGTCGCCGACATCGACGTGACGGAACTTCTGCCACGCGTCGACACGCCCACGCTGGTCATGCACTCGCGCGGGGATGCGCGCATCCCCTTCGAGGTTGGTCGCCGGATGGCTGCGGGCATCCCGGGGGCCCGTTTCCTGCCGATCGAGAGCGCCAACCATCTGCCTCTCGAACACGAGCCGGCTTTCGTGCAGGTGATCTCGGAAACGCTGGCGTTCCTTCGAAGCTGACTCGGCGTGTCCGGTGTGCCCTGGGCAGCGGCACCCGCCGCGCCGGTTCAGCGACCTTCCGCGCGCAGCCGCTCGATCATGAAGTCGGCCGCCTCGGTGATGTGCTGCCGGGCAAGACGCTCGGCCTGCGCGCCCTTGCCGCCAGCCACCGCCTCGAGTAGCGCGGCGTGCTGGTCCCAGATGTCGCGCGGCTTGTCCTCGCGCATCAGCACCTCGCCCATCACGCGCTGTGCCTGGGTCCAGTGGGTCTCGAGCGCGGGTACGACCAGCGGGTTGCCCGACAGCCCGTAGATGAAGTGGTGGAAGGCCATGTCGGCAGCGATCATGGCCCCGACCGAGCCGCTGGCCGCCGCCTTGCGCCCCGCGCGGATCAGCGCGCTGCCCCGCTCCCGGGCCTGGGCCGCGCCGTGCTCGGCGGCCTTGCGGAAGGCCAGACCCTCGATCACCGCGCGCACGTCGTACATGTGCCGTACATGCTCGAGATCCATGGGCGCGACCTGCAGGCCGCGGCCCGGGGCGTCCTGCAGCACGCCTTCCTTGCGCAGCAGGATGAGCGCCTGCTGCACGGGCTGGCGCGACACGCCGAGTTCCTGCGCGATCTGTTCCTGGATGATGCGAGCGCCGGCCGGCAGCTTGCCGGCGGCAACTTCCGAGAGGATGGCCGATCGAACCTGTTCGACGAGCGTGGGCTGGAGCGGCAGGGCCTTCATGGGAGATCGGACATCCGGATGGGGTCGGTTGGCATGCGCCCGGGATGGCGCGGGCCCGGCGACCCGCGTTCAGGCGGCAGCCGCCCGCCACCGGCGCTCGGCATCGTCCCAGGCGGCCAGGGGCTGCAGGTCGGGGACCCATGCCAGACCGGATTTTGCATCGGATGAGGCCGCCTCGGGGGTCACCAGCACGTCGAGCAGGGCAGGGCGCCCCTGGGCGAGCGCCTGCAGCGCGCGCGCGATGGCGGCCGGCAGCGCCTCGGGTTCGCGAACCTGCTCGGCATGCAGACCGAAGGCGCGCGCCATCGCGGCATGGTCGGCGAACTGCAGGTGCGTGCCCACCACCTTGCCGTGGGTCTCCTGCTGGTCGCGCACCTCGATCGCCCACGCCCCGTTGTTGGCCACCACGACAAGGATGGGCACGCGGTGGCGCACCGCGGTGTCGATCTCCATCGCGTTGAAGCCGAATGCGCCGTCACCGGTGGCCACCACCACCGTGCGCTCGGGCTGCGCGAGCCGCGCCGCGATGCCGAAGGCCGTGCCCACGCCGATGCAGCCCAGCGACCCGGGGTCCAGGTAGGTGGTGGCGGGCAGGCCGACGCGGGCGAAGCTGAGGAAGTCCCCGCCGTCGGCGACCACGATGGCGTCGGCGGGCAGCGCCTCGCGCAGCGCGGCGAGCACCCGGTTGGGATGCATCAGGCCGTCGGATCCCGCGGCCGCCTGTCGCATGCCGGCGGCGAGCTTGTCGGAGCGCGCGAGGTGCTGGGACCGCAGGCCTTGCACCCAGGCGCGATCGGTCGCCGGCTGCGCCGTGGGTGCGGCGTCGAGGATCGCCCGCAGCGTGAGCGCCGGGTCGCCGAACAGGCCCAGCGTGCCGCGGCGGTTGTCGCGCAGCTCGGCCGCGCAGTCGGCGATGCGCAGGAAACGCGCATCTCCGAAGACCGCGGGCGAGCCGTAGGCGAGCTGGAAGTCAAGCCGTCGCCCGACCGTGAGCACCACATCGGCCTGACCCATCACCGTGCCGCGCATCGCCGCGACCACGCTGGGGTGATCGTCGGCGACCAGCCCGCGGCTCTCCCCGGTGTCGAGGTAGGCCGCGTGCAGCCGCGACAGCAGCTCGCTGAGGGCGGCTCCAGCGCCCTGGGCGCCACGACCGGAGATCACCAGCGGGCGGCGCGCCGACCAGAGCATCTCGACGGCGGCACGCACCTGCGCCGGATGGGCGGCGGCCGGCGTTGCGGCCCGGTCCTCGAAGAGCTCGGGAAGCTGCACCGCGCGCGGCACGTCGGCACGCAGCGTGTCGACCGGGAAGTCGAGGTAGACCGGGCCGCTCTCGCCGCCCTCGCCGAGGGCGCGGGCGGCCGCCTCGGCGAGCTCCTGCGGGATCAGCGCCGGATGACGCACGGTGCGCGCGTAGCGTGTGATGCCGCGCACGAGGTCGGTGTGCACGATGTCCTGCAGGGCGCCGCGGTTTTCCTGGGCGGTGGGCGGCAGTCCCGAGAGGACCATGACCGCCGCGCGCGCGACATGCGCGTTGGCGATGCCGGTCATCGCGTTGGTGACGCCGGGGCCGGCGGTGACCAGGGCCACGCCGAGGCCGCCGCCGAGCTGCGCGTCGGCGTGCGCCATGTAGACCGCGGCGCGCTCGTCGCGCACGTCGACGATGCGGATCCCCTCGGCGTCCAGTCGCATCCAGATCGGCATCACGTGCCCGCCGCACAGTCCGTAGACCCGGCGCACGCCACGCTGCTTCAGGAAGCGGGCAACGATCGCTGCGCCGCAGTTGTCGGTGATGGGCGGAGGCGCCATGGGGTGTCCTCGGGGGTGGGGCCGGCGCTTGGATGGCTGGCGGGGTTGCGGGATCGGGGCAGATTCGGGGTAGTATATATGAACTCTGAATTCAGAGTTCGTAAATACGTTCAGCCACGATCGCTCGCGATCGACCGGAGATTCGCCGATGACCGACCTGCCCACCCTCGCCGACGCCGTCCGGACGCACGCCCGCCTCATGCCGAATCGCCTGGGCGCGCGGGACTCGCGCCGGTCGCTGACCTGGAAGCAGTGGCATGAACGTGCCACGCGTCTGGCCGCAGGGCTGCGCGAGCTCGGCCTCGCCAGGGGCGACCGGGTGGGCGTGGTCGCCTACAACCGCGTCGAATGGCTGGAGATCTACGTCGCGATGGCGCGCGCGGGCCTGGTGGTCGTGCCCCTCAACTTCCGGCTGACGGCTCCGGAGATGGGCTGGATCCTGGGCCACGCCGAGGTGGGCGCGGTGATCGCCGGCCCGGAGTTCCGTGGCGCCCTCGATGGCCTGCGCGACGAACTGGGCCTGCCTTCAGGGCGCTTCATCGAACTGCCCGCGGCCGCGGCGGCCGACGAGGACGCTCGGGACGATGTGGCTCGTGAGCAGACCGGAGCGGTCCGCGCCGGGTGGCGCGCCTACGAGGACCTGATCGCGCTGGCGGATCCGGACTTCGCCTTCGAACCGGTGGGCGAGCGCGACCCCTGCGCGCTGATGTACACCTCGGGAACCACAGGGCGCCCCAAGGGCGCGATCCGGCTGCACCGCGGCAGTTCGCTGATCGCGACCGCGACCGCGCTCGAGATGGGCTTCACCCGCGACGACGTGGGTCTGCTGGTGATGCCGCTGTGCCACGCGAACTCGCTCTATGTCGGCACGGCCTTCATCCATCTGGGCGCCACCTGCATCGTCGACGACCGCCGCAGCTTCGACCCCGAGGCGCTGCTTGCCACGCTCGCGGCCGGTAAGGTCACCTTCACCTCGCTGGTGCCGACCCACTACATCATGATGCTCGCCTTGCCCGAGGCCACCTGGCAACGCCACGACGTCAGCCGAGTCGACAAGCTGCTCATCTCCTCGGCGCCGGCGCGCCGCGACACCAAGCTCGCCATCCTCGAACGCTTTCCCAACGGTCGGCTCTACGAGCTCTACGGCTCGACCGAAGCCGGCTGGGTAACGCTGTTGCGTCCCGACGAGCAGCTCGCACGCATCGGCTCGGTGGGCCGGGAGTGGACGGGCAGTGGCCCCATCCGCCTGCTCGACGAGCATCGTCGCGAGGTGCCCGATGGCGAGGTCGGCGAGCTCTTCTCGCGCACCGCCTACGTCTTCGAGGGCTACTGGAAGAATCCGGAGCGCAGCGCCGAGGCCTTCGATGGCGAGTGGTGTTCGGTCGGCGACATGGCCCGGCGCGACGCCGACGGCTACATCTGGCTCGTCGATCGCAAGAGCAACATGATCATCAGTGGCGGCGAGAACGTGTATCCGTCCGAGGTCGAGGGTGTGCTCGGAGCCCATCCCGCGGTCAGGGACGTCGCGGTGGTGGGCGTGCCCCACGACAAGTGGGGCGAGGCGGTGCACGCGGTGGTGGTGCTGCACCTGGACCGTCAGGCCGATGCCGCGCAGCTTCGCGCGTGGTGCCGCGAGCGGCTCGCGGGCTACAAGTGCCCGGGCAGCGTCGAGTTCATCGCCGACCATGAGATGCCGCGCACCGCCACCGGCAAGATCCTGCACCGGGCGTTGCGCAAGCGCCTGTTACCGCAGCTCGCCTGAGCTCGGCTCACCCCAGCGCAGCCGGGGCCCTGCCCTAGCTGGGGTCGACCCCAGCTAGGCTACGGCCCAGATAGCGCGGGCAGGCATCGACGGCGATCCTTGGCGAGCCTGTGCCTTCAGGAGGCCATCCATGTCACCGATTTCGGGCGCGGCCGCCGCTGCGCTACCCCACCTGCCGCCCTCGCTTGACCTTGCGGATTCGCCCCCGGATGTCGCGCCACGTCGGGGAGGCATCGGCGAGGACCCCCAGGACGAGCGCTTCGCCGATCCGTCAGCGCTACTCGCGCAGGCTGTGCCACAGCGCGCGGGCTTCCAGCCGTCGGGCCCGTTTCGCGACCCCGTGGCCCTCGTGGGCCACCTGGCCAGCCCGGATGCGATCGTCTTCACCCTGGGTGCCGCGAACCTGCCGGGCCAGCGGCATTTCGCGCTGGCCAATCCGCTGCTGGGCAGCGCCACCCACTTCATCTCGCACAAGAACGACAAGGTGACGCTGGGCGGCCTGCCCTTCAATCGTGTGGAGACGGTCCATTACGGCATCGGTCAGGCCACGCGACGCGAGGACGGCCTCGGCTGGTCGATGCCGCTGTCCGCGCTCGGGGTGCCAGGCGACGCCGGTCGCGTGGTGATGTTTGCCAACATGCGTGCCGGGGATACGAACCTGCTGCGAAGCGACCACGGGGCGAGTGTCAACGTCGGTTTCTTCGGGCCGCCAGCCGCACTGGCGGGCGCGGCCGAGCGGCTCGCCGATACCGGCAATCCGCGCGTGGCCGCGGTGGGTGAAGCGCTGGGACGCGGGATGCGCCTGGCTGGTGCGGCGGGCAGCGAGTTCGGGCTGGCGTGGCGTGGCACGCTGACCCTGGATCAGCGTAGCGGCGAGCTGATGCTGAACCTGTCGGGTCGCAGGATCCCGCTGGCCGACTTCAGCGAGGCGATGTCCGGTCTGGCCAGCCTGAACCGGGGTTCCGCCGCGGTGGCGCGCGCGAACAACCGCGAGGACTACCTTGCCGGCGCCAATCCCTACGCGCTGGCCGACTACACGCGCACCCCGCAGGGCGCGCTGCGCAACCATGGCGATCCGGTGTCGGCCATCGCTGGCGGTATCGTGGAGCTCGGTCGTTCGCTGCTGCCGGGATCGCCACCCGTGCGTACCAATGCGCAGGCGCGTTCTGTCCTCGAGATGGCGATCGCACGCGACATCCCGCCGCTGACCCCCGATCAGCGGGGTTTGTGGCACGGCCGAGTCGGCGATTCGCCGCCCGCCGAAAGGGTCCACCCGCTGAACGACGGCCAGCGTCGACTGCTCGACGCCACCTTGCGACAGCTCGAACGCTACGACCTCGACTTCGGGTCGGCGAGGATCCGCGAAGCCGCGCGCGCGGCGGGTGGCACCTCGCCTGCGCCGCTCGATCGGCAGTTCGTTCGCGATGTCTTCGAGGGCGACTTCCGCGTCCCGGCTGCGGGCGGAGGCAACCACCTGCTGTTCGATCTCGCGGTTGGCGCGAGCCGACACCTCGGCATCTTCGCCGGCGTGCTGAATGCCGGGCCGACCGCCCGTGACGACCTGATGCTGCAGCAGACGCGTGCCCGGGCCGAGGGCCTGGAAGCCCGGCTCGATGCGCACCACGGGGGCGTGCTGCGCGCG
>JBIIHU010000277.1:0-4561 GCA_044235405.1 Burkholderiaceae bacterium
ATCGAGCGAATTGCGCTTGCCAGGGTGCAGCTCGCGCGCCAGCGCAAGGGTGTCGACGACCCGGCCGCGACCCGCGAAGCGCGGAAGGCTCGCACGCGCGAGCTCGGCCTCGAGGAAGCCGACATCGAAAGCCGCGTTGTGGATCAGAACTTCGGCATCGCCGAGGAACGCGAGCAGATCGGCGGCGACGTCCGCGAAGCGCGGCTTGTCGCGAAGCATGTCGAGCGAGATGCCATGAACCGCCTGGGCCCCTGCATCGATCTCGCGCTCGGGATTCAGGTAGAAATGCAGGTTGTTGCCGGTGATCCGCCGGTTGACGATCTCGAGGCAGCCGATCTCGATGATGCGGTGTCCGTCATCCACCGTCAGCCCGGTGGTCTCGGTATCGAGGACGATCTGCCGCATTTCGGGTCAGGAGCCCGCGCCCTGCCCCGCGGGCGAGCCCGGTGCCGCGGGCGTCTGAGCGGAGACAGGGGAAGGATCGGCGGCGGGCGTGGTCGCAGCCGCCTCCGGCGCATGCGGCGGCGCCTGCACCACCGCGCGACGGCGGGCCAGCAGGGTGTAGACGGTCGGCACGACGAAGAGCGTCAGGACGGTGCCCAGGGTCATGCCGCCGACGATCACCATGCCGATCTGGCGACGGCTCTCCGCGCCGGCACCGGTGGCCAGCGCCAGCGGAACCGCTCCGAGCACCATGGCGCCGGTGGTCATCAGGATCGGGCGAAGGCGCAGACTCGCCGACTCGATCACCGCCTCGCGCATGGCCATGCCCTGGTCGCGCAGCTGGTGGGCGAACTCGACGATCAGGATGCCATGCTTCGTGATCAGCCCCACCAGCGTGATCAGACCGATCTGGCTGTAGACGTTGAGCGTGCCGCCCGTCCATTGCAGGAGCGCGAGCGCGCCCGTCATCGAGAGCGGTACCGTCAGCAGGATGATCAGCGGATCGACGAAGCTCTCGAACTGCGCCGCGAGCACGAGATAGATGAAACCGAGCGCGAGCACGAAGGTGACCAGGAGGGCCGAGGACGACTGCTTGAACTCGCGGGTCTGGCCGTTGTAGTCGACCGCGTAGCCAGGCTTCAGGTGCCGCCGCGCGGATTCCTCGAGGAAATCGATGGCTTCGCCGAGCGAGGTGCCCGGCGCCAGGTTGGCGGTGATCGTGACGGCGCGCCGCTGCGCGAAGTGGTTGAGTTCGCGCGCGGCCACGGTCTCGCTCGCCGTGACCACGCTCGACAGCGGGACCATGGTGTCGCCGCGACCCCGCACGAAGATGTTGGAGATGTCGCCAGGCGTGGTTCGCTTGGCGGGATCCACCTGCACGATGACATCGTACTGCTCGCCTTCGCGCTTGAAGCGGGTGACCTGACGACCGCCGAGCGACGATTCGAGAGCGCGGCCGATCGCCTCGACCGGGATGCCGGCATCGGCGGCGCGGTCGCGATCGATGCGCACCTTGATCTCGGGCTTGTTCAGCTTCAGATCGCTGTCGACGCCCTGCAGTCGGGGATCGCGCTGGAGCTCGGCCAGCATCGGCCCGATCACCTTCTGCATCTGGTCGTGGGTCTCGGAGGTGAGCACCACGAAGTTGATCGGACGCTCGCGCGGCGACTGACCCAGCGAAGCCGGCGCGACCGCGAAGGCCAGCACGCCAGGGATCGACAGAAGCTTCGGCTGCAGCTCCTTGATGATGTCCGGAACCCGCCGTTCGCGCTGGCTCCAGTCGATCATGCGGGTGAAGGTGATGCCCTGGGAGACGGTTGGTGAGCCCGCGACCACGAAGACGCGATCGGCCTCCGGCACGGTCCGCAGGATCGACTCGATCTGCTGCGCGTGGCGCTGCGTGTACTCGACCGAGGCGCCGTCGGGGCCGTTGAAGATCCCGACGATGGTGGCCCGATCCTCGATCGGCGAGAGCTCGCGCTTCATGCCGGTGAACAGCACGTAGCTCGCCCCGCCGACACAGAGCCCCACGAGCACCACCAGCCAGCGGACCCGAAGCGTCAGTCGTAACACCGCGGCGTAGCCGCGCGTGAGAGCGCCGACGGTGGCGTCGATGCCGCGCACGAGCAGATTGGGGCGCGCCTCGTGGCGCAGCAGCAGCGAGCACATCATCGGCGAGAGCGTCAGCGCGACGAAACCCGACACGAGCACCGCGCCGGCCAGCGTGAGCGCGAACTCGATGAACAGGCGACCGGTGCGACCGGTGGTGAAGGCGACCGGCGCATAGACCGCGGCCAGCGTGAGCGTCATCGCGATCACCGCGAAGCCGACCTCGCGCGCGCCCTTGAAGGCCGCCGCCACCGGTGACAGGCCGGACTCGACATGGCGGTGGATATTCTCGAGAACGACGATCGCGTCGTCGACCACCAGGCCGATGGCAAGCACCAGCGCGAGCAGTGTCAGCGTGTTGATCGAGAAACCCGCCGCCAGCATGATCGCGAAGGCGCCCACCAGGCAGACCGGGATGGTCACGAGGGGCACGATGCTGGCGCGGAACGTGCCGAGGAACAGGAAGATCACGAGCGCCACCAGAACCACCGCCTCGGCGATCGTACGGTAGACGGACTGAATGGAGCGCTCGATGAACAGCGTGGTGTCGTTGGCGATGTCGACCGTGACGCCCGGGGGAAGTTCGGCGCGCAGGCGGGGAAGGTCGGCCTTCAGCGCCGCGGCCAGCGTCAGCGGGTTGGCAGTCGCCTGCTTGATCACGCCGAGGGCAACGGCGTTGCGCCCGTTGAAGCGCACGTTGGTGCGTTCGTTCTGGGGCGACAGCGTGACCCGGGCCACGTCGCGGATGCGTACCGGGTAGCCGTTGATCGTCCGGACCACCACGTCCTCGAACTCGGCAACCCGGCGCAGGTCGGTCTGGGACACCACCGTGAACTCGCGCTGCACGCTCTCGATGCGACCCGAGGGCACCTCGATGTTCTGGCGTCGCAGGGCATCCTCGACGTCACCCGGGGTCAGGCGAAAGCCCGCCAGGCGGTCCGGATCGAGCCAGACGCGCATCGCGAACTGCCGCTCGCCGAAGATCCGGACGTCGGCAGCGCCAGGCAGGGTCTGCAGGCGAGGCTTGACCATCCGTCGCGCGATGTCGGAGACCTCGAGGGCCGACCGGGTATCGCTGGAGAAGGCCAGCCAGATGATCGGGTTGGCATCGGCCTCGACCTTCGCCACGACCGGCTCGTCGGTTTCCTGCGGGAGCCGGGCGCGCACGCGCGCGACCCGATCGCGGACATCGGCGGCCGCACCATCGGGCTCGCGATCGAGGCGGAAGCGGACCGTGATCTGACTCTGCTCGGGCCGCGAGATCGAGGTGAGCACGTCGACGCCTTCGATGCCGGCGATCGAGTCCTCGAGCGGCTTGGTCACCTGGGACTCGATGATGTCGGCCGAGGCTCCGAGGTACTTGGTCTCGACCGTGACGACCGGCTCGTCGATCTTCGGGTACTCGCGAACGCCAAGCCTCGAGTAGGAGACCAGCCCGAGCAGCACGATGACGAGCGACAGGACCGTGGCGAACACCGGCCGGCGGATGCAGACGTCGGAGAGAACCATGGCGCGCGCTCCGTAATCAGCCGCCCTTGCGGGGCATCTCGGGGGGACCCTTGCCTGCGGCATCGGGGGCCCCCTTGGCGGCACCCTCGGGCGGCCCCTTGCCTGCGCCCTCGGGCGGCCCCTTGCCTGCGCCCTCGGCGGGGCCCTTGCGCTGGGGATCGACGACCCGGACCTCGAGACCGTCTCGCTGCAGCTTGAGCTGGCCGGCGGTCACCACGCGCTCGCCCTCGGCCACGCCCGAGATGATCTCGACTCTCCCGTCCTTGCGGATGCCGGTGACCACGCGGGTGCGCATCGCCTTGCCCTCGACGATGCGGTAGACGAAGGAGTCGGCCCCGACGGGCAGGATGGCTTCCTCGGGCACGACGACCGCCGCCGGCTTGTCCTTCAGGGTGATGCGCGCCTTGGCGAACATGCCGGACCGCAGACCGCCGCCCGGGTTGGGCAGCCGGCCGCGCGCGAGCAACGACCGTCCGTTGGCATCGACCTGTGCGTCGAGGGCATCGAGGGTCGCGGTGAAGCCGCGTTGCGGGAAGGCGTCGAAGGCCAGCTCGATGGCCTGGCCGCGTCGAAGCTGCCCGAGAAAGCGCTCGGGAAGCCGGAGATCCACCTTCATGCTCGAGACGTCCTCGAGGGTGACGAGATCGGCACCTTCGCGAACGACATCGCCGACGCTGACGTTGCGCAGGCCGAGCACCCCATCGAAGGGCGCCAGGATGCGGGTCCGGGCGAGCTGCGATTCGGCGAGCTGCAGGCGCGCCTCCTGGATCTTGAGGGTGGCGGCGGCCTGGTCGCGCGCGCTGCCGCTGACGAAGTTGCGGCGGGCGAGGTCGTCGGTCCGCTCGAAGTTCGAGCGCGCGAGCGCGAGTTCCGCTCGTGCCTGCTCGACCTGCGCGGCCAGCAGCGACGCATCGAGCTCCACCAGCAGGTCGCCCCTGCGCACCCGGGCGCCATCGGTGAAGCCGATCCGCACGATGCGCCCGGCCATCTCGGGGCGGAC
>JBIIHU010000073.1:0-14401 GCA_044235405.1 Burkholderiaceae bacterium
AAGCACCTCGTCGCCGGTGCGCAGCCCGGCGCGCGCGGCGGCCGACCCGTCGCTTACGCTCGCGATCCGGACGCTGCCTCCGCCGAGTTCCAGGCCCATCGTGCGCATGAAGTCGCGCTCGATCTCTCCCGCAGGCAAGGCCGCGCCCGGCAGTACCACCGACTGGCGCTGTCCTTCGCGCTCGACGACGACGGGGACCTCGCGCCGGTCGATGATGCCATCGATGAGCCGCAGCCGCAGTTCGTTCCAGGAACGGATCTCGGCGCCATCGACGGTGAGCACCCGATCACCGCCGCGAATACCGGCATCGCCTGCCACGCTCGCCCGGGGCGGATCGGCGAGGATGGCCGCCGGCTCCTGGACCCCGACGAGGTTGAGGGCCGCATAGAGCCCGATGGCCAGCAGGAAGTTGGCCAGGGGCCCCGCGACCACGATGAAGGCACGCCGCCCCAGTGACTGCCGACTGAACGCGCGCGCGAGATCGGCCGAAGGAATCTGCGCCGCCGGTGTCTCGCGCTCGTCGAGCATCTTGACGTAGCCCCCCAGCGGTATCGCGGCAAGCGTCCATTCGGTGCGATCGGGCCCGACGCGCCAGCTGAGGAGCGGGCGGCCGAATCCGACCGAAAAGCGCAGTACCTTGACGCCGCACCAGCGAGCCGCGAGGTAGTGGCCGAGCTCGTGGACGAAGACCAGCAGGGTAAGTGCGATCAGGAAGGAGATCAGCGTCTGCAGCATGGGGCTTCCGGTGGGCACGAACGGCGGGGATCAGCGCATCGTACCGCGCCCGGGCACGAGCTGAGCGTGGGTTCGTTCACGGCAACTCAGGACGGCAGCAGCGCACGGGCGCGAGCGCGGGCCGTGCGGTCGAGCTCGATCGCGGCGCCGATCGCATCGGGCGCCGGCGCACTCGCGAGCGCCTGCATCGTCGCATCGACCAGCTCGGCGATGCGGGTGAAACCGATGCGGTGCTCAAGAAAGGCGGCGACCGCGATCTCGTTGGCCGCGTTGAGCACACATGCGGCACCGCTCGCCGCCTCCAGTGCCTCACGAGCCAGCCGCAGGCAGGGGAAACGCGTCGGATCGGGCTCCTCGAAGTCGAGGCGTCCCAGCCGCGCGAGCTCAAGGGTCCCCACGCCGCTGTCGACCCGCTCGGGGTAGGCGAGCGCGTGCGCGATCGGCGTGCGCATGTCGGGGTTGCCGAGTTGCGCGAGCATCGAGCCGTCGAGGTACTCGACGAGCGAGTGGATGACGCTCTGCGGGTGCACGACCACGTCGAGCTGCGCGGAGGGCAGGCCGAACAGGTGATGCGCCTCGATGAGCTCGAGGCCCTTGTTCATCATCGTCGCCGAATCGACCGAGATCTTGCGGCCCATGCGCCAGTTCGGATGGGCGCAGGCATCGTCCGGGGTGACCTTCGCCATCGCGGCGAGTTCCAGGCGGCGAAAGGGTCCGCCCGACGCGGTCAGAAGAATGCGACGAACGCCGCTCGCGCCGGTGTCGGCGCGGCGAGCCTGGACCGGCGCTGGCAGGCACTGGAAGACCGCGTTGTGTTCGCTGTCGATGGGCAGCACGACCGCACCCGACGCGCGGCAGGCCTGCATGAAGAGCTCGCCCGCCATCACGAGCGACTCCTTGTTGGCGAGCAGGACCCGCTTGCCGGCGCGAGCGGCCGCGAGCGTCGGCTCGAGGCCCGCCGCGCCGACGATCGCCGCCATCACCGTGTCGACCTCGGGGTCGGCGGCGATCGCCGCCAGGGCTTCAGGCCCGTGCTCGACGACCACCGGCATGTCGGCGAGCCGCTCGCGCAGGCGCGCAGCACCCGCCGCCGTCCCGACCACGGCACGCGCCGGGCGGAAGCGACGGCAGCAGTCGGCGAGCTCGTCGACACGCTCGTGCGCGCTGAGCGCATGAATGCGGTAGCGCGACGGATGACGTGCGACGACATCGAGCGTGCTCGCGCCGATGGAGCCGGTCGCCCCGAGGATGGTGAGTGCCTGAAGCGTCATGCAGGAGACTCCGGGGGTTCAGGTGGACAGCAGGTGCAGCAGCAGCACGACCGGCATCGTCGGGATCAGCGCGTCGATCCGGTCGAGCACCCCGCCATGGCCTGGCAGCAGCCGCCCGCTGTCCTTGACGCCGGCCTGCCGCTTCAGCAGCGACTCATGGAGATCGCCGACGATCGAGAGCGCGACCAGCGCGACGAATGCCAGCCCCGCCCAGGGCGCCCCGAGCCATGCGACCAGCACCGCCGGCAGCAGGTGCATCGCGACGCCCGACTCGCCAGCGAGCGCGGCGCTGGCAAGTCCCGCGGCAACCACGACGACCACAGCCGCGACAGCGCCTTCCCAGGTCTTGCCGGGACTGATCGTCGGCGCGAGCTTGCGCCGCCCGAAGGCGCGACCTGCGAAATAGGCCGCGATGTCGGCCACCCAGACCACCGCCATCGACGAGAGCAGCGCGAACGGCCCCATCACGCGCAGTTCGTGGAGCGCGACCCAGCACCCCAGCAGAAGAAGCCCGACGGTGAGCGCGCCACCGGCGCTCGCGGCGTCCCGGCGGCGCAGATGAAGGCTGCCCGCGATCACCCACCACGAGGACAGCCCGAGCATCGCCGCGACCAGCACCGGCGCGGGCCAGCCATGCGACTCGCGCAGCACGAGCAGGCCCGTGCCGCCCAGCACGACCAGGAACGGCATCGCGCGGCGTCCACGGCGGGCAACGGTCCCTTGCCCGGCAGGCAGCAGGCGCGCCCATTCATGAGCCGCCGCGGCGAGAAACAGGAGGCTGAGCCCGCCCCATACCCAGGCAGGCGCCAGGAAGATCGCTGGCAGCAGCAGCGCCAGCAGCGCGATCGCGGTCAGGATCCGTTGCGCGAGCATCGACGATCGCCCAGCCCGACGAGCCCGGCCTCACGCTCGCCGCGCATCTCAGCGGCCCGGATCGAGCTGCGCACTGGTGCGCCCGAAGCGGCGCTCCCGCTGGCGGTACGAGGCGAAGGCGGCATCGATCGCTCGGGCGTCGAAATCGGGCCAGAGGGTGTCGGTGAAATAGAGCTCGGTGTAGGCAAGCTGCCACAGCATGAAATTGCTGACGCGCTGCTCGCCGCCGGTCCGGATGAAGAGGTCGGGCTCAGGCGCGTCAGCCATCGCGAGGTGCGGGGAGAAACAGCTCTCGTCGATACGCGACGGATCGGCCGCAAGGTCGGGACGCTCCGCGAGCAGGCTGCGCATGGCCTGCAGGATATCCCAGCGCCCCCCGTAGTTGGCCGCGATCGTGAGCGTCATCCGGAACCCGGGTACCGGACGCCCGGTGGCCGCATCGATCAACGCCCGCAGCCCGGGATCGAAGGCGGACAGGTCGCCAACAACGCGCAGCCGGATGCCTTTTTCGACAAGTTCATCGACCTCGCGCTGCAGTGCGCCGGCAAAGAGCTTCATCAGCAGCGCGACTTCCTCAGGCGGGCGGCGCCAGTTCTCGGAGCTGAAGGCGAACAGCGTCAGGTACTCCACGCCACGCCGGAACGCGGCCTCGACCACGCGCCTGACGGCGTCGACCCCGCGGGCATGGCCGGCGAAGCGGGGCAGGCGCCTCGCCGTGGCCCAGCGACCATTGCCATCCATGATGATGGCGACGTGGCGCGGTATCTCCCTGATCTCGGGAATCTCGGCGGTGGAGCTGACGAACGAAGGCACGATGCGGGCCTGGACGCGCGGCGGGCGGCGCGGCTCAGACCGTCATGATCTCCTGCTCCTTGGCGGCGACGAGCTTGTCGACCTCCACGACGAAACGGTCGGTGAGCTTCTGGACATCATCCTGGGCACGGCGCTCCTCGTCCTCGGAGATGGCCTTGTCCTTCAGCAGCTTCTTGAGCTGCTCGTTGGCCTCACGACGCAGATTGCGCACCGAGACGCGCGCATGCTCGCCCTCGGACTTCACGACCTTGGCGAGTTCCCGACGCCGCTCTTCGGAAAGCGGCGGCATCGGGATGCGGATGAGTTCACCCATCGACATCGGATTGAGGCCGAGACCGGAGTCGCGGATCGCCTTCTCGATGACCGGCGCCATCTTCTTTTCCCAGGGAGCGACGCCCAGCGTGCGGGCATCGACCAGGGTGACATTGGCGACCTGACCGATCGGTACCGCGCTGCCGTAGTAATCGACCTGGACGTGGTCGAGAATGCCCGCGTGGGCGCGACCGGTGCGGATGCGCGCGAGGCTGGTCTTCAGGGACTCGATCGACTTCTGCATCTTCTGATCGGCCGTCTTGCGCACTTCTGCGATGCTCATGCTGACTCCTGGAGATGTCGGGCGCGCTCAGACGTGCACCAGCGTGCCCTCGTCTTCGCCGGCGAGAACCCGCGCCAGCGCACCCTCCTTGAGGATCGAGAACACCTTGATGGGCAGGCGCTGGTCGCGACAAAGGGCGAAGGCTGTCGCGTCCATGACCTTGAGGTTGCGGCTGATCGCTTCGTCGAAGGAAATGCGACCGTAGCGAACCGCCGAGGGATCGCGGGCGGGATCGGCGGTGTAGACCCCATCGACCTTGGTGGCCTTCAGCACGATCTCGGCGCCGATCTCGGCCCCGCGCAGCGCAGCCGCGGTGTCGGTGGTGAAGAAGGGGTTGCCGGTGCCGGCCGCGAAGATGACCACCTTGCCCTCCTCGAGATAGCGAAGCGCCTTGGGCCGGATGTAGGGCTCGACGACCTGCTCGATCTTGAGGGCCGACTGGACGCGTGCCACGACGCCCGCCTGGCGCAGCGCGTCCTGGAGCGCGAGCGAATTCATGACCGTGGCGAGCATGCCCATGTAGTCGGCGGTGGCGCGGTCCATGCCGGAGGCTCCGGGCGCCACACCGCGGAAGATGTTGCCTCCCCCGATCACGACCGCAAGCTCGATGCCCCGGGACACGACGCTGGCGATCTCGCGGACCATGCGCTCGATGACCTGGCGGTTGATGCCGTAGGCATCCTCGCCCATGAGCGCTTCGCCGGAGAGCTTGAGCAGGACGCGGCGGTAGGCCGCGGCCGGCGCCGCGGCGCGACGCCCTTCTGCGTGACTGATCGACACTGTATTCACCCGCGGGCCTCCGGCTGGCGGGAGTCGGGGCACCCGCACCGCGGGCGCCACCGGACTCCTCGGACAGGCGCGATTATCGCGGAATCAGCGGGCCGCTGCAGCGGCGGCGGCCTGCGCGGCCACCTCGGCAGCGAAGTCGTTGCTCTTCTTCTCGATGCCCTCGCCGACAACATAGAGCGTGAACGAGCGCACCGCCGCGCCACGCTGCTTGAGCAGCTGCTCGACCGACAGCTTGTCGTCCTTGACGAAAGGCTGGCCGAGCAGCGTGTTCTCCTTGAGGAACTTCTGGACCGAGCCTTCGACCATCTTGGCGACGATCTCGGGGGGCTTGCCGGGCCGACCTTCGGCGGCAGCCTTCTGCTGCTCCTCGGCGGCCTTCATTTCGGCGATCGAGCGTTCCCGGGCGATGTCGGCCTCGGCAACGCCATCACGGGAGACCGCCTTGGGCTTGCTCGCCGCGATGTGCATCGCGAGGTCGCGCGCCAGGGCCTCGTCGCCGCCCGAAAGATCAAGCAGCACGCCGATCTTGGCGCCGCCGTGCACGTAGCTGGCGATCCGGCCATCGGTCGCCAGACGCTGGAAGCGGCGGATGCTGAGGTTCTCGCCGATCTTGCCGACCAGCGCGGTTCGCACCGCCTCGACGGTCTGGCCGTCGAGCGGCATGGCCGACAGCGCCGCCACGTCGGCGGGATCGGCTTCGGCGACCATGCGAGCCAGGCGACCCGAGAGCGCGAGGAAATCATCGTTCTTGGCGACGAAATCGGTCTCGCAGTTGAGTTCGACGATGGCGCCGAGTCGCGCGTCCTCGCGCAGGTAGACCGCCACCACGCCCTCGGCGGTGACGCGCGAGGCTGCCTTCGAGGCCTTGTTGCCGAGCTTGACCCGAAGGATCTCCTCGGCCTTGCCGAGGTCACCATTGGCTTCGGTGAGCGCCTTCTTGCATTCCATCATCGGCGCGTCGGTCTTCTCGCGCAGTTCCTTGACCATGCTTGCGGTGATTTCCGCCATTGCAATCCTCTCTGTTGTGTCTCGAGCCGCGGGGTTGTCAGGCCTCGTCGGCCGCAACCTCGACGAATTCCTCGTCGTCGCCCGCGCTCTTGGCGATCTCCTGCAACGACGCGCTGCGCCCCTCGAGGACGGCATCGGCCGCGCCTTTCGCGTAGAGGCGGATCGCCTTGCCGGAGTCGTCGTTGCCGGGGATCACGTAGTCGATGCCATCGGGCGAATGGTTGGTGTCGACGACCGCGACCACCGGGATGCCGAGCTTGTTGGCCTCGGTGATGGCGATCTTGTGGTACCCGACATCGATCACGAAGAGAGCGTCGGGCAGGCTGACCATGTCCTTGATGCCGCCGAGGCTCTGGTTGAGCTTGGTGAGTTCGCGCTGGAAGGTCAGCGCCTCTTTCTTCGACATGCGCTCGAGGCCGCCGTCGGCCATGATGGCCTCCATGTCCTTGAGACGCTTGATCGAGCCCTTGACCGTCTTGAAGTTGGTGAGCATGCCGCCGAGCCAGCGCTGATCGACGAAAGGCATGCCGGCACGCGCGGCTTCCTCGGCGACGATGTCGCGAGCCTGGCGCTTGGTACCGACGAAAAGGATGCTTCCGCGATTCGCCGAGAGCTGGCGAAGGTACTTCATGGCGTCCTGGTACATGACCAGGGTCTTCTCGAGGTTGACGATGTGGATCTTGTTGCGATGCCCGAAGATGAACGGCGACATCTTGGGATTCCAGAACCGCGTCTGGTGGCCGAAGTGGACACCGGCCTCGAGCATTTCACGCATGGTGACGGACATGGGCTAACTCCTGTCAGGGTTGGGTCTGACGCGACCCCGAGCCCTCCTCGCCTGGCATTCGATGCCGCTGGCAAGTCCAGGACCCTGTCCGGGGTCGCGCGCGTTTTCAGCCCCGGGCGCCACCGGCATTTCCGGCAACTCCCGAGAGCTAACCTATAATCCTAGCATGCCCATCACACTGAAGACCGCGGACGAGATCGCCGCGATGCGCGTCGCCGGGCGGCTGGCCGGCGAAGTCCTCGACCATGTCGCGCCCTTCGTGCGCGCCGGGGTTACCACCGGCGAACTCGATGCCCTCTGCCATCGCTACATGGTGGACGTCCAGGGCTGCATCCCGGCACCGCTCAACTACGCGCCGCCAGGCTATCCGCCCTTCCCCAAGTCGATCTGCACCTCGGTCAACCACCAGGTCTGCCACGGCATCCCCGGGGAACGCGTGCTGAAGAACGGCGACATCGTCAATCTGGACATCACCGTCATCAAGGACGGCTTCCACGGCGACACCAGCCGCATGTTCATCGTCGGCGAACCCTCGATCGCCGCGCGCAGGCTTTGCGAGGTCAGCTGGGAGTGCCTCTGGCTGGGAATCGGCCAGGTACGCCCCGGCGCCACACTCGGCGACATCGGTCACGCCATCCAGCGACACGCCGAGGCCGCGGGATTCTCGATCGTGCGTGAATTCTGCGGCCACGGCATCGGTCGGCGCTTCCATGAGGAGCCGCAGGTGCTGCACTACGGCCGACCGGGCACCGGCGAGGCGCTGCTGCCCGGGATGATCTTCACCATCGAGCCGATGGTCAACGCCGGCCGCCGCGAAATCCGCGAGCTGGCTGACGGCTGGACCATCGTCACGAAGGATCACAGCCTGTCGGCGCAGTGGGAGCACACCGTGCTGGTGACCGAAACCGGTCACGAGGTTCTGACCGCCTCGGCGGGCATGCCGGCGAGGCCGGCGCTGGCCGTGGCAGCCTGAACGGATGACCGGCGGGAGCGCACCGACGCCCTCGGGTGTCGCGGCCATCCGCCAGCGTCTCGCTGGCCAGCGCGCCGAGGCGGTGGCCGCCTTCCAGCTCGACCGGCAGCCGGCACGTCTGCTGGCGAGCCTTTCACGCGCCGCCGACGAAAGCCTGCGCGCGCTCTGGCGGATCTGCGCCCTGCCCCCCGACACCAGCCTCGCCGCGGTTGGGGGCTATGGTCGCGGCGAGCTGTACCCGCATTCCGATGTCGACCTGCTGATCATCGCGCCGGCCCAGGCGGTGTCGCCCGACACCGAGGCGCGGATCGAAGCCTTCGTCGGCGCGTGCTGGGACGCGGGACTCGTCATCGGCCACAGCGTGCGCACGCCCGACGAGTGCGTGGCCGAGGCCGGCGCCGACATCACGGTCCAGACCAGCGTGCTGGAGGCCCGGTGGCTTGCCGGCGACCCCGCCGTGTTCACCGCGCTCGAGGCTCGCCTCGCGGCGCAGCGCCAGGCCGAGGCCTTCTGCACGGCCAAGCTGCTCGAGATGCGCCAGCGCCATCTCAAGTACGACGATACCCCCTACAGCCTCGAACCGAACACCAAGGAGAACCCCGGCGGTCTGCGCGACCTCCACGTGGTGCGCTGGATCGCGCGCGCCGCGGGCTTCGGCAGCAACTGGCGCGACCTCGCCCGCCGCGGTCTGGCCACGGACGCGGAAGTGCGCGCGCTGCAGCGCAACGAGCGCATGCTGCAGTCGGTGCGCGCGATGCTGCACATCGTTGCCGGCCGCCGCGAGGATCGCCTGGTCTTCGATCTGCAGGCGCAGGTCGCGCAGGCGCTGGGCTTCGAGGGTGACAGCGCGCGTCGCACCTCGGAAGAGCTGATGCAGCGCTACTACTGGGCGGCCAAGACGGTCACCCAGATGAGCACGATCCTGCTGCAGGACTTCGAGGCCGCCCTGCATCCGCAACCCGACGCCGAGCCCGAACCCATCGACGCCGAGTTCCGCAATCGACGCGGCCTGCTCGAGGCGATCGATCCCACGCTCTTCGAGCGCGAACCGGCTGCGATCCTGCGCGCCTTCCTGATGCTCGCGAAGCATCACGAACTCACCGGCATCACCACCACGACGCTGCGTGCGATCTGGCATGCTCGCACGCGGATCGACGGCGCCTTTCGTCGCCACCCGGCCAACCGCGCGCTCTTTCTGCAGCTGCTGCAGCAGCCACGCGGTGTCACCCGGGTGCTGCGCCGCATGAACCAGTGGTCGGTCCTCGGTCGCTACCTGCCCGAGTTCCGCCGCATCGTCGGGCGCATGCAGCACGACCTGTTCCATGTGTACACGGTCGATCAGCACATCCTGATGGTCGTGCGCAACCTTCGCCGCTTCGCGATGGACGAGCACGCCCACGAGTACCCGCTGTGCAGCCAGCTGATGGCGGGGCTTCGCGCCCCCTGGCGCCTGACGATCGCCGCGCTCTACCACGACATCGCGAAGGGGCGTGGCGGCGATCACTCGACGCTGGGCAGCCGCGATGTTGCGCGCTTCTGCCGCACCCACGGCCTCGAACGCGAGGACACCGAGCTCGTCAGCTTTCTCGTCGAGCACCACCTGACGATGTCCTCCGTCGCCCAGAAGCAGGATCTCGGCGATCCCGAGGTCGTCATGCGCTTTGCGCGGCTGGTCGGCTCCCAGGAAAGGCTCACCGCACTCTACCTGCTGACGGTTGCCGACATCCGCGGCACCAGCCCGAAGGTCTGGAACGCCTGGAAAGGCAAGCTGCTGCAGGATCTCTTCCACGCGACCCGGCGCGTGCTGGCGGGCGACACGCCGCAGCGCGACGCCATCCTCGATCGACTGCGCGACGAGGCGCAGCGGCTGCTGAACCTCGCTGCGATCCCTGAAGATCGCTACGCTCGGCTGTGGTCGCAACTCGACGTCGGCTACTTCCTGCGCACCGACCCGGTCGACATCGCGTGGCACACGCGCGTGCTTCACACCCACGTCGATACCCCGGTGCCCGTGGTGCGCACCCGGCTCGCGCCGATCGGCGAAGCCTTCCAGGTGGTGGTCTATCAGCCCGACCAGCCCGTCACCTTCGCCAGGATCTGCAGCTTCTTCGACAGCCGCAACCTCTCGGTGCTCGACGCGCGCGTCCACACGACACGGCACGGCTACGCGCTCGACAGCTTCCTCGTGATCGATCCCGCCAGCAGCGGACGCTACCGCGACATCCTGCCGCTGATCGAGGACGAGTTGACCCGGCGCCTGCGCTCCGATGCCCCGCTACCCGCACCGGTGCGGGGTCGCATCTCGCGGCGCTCGCGCTACTTCCCGGTCCAGCCGACCGTGGAACTGCGTCCCGATGAACGCGGCCAGCAGTACCTGCTCTCGATCACCGCCAACGACCGCACAGGACTGTTGTACGGCATCGCCCAGATACTCGCCCGGCACGGCATCAACCTGCACGCCGCCCGCGTGACCACGCTCGGCGAGCGCGTCGAGGATATCTTCCTGGTGGGCGGCCCCAGCCTCGCCCGCGCTCGCGAGCAGATCGCGCTCGAGACCGAGCTGCTCGCCGCGCTGCAACCCTGAAGACGCGGCGATTCGGCAGCTGGCACCGACACGACCCGCGGCGTGCGCTGCGGCCGGCTAGCCCCCAGCGGACGCCTGGCGAACGAATTCGCCAAGCAGGCGGTGCACGCGCGCCATCGCCGCCACCAGGGTCTCGCTGATGGCCTCCAGCGAGATCGCCTGCGCGCTGTCACCCATGCCCGCCGCGTGATTGGCCACGACCGCGAGCGCGGCGTAGGGCAGCGCGAGCTCGCGCGCCAGCACCGCCTCCGGCATGCCGGTCATGCCGACCAGGTCGCAGCCATCGCGGGCCATCCCCCGGATCTCGGCGGCGGTCTCCAGCCGCGGTCCCTGGGTACAGCCGTAGACCCCGCCGAAGGCGACCGCCTCGCCTGCCGCGCCGGCCGCTCGCGCCAGGCGCGCGCGAACAGCCTCGTCGTAGGGCTGCGTGAAGTCGACATGGGTCACCGGTTGCTCCGGGCCCTCGAAGAAGGTGCTTCGCCGCCCCCAGGTGTAGTCGATCAGCTGGTCGGGCACGACCAGGCTTCCGGGCCCGAACTCGGCGCGAATGCCACCGACCGTGGCCACCGACACGATCCCGTCGACCTCGGCTTCCTGCAGCGCCCAGAGGTTCGCTCGGTAGTTGATCTCGTGGGGCGCGATCGTGTGCCCGTAGCCGTGCCTGGCGAGAAAGACCAGCTCGACGCCTTCGAGCCGGCCATGGGTCAGCGGGCCGGAGGGATCGCCGTAGGGCGTGCGCACGACCTGCCGCCGTGTGTCCTGGAGGCCGGCGAGCTGTGTGAGCCCGCTGCCACCGATGATCGCGAATTTCATCAGCTTCCCTCGCCGCCTGCGGCGGCATCGTCGCGCGGACCGATCATGGCCCGTAGCATGGCTTCGTCGATGACCGGGACGCCGAGCTCGCGCGCCCGTTCGAGCTTGCTGCCTGCAGCCTCCCCGGCAAGGAGGAACCGGGTACGGCGAGAAACCGCCGAAGCCACCGTCCCGCCAGCCGCGCGGATCAGGTCGGCTGCTTCATCGCGTCCGAGCGTAGGCAGCGTGCCGGTGATCACGAAGCTCAGACCGGAAAGTGGTGGCGGCGCGACAATGTCGCCGGCGTCGACCGCCCCGCTCGGTGATGGCCCGGCATCGGTGGCATCACCGGCCACCTGCGCCACGCGCCCGCCGCCCGGCGTCGGCGACACCGCGGGTCGTACACCCGCGGCAAGCAGATCGGCCACCACCGCGCGGTTGTGGGGCTCGGCAAAGAAACGCGCCAGCGCATCGGTGATTTCGGGACCGATCCCCTCGAGGGGCACCGGCAGCAGCGTCTCGCCACGGGCCCGCCGGCGCGCGTTCTCCTTCTGACGCTCGGCCTTGGCCGCCTGCAGCGCTGGCCAGTCCTGGGCCATCAGCGACTCGATGTCGGGGAAGGCGCCAGCCAGTTGCCGGGCGACCTCCTCGCCCACATGCCGGATGCCGAGGCCGAACACGAAGCGGGCGAGCGAGCGCGTGCGCGATGCATCGATCGCCGCCACGAGCCTGCCAGCCGACTTCTCGCCCATGCGATCAAGGCGCGCGAGCGCCTCGGCACCGACACGGTAGAGATCGGCCGGCGTGCGTACCAGCCCGCTCTCGACGAGCTGGTCGACGAGCTTCTCGCCCAGGCCTTCGATGTCCATGGCGCGCCGCTGGCCGAAGTGCAGCAGCGCCTGGCGGCGCTGCGCACCGCAGAACAGCCCGGCGGGGCAGCGCCAGGCGGCCTCGCCGGGCTCGCGAACCGCGACACTGCCGCAGGCAGGGCAGCGCGCGGGCATCGCGAAAGGCCGCAGGCGCGCGGGCTCGCCGGAGGGCAGGTCGCGCGCGCGTCGCTCGAGCAGCGGGCGCACGACCTCCGGGATCACGTCGCCCGCACGCCGCACCACGACCTCGTCGCCGATCAGAAGCCCCTTGCGCCGGATCTCGTCCTCGTTGTGGAGCGTGGCGCTCGACACGGTGGTGCCGCCGACGAAGACCGGTCGCAGGCGTGCCACCGGCGTGAGCACGCCTGTGCGACCGACCTGGACCTCGATGTCGAGCAGCTCGCTGACCGCTTCCTCCGCGGGAAACTTGTGCGCGACCGCGAAGCGGGGCGCCCGCGCCACGTAGCCGACGCGCTCCTGCCAGTCGCGCCGGTCGACCTTGTAGACGACGCCGTCGATCTCGTAGGGCAGCCCGGCACGGCGCGCGAGCATCCGGCTACCATAGTCGAGCAGCGACTGCGCGCCCTGCAGACGCTCGCGTTCGGCGCTCACCGGAAAGCCGAGATCGCGCAGCCACTCGAGCAGAGCCCACTGCGAAAGGGGTTCGTCGGAACCGACCAGTTCGCCCGCACCGTAGGCGAAGAATCGCAGCGGCCGGCGCGCCGTGACCGCCGGATCGAGCTGGCGAAGCGCCCCGGCGGCCGCATTGCGCGGATTGACGAACTCGCGCTCGCCGAGCGCACGCTGCTGCGCGTTGAGTCGCTCGAAGTCGGCCTTGAACATCAGGATCTCGCCGCGGACCTCGATGGCCTCGGGCCACGCCACCCCCGCCCTGAGCCGCAGAGGCACCCCGCGGATGGTTCGCACGTTGGCCGTCACGTTCTCGCCGGTGGTGCCGTCGCCACGGGTCGCGGCGAGCACGAACAGGCCGCGCTCATAGCGCAGGCTGACCGCCAGTCCGTCGTACTTGGGTTCGCCGGTGTAGACGACCGGCTCAGGCGTGTCGGCAGCGGCGACCTGCTCGGCAGCGAGCGCCTCGCGCACCCGCCGATCGAAGGCGAGCACTTCCTCGGGATCGAAGGCATTGGCGAGCGACAGCATCGGTCGCCCGTGCACCACCGGCTCGAAGGCACCATCGGCAGGGGCACCCACCCGCTGCGTGGGAGAATCCGGCAAGCAAAGCTCGGGGTGCTCGCTCTCGAGCTGCTGCAGTCGCCGGAAGAGCCGGTCGTACTCCGCGTCGGGAAGGGTCGGTGCATCGAGCACGTAGTACTCGTGATTGAGGCGCTCGAGCAGTACACGAAGCGCCGCGGCCTGGGCGGCAGGCGATGACGGAAGGCCCGGTACCTCGTCGACAGCACTCACGGCCTGTTCCCGCGGACGCGGCCGGCGACCCGCATCAGTTGAAGACGCGAAGCGCGAGCACCGACCCCGGCTCGATTCCTGCGTCGGTCAGCGCTTGCTGTCGGGCCGAGACCTGCTCGCCGATGCGGGCGAGCGCACCCTCGGCGAGTTCGCGCCCCTGGTCGTCGACCAGCCTGCCGTCGAGGCGGGTCGCGCAGTGTCTTGCGCACTCGAGCAGGCTTTCCCAGGGACTCGCGCCGGCCGGCGCCCGGGGCACATCGAGCAGCAGCGACAGCCGCTCGGGCAGGTCGGAAAGACTCAGCGAGAACAGAACCTCGCCGCCCGGCGCGAGCCGCGCGAACCGGTTGTTGCCCCGTTCGACGCATCCGCATTCGCGCGCGAGACCGGCGAGCTCGGCGGGCCCCAGCGGCTGGCTCGCCTGGACGTTGATGCCGACCAGCGCATCGAGCGCGGCGAGCCGCTCGTCGAGCGACCGCGCCCGCTGCAGGACCGCGCCCATGTCGGGCGTATCGCCGAGCACGGCGAGCTGGTCGGCGAGCGCCTGGACGCCAGCGACGAACTCGGAGTATTCCATCGCGTTCAGCGGTCCGTGGCGGTTGGCGAGGAGCACACCGATGCGCACGCGCGACAGGCGCCGACCGGCGGTGACCGGGATCCAGTCGGGTTGAGCGACCGGGTCTTGCGCCTGCGGGTCGGCGTCGGCGCCATCGACCGCGAGCGACTGGGGATTCGCGCCGTTTGCCCTCGCGTCGTCGTAGGCAAGGCAGCCTTCGACCACGACCGGCTTGGCGCCAGCGCGACGAAGTCCCTGCAGGGTAGGCAGCAGCCGCTCGGCGGCCACCGGCGCATCGAGTTCGAACTCGATGATGCAGTCGGTCAGCGGATCG
>JBIIHU010000278.1:0-4543 GCA_044235405.1 Burkholderiaceae bacterium
GGCCGGAGAACCTGGAGACGGTGATGTGCCGCAGCCTGCTCAGCGTCGACTGGCAGGGTTTTCTTCACGACTGCGATTTCAACCAGATGCTGGGCCTGCCCGCCCGCCTCGCCGGGCAGCCTCGGCCACACCTGCGTGACCTTAGCAGCCACGACCCGGCCGGCGCCGACATCCGGGTCGCGGACCACTGCTACGCCTGCACGGCGGGCCAGGGCAGCAGCTGCGGCGGTGCGCTGGAGCAGGGCGCGTCCGGTGACCCCGTGGCCGCGCCGCTTTGTCTGACCGAGGCCGTGCGCTGATGGCCCGCCCCTCGAAGCCCCTGGTGTGGGCGGGCGTCGTCGCCGTCGCCTTGCTGGTGGTGTGGGCCTGGCAGCACTTCGGTCTGGGCTCGCTGCTGACGCTGGACCACCTCAAGGCCAGCCGGGACGCGCTCCAGGCGCAGGTGCTGTCCCGGCCCCTGCCGACCGCCGCGCTGTTCTTCGCGATCTACGTCGCCGCCACCGCGCTCTCGATCCCCGGCGCACTGATCCTGACGCTGGCCGCCGGCGCGATGTTCGGTCTGGGCTGGGGACTGCTGCTGGTGAGCTTCGCCTCCAGCCTGGGCGCGCTGCTGGCTTTTCTCGCGGCGCGCTACCTGCTGCGCGACGCGATCCAGGCGCGCTTCGGCAAAGCCCTGGCGCCCATCAACGAGGGCGTGAAGAAGGACGGCATCTTCTACCTGCTGACGCTGCGCCTCGTGCCGGTGTTCCCCTTCTGGCTGATCAACCTGCTGATGGGCCTCACGCCGATGGGCGCGGGACGCTTCTATCTCGTCAGCCAGATCGGCATGCTGGCCGGCACGGCCGTCTATGTGAACGCGGGCACCCAGCTCGCCGCGTTGCGATCCCCGGCCGACATTCTCTCGCCCGGGCTGCTGGGCAGCTTTGTGCTGCTGGGCGTGTTCCCGCTGCTGGCCAGAGCCGGTGTGGGCATGCTCGAGCGGCGCAAGCTCTATGCGAAGTGGAACAGGCCCGGATCCTTCGACCGCAACCTGGTGGTCATCGGCGCCGGTGCGGGCGGGCTGGTCTCGGCCTACATCGCCGCGGCCGTGAAGGCCAGGGTCACGCTGGTCGAGGGTCACCGGATGGGCGGCGACTGCCTGAACTTCGGCTGCGTGCCGAGCAAGGCGCTCATCCGCTCGGCCAAGATGGCGAAGCAGCTGAGCAAGGCCCACGAACTGGGCGTGGCCGATGCCGCCGGGCGCGTGGACTTCGCCGCGGTGATGAAGCGCGTGCACGATGTCATCCGCGCCATCGAGCCTCACGACTCGGTCGAACGCTACACCGGACTGGGCGTGGAGGTGCTGCAGGGGCACGCCCGCATCACGAGCCCCTGGACCGTGGCGGTGACGCTTGCCGATGGCAGCACGCGGACGCTGAGCACGAAGAACATCGTGATCGCGGCCGGTGCAAGCCCCTTCGTGCCGCCGATCCCGGGGCTTCGCGAGGCGGGCTTCCTCACCAGCGACACCGTGTGGGGCCTGACCGAATGCCCCAGGCGTCTGGTCGTCCTCGGTGGCGGCCCGATCGGCAGCGAGCTGGCGCAGAGCTTCGCGCGGCTGGGCAGCGCCGTCACCCAGGTCGAGATGGCGCCGCGCATCCTGGTGCGCGAGGATCCGGAGGTTTCCGAGCTGGTCGCGGCTTCGCTGCGCGCCGATGGCGTGAACGTGCTGACCGGGCACCAGGCGGTGCGGGTGGAGGTCGTCGGCGGCGAGAAGCGGCTGGTGGCGAGACACGGTCAGGCCGAGGTCGTGATCCCCTTCGACGAACTGCTGTGCGCGGTGGGCCGCAGCCCGCGCGTCACCGGCTACGGTCTGGAGGAGCTCGGGATCCCGCTGACGCCGAGGAAGACCCTCGAAACCAACGCCTACCTGCAAACCTTGTACCCCAACATCTACGCCGTGGGTGACGTGGCCGGACCCTTCCAGTTCACCCACACCGCGGCGCACCAGGCCTGGTACGCGGTCGTCAACGCGCTGTTCGGCCGGTTCCGCCGCTTCAAGGCCGACTATCGCGTGATCCCGTGGGCCACCTTCACCGACCCCGAAGTGGCGCGCGTGGGCCTGAGCGAAACCGAGGCCAGGGAGCAGGGCGTGGCCTGCGAGGTGACGAGGTACGGCATCGACGACCTCGACCGCGCGATCGCCGACGGCACCGCGCACGGCTTCGTCAAGGTGCTGACCGTGCCCGGCAAGGACCGGATACTGGGGGTGACCATCGTGGGCGAGCACGCAGGCGACCTGCTGGCCGAGTACGTGCTGGCCATGAAGCACGGCCTGGGTCTGAACCGGATCCTCGGCACCATCCACACCTACCCCACGCTGGCCGAGGCCAACAAGTACGCCGCTGGCGAGTGGAAGCGCGCGCACGCGCCCCACAGGCTGCTGCAGTGGGTGGCCCGCTACCACGCCTGGGAGCGGTCATGAGGAGCCCCGATCGTCGCGCCCTGCTGGGCGCCGCGGTGGGGGCCGCGGCCTGGCTGCAGCCCTGGTCGGTACAGGCCCAGGCTTCCGGCTTCGACCACGCCCACGCGGCCTGGACGGCGCTGCTGCGCCGCCATGTGCGGCTGCTGCGCGGCGGGCAGGCCACGCAGGTGGCCTACGCCGGCTTCAGGACCGATCGCGCCGCGCTGAAAGCCTACCTCGACAGCCTGTCGGCGGTGACGCCGTCGACCTTCGCGGGATGGACCCGGGCCGAGCGACAGGCCTTCCTCATCAATGCCTACAACGCCTTCACGGTCGAACTGATTCTCACGAAGTACCCGGAGCTGAAGTCGATCAAGGACCTCGGCAGCCTGCTGAGCAGCCCGTGGAAGCCGAAGTGGATCGCGCTGCTGGGCGCCATGGTCTCGCTCGACGACATCGAGCACGCGATGCTGAGAAGGCGCGGCGACTACGACGACCCGCGCGTGCACTTCGTCGTCAACTGCGCCAGCATCGGTTGCCCGGCGCTGCGCGAGGAGGCGTTCGTGGCCGCCCGACTCGACGCGCAGATGGACGAGCAGGCGCTGCGCTTCATGAGCGACCGCACGCGCAACCGCTTCAACCCGCAGCGCGGGCGGCTGGAGCTGTCGCGCATCTTCGACTGGTATGGCGAGGACTTTCGCCTCGGTCACCGCGGCATCGTGTCGTTGGCGGCCTTCGCGGCGAGCTACGCGGACGTGCTGGCCGATGCCGCGGCCGACCGCGAGCGCATCCGCACCGGCCGCGCGGACATCGCCTTCCTCGACTACGACTGGGCCCTGAACGACGCACGGGGCGGCGACGCACGATGAAACCCGGTCGAAGCTGCCCCCTGCACTACCGCTATGCGCCGGAGGCGTTTCGCGCCGAGGCCGCGCCGCATCTTCAGTCGCTCGAGGTGCTGTACGTCGTGGGTGGCCTCTACGGCAACGAGCTCGCGCTCGAGCGCGTGCTGGACCTGTTCGAGCGCGAAGGTGGGCGCAAGCGGCTGGTCTTCAATGGCGACTTCCACTGGTTCGACGTCGACCCGGCGACGTTCGCGCGGGTGCAGCGCCGCGTGCTGGCCCACGAGGCGCTGCGCGGCAACGTCGAAACCGAGCTGGCCGCCCCCGGTTCGGACGAGGATGCGGGTTGCGGTTGCGCCTATCCGGCGTGGGTCGGCGACGGCGTGGTCGAGCGCTCGAACCGCATCCTGCTGCGCCTGCGCCGTGCGGCCACGCAGGCGCAGCAGGCCGAGCTGGCGGCGCTGCCGATGTGGCTGCGCGCGGACGTGGGGCCGATGCGCCTGGGCATCGTGCACGGGGACGCCACCTCGCTGGCGGGCTGGGGCTTCGCGCAGGAGCACCTGCGCGACGCGATGCACCGCGAGACGGTGGCCGGCTGGCTCGACCGCGCCGGTGTCGATGCCTTCGCCTGCACGCACACCTGCCTGCCCGTCTTCCAGGCGCTGGGGCCCGCAGGCGGCCGCGAGCGTCGCTGGATCGTGAACAACGGAGCCACCGGCATGCCCAACTTCGCCGGCGATCGTGCGGGTCTGCTGACCCGGGTGGCCGTGACGCCGTTTCGCGGACCCGAACGTCGATTCGGGATCCTCGCCGCGTCCGGCGCGATCCACATCGACGCGATCGGCGTCGAGTTCGATGCCGACGCCTGGCTGCAACGCTTCTGCCAGGACTGGCCGCCGGGCAGCGATGCCCACGCGTCCTACTTCGAGCGCATCGCGAAGGGGCCCGACTACGATCCCGAGGCAGCGGTTCGGGCGAGGGGCTGAGGGCGTTTGCGAGGCGCCGGTCGGACGAGTCAGAAATTCGAGCGGCATGCCAGGGCGCGGGCCGACGTTGCCATTGCATGACCCGACGATTACATTCCCCGCGGAGTCGAGGTCCTTTTCACCGATTCCCTGGACCGTTGGCCCGACACGCGAAGCGAGGCTCCATGAACGCAGCAGATCAACGTCACGGTCGCGTCCCGGGACGTGGTGTAGAAGCTGAGCGGTGAAGGCGGGCCCTTGCGGGGGCCATCGGTTCGTCCGGTAGGGTTGGA
>JBIIHU010000345.1:0-3628 GCA_044235405.1 Burkholderiaceae bacterium
CCTGCGCTGCTGCGTCCCGGCCGCTTCGACCGGCAGGTGGTGGTGCCGCTGCCCGACATCCGGGGCCGCGAGCAGATCCTGAACGTCCACATCCGCAAGGTCCCGATCGGTCCGGATGTACGGCCCGAGATCCTCGCGCGCGGCACGCCGGGATTCTCCGGCGCCGATCTCGCCAACCTCGTCAACGAGGCGGCTCTGTTCGCCGCGCGGCGCTCTGCGCGGCTGGTCGAGATGATCGACTTCGAGCGCGCGAAGGACAAGATCATCATGGGCGCCGAGCGCCGTTCCCTCATCATGCCCGAGGAGGAGCGCCGCAACACCGCGTATCACGAGTCCGGTCACGCCATCGTCGCCAAGCTGCTGCCCAAGACCGATCCGGTTCACAAGGTCACGATCATCCCGCGCGGCCGGGCGCTGGGTGTCACCATGCAGCTGCCCGAGCAGGACCGCTACAGCATGGATCGCGACCGCATGCTCAACACCATCGCGGTGCTCTTCGGCGGGCGGATCGCCGAAGAGATCTTCATGAAGCAGATGACCACCGGCGCCTCCAACGACTTCGAGCGCGCCACGGCCATGGCCCGCGACATGGTCACCCGCTACGGCATGAGCGAGGCCATGGGCCCGATGGTCTATGCCGAGAACGAGGGCGAGATCTTCCTCGGGCGCTCGATCACCAAGACCACCAACGTGTCCGAAGACACGATGCGCAAGGTCGACAGCGAGATCCGGCGCATCATCGACGAGCAGTACGCGATCGCGCGCCGCATCCTCGAGGAAAACCGCGACAAGGTCGAAGCCATGACCAGCGCGCTGCTCGAGTGGGAGACCATCGACGCCGAACAGATCGACGACATCGTCGCCGGACGTGCGCCCAGGCCTCCGAAGGAGCGATCCGGTGGCAGCGGCAGCAGTGGCGGCGCCTCCGGGGCGACCCCTGGCGGTGTGGTGCCCAACGCGCCTGCGGCGCCAGCCGCGCAGTAGGCGGCGCTCGGCCGGCTGCCCCACGCGGGTAGTCGGCCTCTTTCCCCCTTCTCACGCTCCCTCCCCCGGATTTCCTGCCGCCCATGCGCCTGCGCTGCGGCCGCTTCGAACTCGATCTCGGCCGACCGCGCCTGATGGGGGTGCTCAATCTCACCCCCGATTCCTTTCATGCCGGATCGCGCCACCTGCAGACCGACGCGGCGATCGCCCACGCCCGCCAGCTGATCGCCGAGGGTGCCGATCTCCTCGACGTCGGCGCCGAGTCCACGCGCCCGGGTGCGCAGCCGGTATCCGCCGAGCAGGAATGGCAGCGTCTCGCGCCTGTGCTCGAGGCCTTGCGCGCGCTACCGGTGCCGCTCTCGGTCGATACCCGTCGGGCAGCCACGATGCGTCGGGCGCTCGATCTCGGCGTCGACATGATCAACGACGTGGCCGGCTTCGTCGATCCCGCTGCGGTGACGGCGGTGGCTGATTCCTCTGCGGCGCTCTGTGTGATGCACATGGCGGGCGATCCCGCGACGATGCAGCGGGCGCCTGCTTATCGCGACGTGGTGGACGAGGTCGGGAACTGGCTCGGTGCGCGCGTGCGCGCTCTGATGGACGCCGGGGTTCAGCCGGCGCGGCTGGTTCTCGACCCTGGCATCGGTTTCGGCAAGCGCCTCGATCACAACCTGGCGCTGCTGCGCGCCTTGCGGCGGGTTGGCAGCCTCGCGGCGGGTGAGCAGCGCCTGCCGCTGCTGATCGGACTGTCGCGCAAGACGCTCGTCGGCGAACTCACCGGTCGCGAGGTTGCGCAGCGCCTGGCAGGCAGCCTTGGCGGTGCGCTCGCGGCGGTGGCGCGCGGCGCCGCGATCCTGCGGGTGCATGATGTCGCCGCGACCCGGGACGCGCTCGCGGTCTGGTCGGCGATTGCCGACGAAGTCCCTCTCACGGAGCCCGACACGGCATGACCCGCCAGTATTTCGGCACCGACGGCATTCGCGGCCGCGTCGGCGAGCCACCGATCGTTCCCGACTTCGTCATGCGCCTTGGTCACGCGGCGGGTCAGGTGCTCGCCAGCGGGGGCGGCAGCCGGGGCAGGCCCACCGTGTTGATCGGCAAGGACACCCGAATCTCGGGCTACATGCTGGAGGCCGCGCTCGAGGCGGGCTTCGCGGCCGCCGGTGTCGACGTGCTGCTTTCGGGCCCGATCCCGACGCCGGCGGTCGCCTACCTCACGCGTGCGCTGCGCCTGTCGGCAGGGGTGGTGATCAGCGCGTCGCACAATCCCTTCGACGACAACGGGATCAAGTTCTTCTCGGGCGATGGCAACAAGCTGCCCGATGCGCTCGAGCTTCGCATCGAGGCGGCGCTCGCGCAGCCGATGGGTTGCGTGGCCTCCGAGCGGCTCGGCCGTGCCCGGCGTATCGAGGATGCCGCCGGCCGCTACATCGAGTTCTGCAAGAGCTCCTTCCCCTTCGCGCTCGACCTGCGCGGCCTGCGGCTGGTGATCGACACCGCGCACGGTGCGGCCTATCACACCGCGCCCCACGTCTTTCATGAGCTCGGCGCCGAGGTGATCAGCATCGGCAACCAGCCCAACGGCATGAACATCAACGACCGTGTCGGCGCGACCCATCCGTCGTCCCTCGCCTTGGCGGTGCGCGAGCATCGCGCCGACCTAGGCATCGCGCTCGACGGCGATGCCGACCGTCTGCTGGTCGCCGATGCAGCCGGACGTGTCTACAACGGCGACGAGCTGCTCTACGTCATCGTCGCCGATCGCCTCCGCCGCGGCGCGGTCGCCGGCGTCGCCGGGACGCTGATGAGCAACCTTGCGCTCGAGCTCGCGCTCGCCCGGCGAGGGGTGGGCTTCGCGCGTGCCCGCGTGGGCGACCGCTATGTCCTCGAGGCGCTCCAGGAGCGCGGCTGGCTCTACGGTGGCGAGAGTTCCGGACATCTGCTGTGCCTCGACTGCCACAGCACCGGCGACGGCACCATCAGCGCCCTGCAGGTGCTTGCCGCGATGCGCAGCAGCGGACGCGATCTGGCCGAACTCACCGCCGACCTTGTGCTCTTTCCGCAGAAGCTGATCAACGTGCCGGTCGAACGCGGCTTCGACTGGCAGACCCACGCAGGCCTGCAACGGGCCCGCGCCGAGGTCGAGGCAGAGCTCGGCGCCGAGGGACGGGTGCTGATTCGCGCCTCGGGGACCGAACCGCTGCTGCGACTGATGGTCGAGGCCCGCGACCCCGCTCTGGCCGAGCGAGCGGCACAGCACCTCGCTTTTGCGCTACAATCCCGCTTTTCCGGGGCGTAGCTCAGCCTGGTAGAGTGCTTGCTTTGGGAGCAAGATGTCGGAGGTTCGAATCCTCTCGCCCCGACCAGACTGCTCCCGGGCAGTCGACCAGGCGCCTCAACCCCGTCCGACCGATCTGCTGCCCGTAGCTCAGTTGGATAGAGCATCAGCCTTCTAAGCTGAGGGTCACAGGTTCGAGTCCTGTCGGGCAGGCCAGTCGTGCGGCACGTCAAGGCCGCAGTTGTTCTGGCCGCATGGTTTCAGGCATCGGCATCATGCGCCGGTGCTCCGGTGGTGGCTGTAGCTCAGTGGTAGAGTCCCGGATTGTGATTCCGGTTGTCGTGGGTTCGAATCCCATCAGCCACC
>JBIIHU010000279.1:0-4541 GCA_044235405.1 Burkholderiaceae bacterium
GAAGCTCGGGCGCCCGCTGGTCGCGCCGCATCTGGAGCGGCTCTCGACGGTGCGCGACCACGTGCACGCGGCGCTGCGCGAGCTCGGCGACCTGGTCGAGTTCCCCGCGACGCGAGGCGCGTTCTACGTGCTGATGAAGCTGCCGGGCGTCGACGACGCGCTCGAATTCAACCGGACGATGGTGCGCGAGCACCGCGTCGCGACGATCCCCGGCTTCGCCTTCGGCCTCACCGACACCAAGGCGGCGAACTGGCAGCGGCTGTCGTACGGCGCGCTCGACGAGGCGACGGTCCGCGAGGGCGTGTCGCGGTTCGTGCGCGCGGTGCGCGGCTGGTACGGTCGCACCTGATCCTTTCCATCCACACGAGGAGACACCCATGAAGACACGCATCACCGAGCTGCTCGGCATCGAGCACCCGATCATCCAGGGCGGCATGCACTACGTGGGCTTCGCGGAGCTGGCCGCGGCGGTCTCCAACGCCGGCGGTCTCGGCATCATCACCGGCCTGACCCAGAAGACCCCGGAGCTGCTCGCGAAGGAGATCGCGAAGTGCCGGGAGATGACCGACAAGCCGTTCGGCGTGAACCTGACCTTCCTGCCGACCTTCGCCAAGCCGCCGTATCCCGAGTACATCCGCGCGATCATCGAGGGCGGGATCAAGGTCGTCGAGACGGCCGGCCGCAACCCCGAGCCGTACATGCCGTACCTGAAGGCCGCGGGCATCAAGGTGATCCACAAGTGCACCTCGGTGCGCCACTCGCTGAAGGCCGAGGCGATCGGCTGCGACGCGGTCAGCGTCGACGGCTTCGAGTGCGGCGGCCACCCGGGCGAGGACGACATCCCCAACTTCATCCTGCTGCCGCGTGCGGCCGACGAGCTGAAGATCCCCTTCGTCGCTTCGGGCGGCATGGCCGACGGCCGCTCGCTCGCGG
The DNA here is from genome assembly GCA_044235405.1 of Burkholderiaceae bacterium. GTDB lineage: Bacteria > Pseudomonadota > Gammaproteobacteria > Burkholderiales > Burkholderiaceae_E > Quisquiliibacterium. The sequence goes on from JBIIHU010000279.1 coordinate 934, forward strand.
CTGCGCTGTCGCTGGGCGCCGACGGCATCAACATGGGCACCCGCTTCATCGCGACCAAGGAGGCGCCGGTCCACGAGAACGTCAAGCAGGCCATCGTCGCCGCGAGCGAGCTCGACACGCGGCTCGTCATGCGCCCGCTGCGCAACACCGAGCGGGTGCTGCGCAACGCCGCGGTCGATCGCCTGATCGAGAAGGAGAAGGCCCTCGGCGCCAGCCTGAAGTTCGAGGACATCATCGACGAGGTCGCGGGCGTCTACCCGAAGATCATGCAGGACGGCGCGATGGATGCCGGCGTCTGGTCGTGCGGGATGGTCGCCGGCCTGATCCACGACGTGCCGACCTGCAAGGAGCTGATCGACAGCATCATGGCGCAGGCCGAGTCGATCATCCGCAGCCGGCTCGCGGGTTTCGTCGCCGCCTGATGCTCGAGGGTTGACGGGGTGTTGCGGCGGCTCATCGCCGCTGCCGCCCCGATCGGGTGCAATCCCTGCCAAGGAATGCACCCCCGATGTTTCGCGACCGGATCGACGCCGCCGACCAGCTGGCCCTCGCGCTGCAGCGCTACCGCGACCGCGGCGCGCTGGTGCTGGCGATCCCGCGCGGTGCGGTGCCGATGGGACGGCACCTCGCCGACCGCCTGAAGGCCGATTTCGATGTCGTGCTCGTGCGCAAGCTGCGCGCCCCCGGCCAGCCGGAGTTCGCCGTGGGCGCCATCGACGAGCGTGGCGAGGCCTGGATCGCACCGCACGCGGCGCAGGCGGGCGCCGATGCCGCATGGCTCGCCCGCGAGCAGGCCGAGCAGCTTGCCGTGCTTCGCCAGCGGCGCGCCGCGCTCGGTGCCCGTCCGCCGTTCGATGCGCGCGGGCGGATCGCGATCGTCGTCGACGACGGGCTGGCCACCGGCGCCACGATGATCGCCGCCTTGCGCGTGGTGCGGCGGCAAGCGCCGTCCTGGCTGGTCTGCGCGGTGCCGGTGGCTCCGCCCGACAGCGTGGCGCGCGTGCAGGGGTTTGCCGACGAGGTGGTCTGCCTGCAGCAGCCCGCGCATTTCGGCGCCGTGGGCGCTTTCTACCGCGACTTCCGGCAGGTCGAGGACGCCGAGGTCGTGGCGCTGCTGGCCGGGGGTGCAGCGTGAGCGCCCCGGCGCGCCGCATGCCGGTGGCCGCATCGGTCGCCATCGGCGGACCCGAGGGGCCGATCGCGGGCGAGCTCGAACTGCCGCTTCAGCCGGCTGGCGTCGTGCTCTTCGCGCACGGCAGCGGCTCGTCGCGCCAGTCGCCGCGCAACGCCGTGGTGGCGGCGGCGCTGCGCGAGGCGGGGCTTGGCACGCTGCGCGTCGACCTGCTGCCCATTGGCGCGGCGGCGCATGGCGAGGATGCCTTCGACATCGCGCGCATGACCCGACGTCTTGCGCAGGCAGCCGGCTGGCTTGCGACCGACCCGCGTACGGTCGGCTTGCCGCTGGGACTCTTTGGCGCGAGCACCGGCGCGGCGGCGGCGCTGCGACTGGCCGCGCAGGCGCCCGAGGCGATCGCGGCGGTGGTGTCGCGCGGCGGCCGCCCGGACCTTGCCGGTCGCCAGGCGTTGCGCGCGGTGAGGGCGCCGGTGCTGCTGATCGTCGGCGGCAACGACGACATCGTGGTGGCGCTCAACCGCGAGGCGCTCGTCGATCTGCGCGGCGAGCGGCGGCTGGCCATCGTGCCGCGCGCCACGCACCTGTTCGCCGAGCCCGGGGCGCTCGCGCATGTCGCCCGGCTGGCCGGCGACTGGTTCGGCCGGCACTTCGAGGCGCTCGCGCGCTCTCAGGTGCCGTAGCGCTCCCGAGCCAGCCGGGCGCCGGCGCCGAGCGCGGCGAGCTTGCGCCGCGCGATCTCGCCGTCCATCGGCGCCATGCCGCAGTTGGTGCACGGAAACAGGCGCTCGCGCGGCACCCACTGCAGCGCGCGGCCGATGGTGTCGGCCACCTCCTCGGGCGTCTCGACGCGGTCGCTCGCGACGTCGATGACGCCGACCAGCACATCCTTGCCGCGCAGCAGCGCCATCAGTTCGCCGGGCACTTTCGAGCCGGCGCACTCCAGCGAGACCTGGTCGATGCGGCTGGCCGCCAGTGCCGGGAAGATGCGCTCGTACTGGCGCCACTGCTCGCCGAGGCTCTCCTTCCAGTCGATGTTGGCCTGGATGCCGTAGCCGTAGCAGATATGGACCGCGGTCGTGCAGCGCAGTCCGTCGATGGCCCGGTGCAGTGCCTCGATGCCCCAGTCGAGCACGTCATCGGTGAAGACGTTGAAGGCCGGCTCGTCGAACTGGATCACGTCGACCCCGTCGGCCTCCAGCCCGCGCGCCTCCTGGTTGAGCAGGTCGGCGAAGGCCATCGCCATGCGCACGCGGTCGCCGTAGAAGCGGTCGGCGACGGTGTCGATGATCGTCATCGGCCCGGGCAGCGTGAACTTCAGGCGCCGCGTCGTGTGGGCGCGCGCCAGCCGGGCCTCGGCCTGGTGCACGCGGCCCTTGAGCCGAAGCGCCCCGACCACCTGCGGCACCATCGCCTCGTAGCGGTTGTTGCGGATGCCCATCGGCACCTTGTTGTCGAAGTCGATGCCCTCGACCGCCTCGAGGAAGCCGTGCACGAAGTGCTGTCGCGACTGCTCGCCGTCGCCGACGGTGGCCAGCCCTGCATCCTCCTGCAGTTTCAGCCACAGCAGCGTGGCATCGGCCTTGGCGGCTTCCAGCGCCTCGCCCTGGCTGCACCAGCGCGGCCACAGGCGGTGGGTTTCGGCAAGCCACCCGGGTTTGGGCAGGCTGCCTGCGAGTGTCGGTTCGAACATCGCGGGGGCTCCGGATCGAAAGGGCGCAAGCATAACGGCGGCCGGTGGCCGCGGAAGCCTTGCGAGGCCGCACACGGGGATATTCGCCGCCGGCCCTCGCCGCGCGTGCGATCGTCTCGAAAGCATCGCCCGACGGTGGTCAGCCGCGCGGCCGGGGTCGACAATTCCGGACGCGTCGCGGCGCCCCGGCTCCGTCCGCCCCGCCGACCGCGCTCGGCTTGCCGGGCGTGCCCGCGCCACGATACCCCTCATCCCGATCGCCGACCCACGGCCCCAGAGACGCCCATCATGGACTTCGCCCTCAGCCCCGAACAGGAAACCATTCGCGAGTCGGTTGCCCGCATCTGCGAACGCTTCGACGACAGCTACTGGTCGAAGAAGGACCAGGAGGGCGGCTTCCCGCACGAGCTCTATCACGCGCTGGCCGACGCCGGCTGGCTGGGCGTGTGCACGCCCGAGGCCTACGGCGGCTCGGGACTGGGGGTGGTCGAGGCGGCGATCGTCGCTCGCACGATCAGCGAGTCGGGCGCCGGCATGTCGGGCGCATCCGCGGTGCACATCAACATCTTCGGCCTGAATCCGGTGGTGGTCTTCGGCACCCACGAGCAGAAGCTGCGCATGCTGCCGCCGATGGTGCAGGGCCGCCAGAAGGCCTGCTTCGCGGTGACCGAGCCCAACACCGGCCTGAACACCACGCAGCTGAAGACCCGCGCGGTGCGCAAGGGCGACCGCTACGTGGTCGACGGCCACAAGGTCTGGATCTCGACCGCGCAGGTGGCCGAC
>JBIIHU010000280.1:0-4528 GCA_044235405.1 Burkholderiaceae bacterium
GGGTGATCCGCTGGATCAGTTCGGTCGCTGGATGCAGGAAGCGCTCGACGCGGGGGTCCCCGAACCCAACGCGATGACGGTCGCGACGGTCGGAGCCGACGGCCGTCCGTCGAGTCGCGTGGTGCTGATCAAGGCCTTCGATGCCGAGGGCATCGTCTGGTACACGAACTACGAGAGCCGCAAGGGGCGCGAGCTTGCCGGGACGCCCTTCGCGGCCCTGCAGTTCCACTGGGTCGGGCTCGAACGGGTGGTGCGCATCGAGGGCAGGGTCGAGCGCGTGCCCGAGGCCGAGTCCGATGCCTACTTCGCCAGCCGTCCGCTCGCCTCGCGTATCGGTGCCTGGGCCTCCGACCAGAGCCGGCCGATCGCCGGACGCGCAGTGCTGGTGGCGCGCGCCGCCGAGTTCGGCCTGAAGTTCGGCCTGAACCCGCCGAGGCCGCCGCACTGGGGCGGCTATCGGCTGCGGCCCGACTACTGGGAATTCTGGCAGGGGCGGCCTTCGCGGCTTCACGACCGGCTCAGCTACCGGCTCGATGCTTCGATCGGCTGGCGACGCGAGCGGCTGGCGCCCTGAGCTCGGGGATCGTGCGCATGGAAGATCAGGTCGGATTCATCGGCATCGGCCGGATGGGCGGGCCGATGGCGGGCCACCTCGCGGCTGCAGGTCATCGCCTGCTGATCCATGACCGCCAGCCGGCAGCCGCCCGTGCGCTTGCCGGGCAGGCCGGCGTGCGGATCGCCGGATCGGCGGTCGAGCTCGCCGGGCGCTGTCGCATCGTCGTGATGATGCTCCCCGACAGCGCTGCGGTCGATGCGCTGCTCTGGGACGAGGGATTCGCTCCGGCGCTCGAGGAGGGTTCGCTGCTCATCGACATGGGTTCCTCCGACCCGCATCGCACCCGAGAGAACCACCGACGTCTGGCCGAGTCGGGGGTGGCGCTGCTGGACGCGCCGGTCTCCGGTGGTGTGCGGCGAGCGGTCGACGCCACGCTCGCGATCATGGTTGGCGGCGAGCCCGCTGCCCTTGATCGGGCGCGCCCGCTGCTGCAGCGGTTGGGCCGCACCATCGCCCATGTCGGCCCTCCGGGCGCCGGCCACGCCCTGAAGGCGTTGAACAACTTCGTCTCGGCCAGCGGCCTGCTCGCCGTCTGCGAGGCGCTGGTCGCGGCGCAGCGATTCGGCATCGACCCGGCGGCGGCCAATGCCCTGTTCAATGCGTCGAGCGGGCGCAACAACACCACCGAGACCAAGGTCGACGCTTTCATGCTGTCGGGCACGTTCGGCTCGGGTTTCGCGATGGCGCTGATGCGCAAGGACATCGACACGGCGCGCGCGCTGATGAGCGCGCTCGATGTTCCGCATGGTTTCGCCGACGCTTGTGCCGCCCTGTGGGCGCAGGCCGAGCGCGCACTTCCCGAGGGCGCGGATCACACTGCGATGTACCGCCACATCCTGGCGATCGCGGCGCTCACGGGCGGCTGCGGGCGGAGCCCGGCGCCATGATCGATCATCGTGGTGACGGCTGCGCCCGCGCGCCGGTGCCCGACTGGCGTTCGATCCTCTTCGTGCCTGCCGACCGGCCTCGGTTCATCGAGCGTGCCCACGAGCGTGGCGCCGATGCGATCCAGCTCGATCTCGAGGACGCCGTGGCGCCGGTCGCCAAGCCCGCCGCGCGTGCCGCGATGCCGCAGGCGATCGCCACGCTGGCTGCGCACGGGCTGCCGGTCGTCGTGCGCATCAACCGAGCCTGGCGCGAGGCCTTCGCCGACCTCGATGCCGCGGTGCGCGCCGGGGTGCGCGCGATCACGATCCCGAAGGTCGAGGAGCCGGGGCACGTGCGTGCGGTGGCGGAGATGGTCGGCGAGTTCGAGCGTGAGCGCGGGCTGGAGCCGGGGCGCATCGGCCTGCTGCTGCTGATCGAGAGCCCGGCCGCGCTGCCGCGGCTGCCCGAGCTGGCGACCTGCTCGTCGCGTGTGATCGCGATGACGCTCGGGCCCGAGGACTACTGCCTTGCGGCCGGCTGCGATGCGCTGCCGGAGGCGCTGCTCGCCCCGAATCTGGCGGTGGCCCAGGCCTGCGCGGCGGCCGAGCTGCTGCCGCTCGGCTTCGTGGGCTCGATCGCCGCCTACGACGATCTCGCCGCGTTCGAGGGCATGGTGGCTCAGGCGCGCCGGCTCGGCTTCCGGGGGGCCGCCGTCGTGCATCCGTCGCAGGTTCCGATCCTGAACGCGGGCTTCGGCCCGTCGACCGCCGAGATCGCCTGGGCACAGCGGGTGGTGGCCGCCGCGCAGGCAGCCGGGGAGGGCGCCTTTCGTCTCGACGGCCGGATGGTCGATCGCCCCGTGCTGCTGCGGGCCCGGCGATGGCTGGCGATGGCGTCGCGCTGATCGGCGCACCCACCGATGTCGGCGCCGGGGTGCGCGGCGCCCGCCTGGGCCCCGATGCGCTACGGGTCGCGGGTCTGGCGCAGCGGCTGCGCGCCCTCGGCCTGCGGGTCAGCGACCGTGGCAACCTCGAGGGGCCGGACAACCCCGAGCAGGCGCCGGTGCACGGATATCGCCACTTGCCGCAGGTCGTGGCCTGGTGCCGCTCGGTGTTCGATGCGGTGGGCTGCGAGTTGGCGGCCGACCGGTTGCCGCTGCTGATCGGTGGCGATCACAGCCTGTCCGCCGGCTCGGTGAGCGCGGTGGCGCGTCACTGCCGCGGCGCCGGTCGACGCCTGCGGGTGCTGTGGCTCGACGCGCACGCCGACTTCAACACCGGGAAGCTCTCGCCGACCGGCAACCTCCACGGCATGCCGCTGGCAATCCTGTGCGGCAGCGGCCCGGCGCCGCTCACGCGGCTGGGTGGCCGCAAGCCCGCGATCGCTGCCGATACCGTCCGGCTGTTGGGCGTGCGCAGCGTCGATTCGGGCGAGGGTGGGCGCGTGCTCGAGGCCGGGCTGCCGCTGCGCGACATGCGTGCGATCGACAAGCAGGGCATGCGCGCGGTGATGGCCTGGGCTCTGGCCGACCTGGCGCCCGACGATCATCTGCACCTCAGCCTCGATCTCGACTTTCTCGACCCGATGCTCGCCCCGGGGGTCAGCACGCCGGTGCCCGGGGGGCCCGGCTATCGCGAGGCGCTGCTTTGCATGGGGATGATCGCCGACACGGGGCGGCTCGGCTCGGTCGACCTGGTCGAGCTCAACCCCGCGCGCGACGAACGCAACCGAAGTGCCGAGGTGGCGGTCGACCTGATGGAATCGCTGTTCGGGCGCCGCACGCTGCCGCGCGAAGCCGGGCCCGCGGCTGCCCGGGGCGCGCTGCCCGCGACGCGCGGCGCCGCTGCCGGATTCAGTCGACGGTGATCACCAGCTTGCCGAGCGCCCCGCGCGCCGCAAGCCGCGCAATCGCCTCGGGCGCTCGTTCGAGCGGGTAGGTGGCCGCGACGCGGGGGCGTATCCGCCCCTCGTGCCAGAGCCGCACCAGCGCCTGCATGTTGCGCGCGTTGCGCTCGGGTTGCTGCTCGGTGAAGTCGCGCCAGTCGACGCCCACGATCTGGCAGACCTTGAGCAGCACGAGGTTGGTCGGGATGCGCGGGATGCCGGCGGTGAAGCCCATGACGAGCAGGCGGCCGTCGCGGCCGGTCGCGCGCAGCGCGGGTTCGGTGTAGGCGCCGCCGACCGGATCGGCGACGATGTCGGCGCCACGAGGACCCACCAGAGCCTTGAGCCGATCGGTCAGGGCACGCTGCGCGTCCTTGCCTTCGAGCGAGGCCGGATAGACGATGCCGTCGCCTGCACCGCAGGCCAGCGCGAAGTCGAGTTTTTCCTGGCTCGAGGCGGCGGCGACCACATGCAGCCCGAGGGCGCGGCCGAGGTCGATCATCGCGCAGCCCAGGCCCCCGGCGGCGCCCAGCACCAGCATGGTTTCGCCGGCGCGTGCCTGCGCGCGGTCGACCAGGGCGTACCAGGCGGTGGCGTAGGTCAGGATGAGCGCCGCCGCCTCGGTGATCGGGCTGTCGGCGGGGATCGCCACGCAGCGGTCGGCGGGGAGCGCGATCCGCTGCGCCATCGCGCCGGAGCCGCAGCGGCCGATGACCAGATCGCCGACCGCGAAGCCCTCGACCCCGTCGCCCAGCGACTCGACATGGCCGCAGAACTCGCCTCCCGGTGAGAAGGGCCGGGCCAGCTTGACCTGATAGAGATCCTGGATGTGCAGCGCATCCGGAAAATTGACCCCGCAGGCACGCACGCGCACGAGCAACTGCCCCGGCCCGGCGACCGGGTCGGGGATGTCGCGCAACACGAGCGTATCGGCAGGGCCGGGGGCGAGTGAGAGCAGCGCGCGCATGCAGCGGTTCCTGGGTAAAGACTGGCGCCGCGGGCGCTTGCGCGCGGCGCCGGCGGCGAACTCAGGCCGCAGCCTTGAGCGCTGCCGCCTTGTCGGTGCGCTCCCAGCTGAACTCGGGCTCCTCGCGGCCGAAGTGGCCGTAGGCCGCGGTCTTGCCGTAGATCGGGCGCAGCAGGTCGAGCATCTGAATGATG
>JBIIHU010000281.1:0-4522 GCA_044235405.1 Burkholderiaceae bacterium
GCCGAAACGCTCGAAGAACGCAAGAAACGTACTGCAAGACCCACCTCGGAGGCGCGCTTCGATCTCGCCAACAGGCTCTTTTTCCGGCTCTACCAATGCGCAAACATGTTGCACAAAACGGGCAGCCGCGCCGTCGAAACCGAAGGGCTGACCACGCAGCAGTGGGCGGTGCTCGGGGCGTTGTCGCGCGAGCGGGCGCGCGAGGGCATGGCGATCGGCGAGCTCGCCCGCTACCTGATGGTGAGCCGGCAGAACCTGTCGGGGCTGATCGGACGCATGGTGCGCGACGGCCATGTCGCGATCGCGCGTGGCGGGCATGACCGCCGCGAACGCGTGGTCACGATGACTCAGGCCGGGCGTCATGTCTGGCTGGACCAGGCCCAGCCCAAGATCCGGGCGTATTACGAGGCGGCGCTCGCCGACTTCTCCGGCGGCGATCTCGCCCACACACTGCACTACCTGCTGAAGCTGCTCGGCAACATGGAGCGGATCGACGCCTCGGCAACAGGACGCGCCGAGCCCCAGGAAAGCAAAGGGCGGCCCGCGGGCCGCCCTTGACGGCAGGGGCGGTGAACGCCCCCGCAGGCCGTTCTCAGTAGACCTCGAACAGGCCCGCGCCGCCCATGCCGCCGCCGATGCACATCGACACCACGACATGCTTGGCGCCGCGGCGCTTGCCTTCCATCAGCGCGTGGCCGGTCAGGCGCGCGCCGGTCATGCCGAAGGGGTGGCCGATCGCGATCGAGCCGCCGTTGACGTTGTACTTGGCCGGGTCGATGCCCAGCTTGTCACGGCTGTACAGGCACTGGCTGGCGAAGGCCTCGTTGAGTTCCCACAGATCGATGTCGTCGATCTTCAGGCCGTGGCGCGCGAGCAGCCGCGGGATCGCGAAGACCGGGCCGATACCCATCTCGTCGGGCTGGCAGCCGGCAACCGCCCAGCCGCGGAAGGCGCCCAGCGGCTGCAGGCCGCGACGCTCGGCCTCCTTGGCCTCCATCAGCACGACCGCGGCGGCGCCGTCGGAGAGCTGGCTCGCGTTGCCCGCGGTGATGAACTTGCCCGGACCCTTGACAGGCTCGAGCTTGGCCAGGCCCTCGAGCGTGGTGTCGGGGCGGTTGCACTCGTCGCGATCGACGGTGACCTCGACCATCGACTCGGCCTTGGTGACCTTGTCGACCACCTTCATCACGGCCTTGACCGAGATGATCTCGTCCTTGAACTTGCCTGCCTGCTGGGCGGCCGCCATGAGCTTTTGCGACTGCAGCGAGTACTCGTCCTGGTACTCGCGGCTGATGCCGTAACGCGCCGCGACCACGTCGGCGGTATCGATCATCGGCATCCAGTAGTCGGGGTAGAGCTCGGTGATGCGGGTGTCCTTGCCACCGCCGCCGCCGCCCTGGAAGCTGATCGAGTCGACGCCGCCGCCGACCATGATGTTCGCGCCCTCGTGGACGATGTAGTGGGCGGCGTGCGCGATGGCGTTCAGGCCCGACGAGCAGGCGCGATGGATGGTGACGCCGGAGGTGGTCACCGGCAGGCCGGCGAGCAGCGCGGCACCACGCGCGACGTTGCCCGAGGCGGCCACGCAGCCGGCGACCACGTCCTCGACCTCGGCCGGGGCGACACCCGAGCGCTTGACCGCGTGCTCGACGGCGTGACCGAGCATCGCCATGTTCGAGGTGTTGTTGAAACCGCCACGCGCCGCCTTGGTCAGGCCGGTACGCGCGTACGAAACGATGACTGCTTCCCGCATCATGGGTCTCCTGTGGTCCGATCGGCCGGGATGGTCGCGGCGAACTCCGCCGCTCACGGATCGACCGGAAGTGTCACACCAACGCGCGCCCCGCGGAAGGCGCACCGATCCGGGAATCGGCGCGTCGCCATGCGACCCGGCGCTGGAGGCGGCGAAACCCCGGTGGCATCGGTCCGCAGGCACGCTTGCCGACGAGCATCCGGGCACGGAGTCGTGGACAATCGACCGACGGCCACGGTGGCGCTGCCGCCGGCCACCACCAGGAATCCCGACGATGAGAAAGAACGCCGCGCTGGCGAAGTGGCGCGCAGGCCAGCAGACCATCGGCTGCTGGCTGTCGCTGTCGAACACCCACAGCGCCGAGGCGCTGTCGATGGCCGGCTTCGACTGGCTGTGCGTCGACATGCAGCACGGCCTGCTCGACTACGGCGACCTGCGCCACATGCTGCCGGCGATGTCGGCCTCGGAGGCCACTCCGATCGTTCGCGTCTCGGGCAACGACCCGCGCGAGATCATGAAGGCCCTCGATGCCGGGGCCTACGCGGTGATCGTGCCGCTGATCAACACCCGCGAGGAGGCCGCCGCGGCGATCTCGGCCTGCCGCTACCCGCCGCTGGGCACCCGCTCCTTCGGCCCGCTGCGCGCGGGCCTGTACGGCGGCGCGGGCTACGCGACCGAGGCCAACGACGAGATCGCCTGCATCGCGATGATCGAGACCCGCCAGGGCATCGACAACCTCGAGGCGATCGTCACCACGCCCGGCCTGGGCGGGGTCTACATCGGCCCCTCCGACCTCGCGCTCGCCCTTGGCCTGCCGGCCCGCGGCGACACCGACAACGCGCTGCACCTCGAAACCGTCGGCCGCATCCTGGATACCTGCCGGCGGCACCGCGTGCCCTGCGGCATCCACACCGGCGGGCTGGCCTGGGCGAAGCGTCGCCTGCAGGCGGGCTTCGACTTCGTCACGCTCGGCTCGGACATCGGCTTCATGATGCAGGCCGCCGCGAGCGACCTCGCGAGCGCGCGCGGTGTGGTCAGGCCCGCGGGCCCGGCGACCGCCTACTGACGGCGCGCAGCCCGCCCCCCATTCCGAGCAACGACGTGAGCGATACCCCCCTGCCCACCCGGGCCCAGGCCCTCGAGCGGCTGACCGCGCCTGGCCAGCCCTACGAACTGCGCACGCAGGCGGTCGGCGGCCGGCCGCTGCGAATGTTCGTCAACGCGCCGACCAGCCTGCGCCAGCTCTTCGCCGACACCGCGACCGACGCGCCCTTTCTCGTCTACCAGGACGAGCGGCTGAGCTTCGCCCAGACCCTGTCGCGCGCGGCGGCCTTCGCCCGCGTGCTGGTCGATCGCTACGGCGTGCGCGCCGGCGACCGTGTCGCGATCTCGATGCGCAACTACCCCGAGTGGGTGATCGCCTTCATGGCGACCACCTCGATCGGCGCGACCGCAGTGGCAATGAACGCCTGGTGGCAGCCCGACGAGATGGCTTACGGCCTGGCCGACAGCGGGGCCACGGTGCTGGTGGCCGACGCCGAACGCCTGACACGCCTCGCGCAGTGCTCGCCCGCACCGGCGACACGGCCGATCGCGGTGCGCGTCGCACAGCCGCCGGCGGGCGTGCCGCGCTTCGAGGACCTGGTCGCGCAGGCGGGCGACGGGCCGATGCCCGCGGCCGACATCGACGGCGAGGCGATCGCCGCGATCTTCTACACCTCGGGCTCGACCGGCCATCCGAAGGGCGTGATGCTCAGCCACCGCAGCGTGCTGGCGGCGCTGATGTCATGGGAGCTCGACCTGCTGGCCGGCATGCTGTGCAGCGGCCTCACCCCGCCGACGCCGACCGCGCAACCGGCCACGCTGCTGGCGGTGCCGCTGTTCCATGCCACCGGCTCGCACGCGGTGTACCTGGCGAGCTACCGGCTGCAGCGCCGGCTGGTGTGCATGCACAAGTGGGACCCGGAGCAGGCGGCCGAGCTGATCGAGCGCGAGCACATCACTTCGGTGGTCGCGCCCGCGGCCATGACCGGCGATCTCGTGCGCGTGGGCCGCGAGACCCGCCGTGATCTCTCGTCGCTGCTGTCGATCGGCGGCGGCGGCGCGCCGCGCGCCCCGGAGCAGGTGCGCCAGATCGACGCGGTCTTCGCGAACGCGATGCCGGGTACCGGCTGGGGCATGACCGAGACCAACGCGATCGGCACCGGCATCGGCGGCGAGGAATACCTGAAGCGGCCCGCGAGCTCGGGACGCTGCTCGGCGGTGATGGAACTGCGCATCGTCGACGACCAGGGCCGAGCGCTGCCCGCGGGCGAGCGCGGCGAGCTGCTGGTGCGCGGCACCGGCATGTTCAGCGGCTACTGGAACCGGCCCGAGCTCAACGCGACCGTCTTCGACGACGGCTGGTTCCGCACCGGCGATGTCGCCTACCTCGACGACGAGGGCTATCTGTTCATCGTCGACCGCATCAAGGACCTGATCATCCGCGGCGGCGAGAACATCGGCTGCGGGCAGGTCGAGGCGGCGCTGCTGATGCACCCCGACGTGCACGAGGTCGCGGTCTACGCGGTGCCCGACGAGCGGCTGGGCGAGGAGGTGGGCGCCACGGTTCACTGCGCGCCCTCGCTCGAGCCCGAGGCGCTGCGCGAGTTCGTCGCCGCGCATCTGGCGCGCTTCGAGGTGCCGCGCTACATCCTGAAGTCCGACGTGCCGCTGCCGCGCACCGCATCGGGCAAGATCCTGAAGCGCCAGCTGCGCGACGAGGCGGTC
>JBIIHU010000282.1:0-4519 GCA_044235405.1 Burkholderiaceae bacterium
ATCGTGAACATCATGTCCTTGACCGGGGCCTGGTAGCTCATGGGCTTGCTCCGTGACTGCCTTGGGGGATCGCGATCAGATCGCGCCGGCGACTTCCGGCACTGCCTGGAACAGGTCGGCAACCAGCCCGTAGTCGGCCACGCCGAAGATCGGCGCCTCGGCATCCTTGTTGATCGCGACGATGACCTTCGAGTCCTTCATGCCGGCCAGGTGCTGGATGGCTCCCGAGATACCGACCGCGACATAGAGCTGCGGCGCGACGATCTTGCCGGTCTGGCCGACCTGCCAGTCGTTGGGGGCGTAGCCCGCGTCGACCGCCGCGCGCGAGGCGCCCATCGCGGCGCCGAGCTTGTCGGCGAGCGGCTCGAGCAGCTTGAAGTTCTCGGCGCTGCCCATGCCTCGCCCGCCGGACACCACGACCTTGGCGGCGGTGAGTTCGGGGCGATCGCTCTTGGCGATCTCGCGGCCGAGGAAGCGCGACTTGCCGGAGTCGGCCACCGCATCGACCGCCTGCACCTGGGCCGAGCCGCCGGATGCGGCGGCGGCGTCGAAGCCGGTGGTGCGCACGGTGACGACCTTGACCGCGTCGGACGACTGCACGGTGGCGATCGCGTTGCCGGCGTAGATCGGACGGGTGAAGGTGTCGGGCGACTCGACGCCGATGATGTCGGAGACCTGCGCGACATCGAGGCGGGCGGCCACGCGCGGCATCACGTTCTTGCCGTGCGCGGTGGCGGGCGCGAGCACGTGGCTGAAGCCGGCGGCAACCGCCACGACCTGTTCGGCGACGTTCTCGGCGAGCTGATCGGCGAGCTGCGGGGCATCGGCGACGAGCACGCGGGCCACGCCGGCGACCTGCGCGGCGGCGGCGGCGGCGGCGCCGCACTGATGGCCTGCGACCAGGATCGCGACCTCGCCACCCATGCGGGCGGCGGCGGTGACGGCGTTGAGGGTGGCGGGCTTGAGCGACGCGTTGTCGTGTTCGGCGAGTACGAGAGCAGTCATGTCAGATCACCTTCGCTTCGTTCTTGAGTTTGTCGACCAGCGTGGCGACGTCGGCCACCTTGACGCCCGCCTTGCGGCCCGGGGGCTCGCTGACCTTCAGGGTCTTCAGGCGCGGAGCGACCTCGACGCCGAGATCGGCCGGCTTGACCGTCTCGAGCGGCTTCTTCTTCGCCTTCATGATGTTGGGCAGCGTGACATAGCGCGGTTCGTTCAGGCGCAGGTCGGTCGTGATGACCGCCGGCAGCGCGAGCTCGAGGTTCTCGAGGCCACCATCGACCTCGCGGGTGACGCGGGCCTTGCCATCGGCGATCTCGACCTTCGAGGCGAAGGTGGCCTGCGCGGTGCCGGCCAGCGCGGCGAGCATCTGGCCGGTCTGGTTGGCGTCGTCGTCGATCGCCTGCTTGCCGACGATCGCGAAGCCGGCGCCTTCCTTGTCCATCAGCGCCTTGAGCAGCTTGGCGACCGCCAGCGGCTGCAGCTCGACATCGGTCTCGACCAGGATGGCGCGGTCGGCGCCGATGGCCAGCGCGGTGCGCAGGGTTTCCTGGCAGGCGGCCACGCCACAGCTCACCGCGATGATCTCGGTGGCCACGCCCTTCTCCTTCAGGCGGACCGCCTCCTCGACGGCGATCTCGTCGAAGGGATTCATCGACATCTTGACGTTGGCGATGTCGACACCGGTCTGGTCGCTCTTGACGCGTACCTTCACGTTGTAGTCGACGACGCGCTTGACGGGCACGAGGATCTTCATGGCTGCTCTCGATGGGATGGAACCGGGAAATCCGATGACGAGGCCGGATTATAGGTTGCGCGGTGGGCGCGGCGGCGGCGCAGGGCGCCGGAACGACCCGGCCTCGTCAACCTGCATTGACAACCCGGACGATAGGACAGCAGAATCCGCTTGTCAACCCGTGTTGACGAGAAAGCGATGAACTCACCCAACCTTAAACAACTGCTGCTCGAGCGCTCCGACTGGTTCGCCCGCGAGATCATGAAGGGCGTGCGCCGCAGCGAGCATGCCTACATCACGCCCGCGCAGAGTCGCCTGCTCGCCCACATGGGCGGCAAGCCGATGAACATGGCCGAGCTCGCGCGCCGGCTCGCCATCTCCCGCCAGGCGGTGCACAAGACCGTCGCCGAGTTGGTGCGCCGCGGCATCCTCGAGGTGGTCGACGACCCGCAGCGCGGCAACTCGAAGCTGGTGCGCTACACCGACAAGGGGCGCACGGTGAACCGCGCCGGCGCGCAGATGATCGAGCGCATCGAGGCTGGCATCGCCGGTCGCCTGGGCGCCGAGCGCCTTGCCGAGCTCAAGCGCCTGCTGGCCGGCCCCTGGGAGAGCTGACGGACCGCGAACCCGCGCTCAGCCGGGCCCGTGGCTGAGCGCGCTGGACACCAGCCGCGCCGTGATGTCGACGATCGGGATGACGCGCTCGTAGGCCATGCGGGTGGGCCCGATGACGCCGAGCGTGCCCACGATCCGCCCCTCGACCTCGTAGGGAGCCACGACGACGCTGACCTGGTCCATGGGCACCAGCGCCGACTCGCCGCCAATGAAGATCTGGACCCCTTCCGCGCGGCTCGAGGCATCCATCAGCGTCAGCAGGCCGGTCTTCTTCTCGAAGAGATCGAAGAGCCGGCGCATGCGCTCCATGTTGTCGGAGAGTTCGGCGACATCGAGCAGGTTGCGCTCGCCGGCGATGACCATCGGGGCGCTGTCCTCGGTAAGCGCACGGCCACCGACCTCGACGGCGCGGGTCATCAGGCGGGTGATGTCGTCGCGCAGCGAGCCGAGTTCCGTCTGAAGGCGATGCCGGATGGACTCGAGATCGAGGCCGGCGAAGTGGTGATTGAGGTAGTTGGCGGCCTCGGTAAGTTCGGCCGGCGTGTGCTCGCGGTCGACGGCGAGGATGCGGTTCTGGACATCGCCCTCGGGGGTGACCAGGATCAGCAGCACGCGGCGATCGGAGAGCCGGATGAACTCGACCTGCCGGAACAGCGAGGAACGCCGGGGCGTGGTGACCACCCCGGCGAAATGCGACAGGCTCGACAGCAGGCCCGCAGCCGCGGCGAGCACCCGCTGGGGTTCCTCGGCCTGCAGGTGGTCATGGATGCGCTCGGTCTGACCGGCCTCCAGCGGCTGGACGGTAAGCAGGCTGTCGACGAAGAGCCGGTAGCCGCGCGGCGTGGGCACGCGACCGGCCGAGGTGTGCGGGCTGGCGATGAGCCCGAGCTCCTCGAGGTCGGCCATCACGTTGCGGATGGTGGCCGGCGACAGGTCGAGCCCCGAATGGCGCGACAGCGTGCGCGAGCCCACCGGCTGGCCATCGGCGATGTAGCGCTCGACGAGCGTCTTCAGCAGCGTCTTGGCGCGGTTGTCCAGAGGGTTGGATGGCATGACACGATCATTCTATTGATCGCCCGGCCGGGTGCAACAGGCCGCCCGCATCGGCCATCGGGCCGAGCCGGCAGGTCCGGGATTCATGGTTTAATCGTCCGGATGAGCCACGCATTCCGAACCGTCGCGCTGGTCGGGCGCTACCAGTCCGAGGGCGTGGGTGCATCCCTGCTCGCCATCGCCGCCTTCCTCCAGGCGCGCGGCATCCGCGTGCTCGTGGAGTCCGAAACCTTCGCCGCCATCGGTCGGCCGGAGCTCGAGTCGGCCAGCACCGAGGCCATCGGCCAGCAGGCCGATCTCGCGATCGCCCTCGGTGGCGACGGCACCATGCTCGGCCTGGCGCGCCAGATCGCCGCCTCGCGCGTGCCGCTGGTGGGCATCAACCACGGCCGGCTGGGCTTCGTCACCGACATCGCGCTGTCCCAGTGGCCGGCAGCGCTCGGGGCCATCCTCGATGGCAGCTACGCCGCCGAAGATCGCACCATGCTCGTGGCACGCGCGTTGCGCGACGGGCACGAGGTCTGGCGCGCGCTGGCCATGAACGATGTGGTCGTGAGCCGGTCCTCGCGCGCCGGCATGATCGAGCTGCAGGTCCATGTCGATGGCGTCTACATGTACAACCAGCGGGCCGACGGCCTGATCACCGCCACCCCTACCGGCTCCACGGCCTATGCCCTGTCGGCCAATGGCCCGATCCTGCACCCGCGGCTGGCCGGGGTGGTGCTGGTGCCAGTGGCACCGCAAGCCCTCTCCAACCGGCCGATCACGCTGCCCGACGACGTGCGCATCGACATCCGCGTCGTCGACGGCCGCGAGCCGCGCGTGGCGGCCGACATGCAGGTTTTCAGCGACCTGCATGTCGGCGACGACATCATCATCGAACGCGCGCCCTTCAAGGCGCGTTTCCTGCATCCGGCCGGCTACAGCCACTTCGCCACGCTGCGCAGCAAGCTGAACTGGCACGAGATGCCCACGCTGACCCGCCCGGGCCCCTGAAGCCGGCCACCGCCCACGCCCACCCGGTCGCGCGATGCTGCTCGCCCTCCGACTGCGCGATTTCGTCATCGTCGATGCGATCGACATCGACTTCGGCCCCGGCTTCACCGTGCTCACCGG
>JBIIHU010000283.1:0-4517 GCA_044235405.1 Burkholderiaceae bacterium
GGTCGACGTCGCCCTCGACTGGTGCGAGGAGGTCGAGCCGGTCGAGGCGGCCATCGTGGCCGCGGCGACCGAATGCCTGCGCACGGCTGGCTATTCGGCGCGCGCGAGCAGCGTCCACATCAACGCCTGGGCGGGCAGCTTCGACAAGGCCCCGATGGCGCTGCGCTGCTTGCGCGAATGCTGGGGAGTCGATGCCGCGCAGGCGCGGGCCGCCTGGCTGTTCGTCGGCGACGCGCCCAATGACGCGTCGATGTTCGAGGCCTTCCCGCTCAGCGTGGGCGTGGCCAACATCGGCCCCGTGCTCGCGCGCCTGCCGGTGCCGCCGGCGTGGATCACCGAGGCCAGCCATGGCGCGGGATTCGAGGAGCTCGCCGAGCGGCTGCTCGCGGCGGCCCCGGGCGCCTGATCGGATCAGCCGCGCAGCGCGCGCGCCATCGTCGCGATCCGGGCACCGTAGCCGCGGGCCGAATCGATGTCGCCCTGCGGCGGACTCTGCTCGGGCGGCACGTTGTCGGCCTGCGCCATCACGCCCAGGAAACCGCCGAGGCGATTGATCGCGAGCGGATCGCCGGGCGTCGCGGCGCCCTGCGTGCCGGTACCCACCCAGATCATGCCGTGCTGCATCGCCAGCGTCGCGAAGTAGCTCAGCGTCGAGAACTTGTCGCCGGACATTCCGAGCGAGCAGGTGAAGCCGCCGGCGATCTTGTCCTTCCAGGCCATCGTGAACCATGCCTTCGCGCTGGCATCGGCAAAAACCTTGAAGGGTGCCGACGGGCCGCCCATGTAGGTGGGGGCTCCGAAGACGATCGCATCGGCGTCGGCGAGCGCCTGCCAGCCGGCCTCGTCGATCGCGGCAACGTCGAGCAGTCGGGCATCGGTGCCCGGCAAGTCGGCGGCGCCGTCGCGCACGGCCTGCGCGATGCGGCGGGTGTGGCCGTAGCCGGAATGGAAGGCGATCAGAACTCGGGTCATCAAGAAGCTCCTGAGGAGAGGGGAAGATCGAAGACCAGCGCCTCGGCGCCGCGTCCCAGCGCGAGGTCGATGCGCGACTCGCCCTCGAGGGCCAGCGCATCGCCGGCGGCGAGCGTGTGGCCGTTGACGCGAAGCTCGCCGCGGGCGAGGTGCACGTAGGCGCGGCGGCCGGGCGCGATCGGCAGCGAGGCGGCCTCGTCGCCGTCAAAGAGGCCCGCGTGCAGCCGTGCGTCCTGGTGGATGCGCAGCGAACCCTCGGCCGCATCGGGCGAGGCCACCAGCGCGAGGCGCCCGCGGCGCGCCGCGACATCGAAGTGCCGCTGCTCGTAGCCGGGTTCGATGCCGCGCTGCGCGGGCTCGATCCAGATCTGCAGAAAGTGCACGCGCGCGCCCGGATCCGCGTTGTACTCCGAATGCACGACGCCGCGACCGGCGCTCATCCGCTGCACGTCGCCCGGCCGGATCACCGACCCGTTGCCCAGGCTGTCGCGATGCGCGAGCGCCCCCTCGAGCACATAGCTGACGATCTCCATGTCGCGGTGGCCGTGCGGCGCGAAGCCGCCGCCGGCCTCGACGCGATCCTCGTTGATCACGCGCAGCGCGCCGAAGCCCATGCGCGACGGGTCGTGGTAGCCGCCGAAGGAAAAGCTGTGGAAGCTGTCGAGCCAGCCGTGATTCGCGTGGCCGCGCTCGCGGCCGGGTCGGTAGTCGATCATCGGGGTGCCTCCGGGCCCGCGCCGCCGGCGGAGCCGGCACCCGTCGCGGGGCCACGACGCTGCGCAGTCTATCGACCGGCAACGCGGTCGCCGGTGCTAGCATTCGTGCTGATTCTTCAAATTTCCTGAAGATGGCGCTGACGCTCGAATCGCTGGCCGTGCTCGATGCGATCGCCCGGCGCGGCAGCTTCGCCGCGGCGGCCGCCGAGCTCGGCAAGGTGCCCTCGGCGCTGACCTACACGGTGCGCCGCCTCGAGGAGGAGCTCGACGTCCTGGTCTTCGATCGGCGCGGCCGTGGCGCGCGGCTGACCGCCGCCGGCCAGACGCTGCTCGAGCAGGGGCGCGAGCTGCTGCGCGCGGCCGACGATCTCGCCTGTCGGGCGCGCGAGGTCGCGAGCGGCTGGGAGGTGGAGCTGCGGATCGCGATCGATGCGGTCATCGCCTTCGACCAGCTGCGGCCGCTGCTCGCCGACTTCTATCGCCTGGGGGCCCCCACGCGGCTGCGCTTTTCGGCCGAGGTCCTCGACGGCGGCTGGGACGCGCTGCTCGCCGGACGCGCCGACCTGGCGATCGGGCTGGGCACCGACCCGCCGGCGCCTGCTGCCGCGAGCTCCCAGCTCGGCGTGCGCGAGCTCGGCGAGCTGCGCTTCCTGTGGTGCGTGGCGCCAGGGCACCCGCTGGCCAGTGCACCGGAGCCGCTGGAGGCCGAGAGCCTGCTCGCGCACCGCGCGATCGCCCTGGCCGACAGTTCGCGCAACCTGCCGTCGCGCTCGGCAGGCCTGCTGTCGGGGCAGGAAACCCTCACCGTCGCGACCCTCGAACAGAAGATCGCGATGCAGCTCGCCGGGCTTGGCGTCGGCTGGCTGCCCGAACCCTTCGTGCGCGAACACCTGGCCGCCGGGCGGCTGGTGGCCCGCCGCACCACGCGACCCGCTCCGGTCAGCAGCACCCGCTACGCGTGGCGGCGCTCGGCTCGCGGCAAGGCGCTCGCCTGGTGGCTGCAGCGACTCGAGGTGGCACGGGTGCGGGCCCGGCTGCTCGCCGGACCGCCCGGCAGCAGCCCGCGGTCGCGAGCCTCCGGGCGATCATGACGCGATACGACTACGTCGGGCGATTCGCGCCCTCGCCGACCGGCCCGCTGCATGCCGGCTCGCTCGCGACCGCGCTTGGCAGCCGGCTCGACGCGCTGGCGCATCGCGGCCGCTGGCTGCTGCGCATCGAGGACCTCGATCCGCCACGCGAGCAGCCTGGTGCCGCGGCGCACATCCTCGATACGCTGCAGGCGCTCGGCTTTCGCAGCGACGGCGAGATCGTCTTCCAGAGCCAGCGCCACACCGGCTACCAGGCGGCCTTCGAGCGACTGCAGCAGGCAGGCCACCTCTACGGCTGCGCCTGCACGCGCCGCGAGATCGCCGACTCGCTGACACGCCGCGGCCTGCCGCGCGAGCGGCACGGCGAGCTGATCTACCCGGGCACCTGCCGCGAGGGGCTGGCTGCGGGTCGGGCGCCACGCGCCTGGCGCGTGCGGGTCGATCACCGACCGATCGTCTGGCGCGACCGGGGATGTCCCGGTGATCGGGTCGACGACCTCGCCGCGAGCGTTGGCGATTTCGTGCTGCGCCGTGCCGACGGCCTGTGGGCCTACCAGCTGGCCGTGGTGGTCGACGACGCCGCGCAGGGCGTCACCGACGTGGTGCGTGGCGACGACCTGCTGGAGGCGACGCCGCGACAGGTCCATCTGCAGGCGCTGCTCGGCCTGCCGCGGCCTCGCTGGCTGCACCTGCCGGTGATCACCGACTCGAAGGGCGAGAAGCTGTCCAAGCAGAACGGGGCGCCGGCGATCGATGCCTCGCGTGGTCTCGTCGTGCTCGAGGCCGCCCTCGTCCACCTCGGCCTGCCACGCACCGGCGCCGCGTCGATCGAGACCTTCTGGGCACGCGCGACCGCCGCCTGGGCGGCCGCGCTGCGTGACTGAAGGATCGACGGCGACGGGCACGGCAGCACCGGGAGCACGCCGCCCGCGGGCGGCGGGCCAGCGGCCCGGCGTTCAGGCCTTCTTGCCGCCGCCGAGCAGCGCCGCCACCGGGCGGCTGGCGCGCCGGCGCGTCGCCTGCGACAGGCCGGAGCCACCGGCGGACTCGGCGGGGGTCCCGGCGGGCACGGAAGCCGGCTCGTAGGGACGAAAGAAGAAGGGGTCGTCGGAGTGGCCCGGCAGGGCCGAGCGCGGACGGGTCGGCGGCCGTGCTTCGCGGCGCGATACCTGCGACGGGTCGTCGGCGGCGCGCGCAGCGCGCGGCGCGCGCTCGTCGCCTGCCTCGCGATCGGTCTCGCCGGGCCGCGGCCTGCGCACCCCGCGCATCTCGAGCGGGGCCCGAAACTCGCGCTGCGGCCGCATGCGGTCGGCCGGCGTGATGTCGGCGCGCGCATTCGCGAGCAGCGCGGCATCGAGCTCGAGCGGCTGCTCCGGCATGTCGCGCTTGATCAGCTTGCGGATCGCGTCGAGGTTGCGCTCGTCGTTGGCGGTCATCAGCGACAGCGCGACACCGCTGGCCCCCGCACGGCCGGTGCGGCCGATGCGGTGCACGTAGTCCTCGGGCGAATGCGGCAGGTCGAAGTTGATGACAGCGGGCAGCTCGGCGATGTCGAGGCCGCGCGCCGCGACATCGGTGGCCACGAGCACCGCGACCTCGCCTTTCTTGAAACCCTCGAGGGTGGCGAGCCTCTCCTGCTGGGTCTTGTCGCCGTGGATCGCGGCCGCGTTCAGCCCGTCGCGCGTGAGCTGGCGGGCGAGCCGCCCGGCACCGATCTTGGTGTTCGTGAAGACGATGA
>JBIIHU010000074.1:0-14264 GCA_044235405.1 Burkholderiaceae bacterium
AGCATCGGCGACACGCTGGCGGCGCTGCATGGCGTGATCGGCATCCTGATGGCGCTGCAGGAGCGGCAACGCTCGGGGCTGGGCCAGGTGATCGATGTCGCCCTCTACGAGGCGGTCTTCAACTGCATGGAGAGCCTGCTGCCCGAATACAGCGCCTTCGGCGCGGTTCGCGAGCCCGCGGGCAGCGCGCTGCCCGGGATCGCGCCGAGCAATGCCTACCGCTGCGCCGACGGCGGCTGGGCGCTGATCGCGGGCAACGGCGACAGCATCTTCCGGCGGCTGATGAGCACCATTGGCCGCGACGACCTCGGCGCCGATCCCGCGCTGGCGGGAAACGCCGGACGGGTGGCGCGGGTCGCGGAGATCGACGCGGCGATCGGCGCGTGGGCGGGGCAGCGCGGCGTCGACGAGGTGCTCGCGGCGCTGGAGGCGGCCGCCGTGCCGGCCGGCCGCATCTACACGGTCGCCGACATCGCGGCCGACCCGCACTACCGGGCCCGCGGCATGCTCGAGACGGTACGCCTGCCCGATGGTGCCGAGATCGCGGTACCGGGCATCGTGCCGAAACTCTCGCGCACGCCCGGCGCCCACCGCCGCAACGCGCCCGCGCTGGGCCAGGACACCGACGCGGTGCTGCGCGAGATCGGCCTGAGCGAGGCGCAGGTGGCCGAACTGCGCGCACGGGGCATCGTGGCGGGCTGAAGCCCGCCACGATCGGGGGCTCAGACCGCGGGCAGCCCCCGCTGGTGCGTGGCGCTCACTCGGGCTTCACGCCGGCAGCCTCGGCCACCTTGCGAAAGCGGGCGATCTCCTGGCGCAGGTGCTCGGCCATGCGGTCGGGGCCGAAGTCGACCATCGGATCGCTGCCGTTGACCTCGTAGTAGCGCTTCATCTCGGGGCTGCGCAGCGCTGCCTGCATCGTCGACACCAGCTTCGCATGGGCATCGGCCGGCACCTCGGCACGCACGAAGAAGGAGGTCCAGGCGTAGTTCTCGTACTCGGGCCAGACCTCGCGGATCGCGGGCACGTTGGGCAGGCCCGGATGACGCGTCGCGCCCGACACGGCGATCGCCCGCAGCTTGCCCGACTGGATCAGCGGCAGCGCCCCGGACATGTCGCCCATGCCGGCATCGAGCGTGCGGCCGAGCACGTCGGTGATGACCTGCGACTGGCCCTTGTAGTTGACGTAGGCGAACTTCACGTTGCCCAGCACCGCGACCCACTCGATGCCGAGCTGGTAGCCGGCCGAGTAGCTGCCCACCGACACCGGTTTGCCCGAGCGGGCGGCCGTGACGAGGTCGGTCACCGACCGGATCGGCGAGTCGGGCGCCACGTACCAGACGTTCATGCTGCGCAGGATGCCGTTGACCGGCTTGAAGTCCTTGGTGGAGTCGTAGCCGGGGTTCTTCATCACCACCGGGTTGACCGACATCGGCGAGTTGGTGCCCACGAGGATGGTGTAGCCGTCGGCCGGCGCCTGCTTGACGGCCTGCACGGCGACCGCGCCGCTGCCGCCCGGGCGGTTCTCGACCACGATGCTCTGGCCGAGCAGGCGCTGCATCTGCTCGGCGACCACGCGCGCCGCGCCGTCGGCGCCGCTGCCGGCGGCGAAGGGCACGATCACGCGGATCGGCTTGTTGGGGAAGTCGGACTGCGCGGCGGCGGGCAGCGCAGCCAGCGCGAGCAGGGAGGCGAAACTGCGTCGGGTGAGTCGGGTCATCGGAAGTCTCCGTGGTTGCAAGCGCAGCGGTCGTGGTGCCGCCTGGATGAGTGAGTTCGCGAACGCGAGGGTCGCGGATCAGGCCGCCGGCATGCGCAGCACCCCTGCGCCGCGCAGGGCCGCAATCCGGGAATCGTCGTAGCCAAGCTCGCGCAGCACCGCCTCGCCGTGCTCGCCGAGATGCGGCGCGGGACCCGGCGCGGCTTCCTCGGTGCCCGAGAAGCGGGCCGCCTCGCGCGCCACCCGCACGCGCCCCAGCGTGCCATGGTCGATCTCGACCAGCGCACGGTTGTGCACCACCTGCGCGTCGACCAGCACCTCGGGCTTGCGGTTGACCTTGCCGACCGGCGCGTCGCAGGCCTTCAGGCGCGCGACCAGGTCGTCGGTGTCGAAGGCGGCGAACAGCGGCTCGAGCGCGGCGCGCAGCTCGTGGGGGTGACGCGAGCGGGCGGGGGTGGACGAGAAGCGCGGATCCTGCGCGAGCTCGGGTGCGCCCAGCCCGCGGACCAGCGCCTCGAACTCGTCCTGCTGCGGGGTCATCGTGGCGACATAGCCGTCGCGGGTGCGGTAGGGCCGCAGCGTCGCGCCGACCTCCGGAAAGGCGGCAGGCGGGTCGTCGAGGAACATGTGGTTGTACATCGCGTCGGGCCAGTTGAAGGCCAGTGCGGCGTCGAGCATGGAGAGCTCGACCACCCGGCCGTGGCCGTCGCGCTCGCGCGCCAGCAGCGCCGCGGTGACCGCCTGCGCAGCGGTGAGCGAGGTGAGCTTGTCGCAGACCGTGGTGGCGATCAGCCCCGGCTCGCCGCCGGGCTTCTCGAGGTGCGAGGCGCTGATCCCCGAGACCGCCTGGATCACCGCGTCGTAGACCCGGGCCTCGGTGTAGGGGCCGTCCTGGCCGAAGCCGGTGATCGACAGGTAGATCAGGCGCGGGTTCAGGCGCTCGAGTTCCTCGCGCGGAAAGCCGAGCTTGGCGAGCACGCCGGGACGGAAGTTCTCCATGACGACATCGGCGCGCACGATCAGGTCGCGCAGCACCGCCTTGCCGTCGGCATGCTTCAGGTCGAGGACGATCGAGCGCTTGCCGCGGTTCATCGCGGCGAACACCGCCGAGATGTCGCCCTTGGCCGGGCCGACCCGGCGCGCGATGTCGCCGCCGGCGGTCTCGACCTTGATGACGTCGGCGCCCTGGTCGGCGAGCACCGCCGCGGCCATCGGCCCGGAGTAGACCGCCGAGAGGTCGAGCACGCGGATGCCGGCCAGCGGCAGCGGAAGTTTTCCGGCTTTCATGAGGCGTTTCCGTGGAGGGCCAGCAGCTCGCCGGCACGCGGGTCGTCGTGGGCGCCGTCGTCATCGGCGAGTGGGTCGCGCGGACCGAGGCGGTGGGTGAGCACCAGGTCGGCCAGCCAGCCGCGCAGCGCCAGCCCGGGGCGCGCCGCTTCCCAGCGCAGACCGGCCAGCGTCGTGGCGTGGTAAAGCGCCGAGGCGGCCTGGCGGGCGAGATGGGCATGGTCACCGGCGGCGGCACGCTCGGCGAAGGCGAAGCAGCGCTCGAAGGCGCTCGCCTGCACCTCGCGCAGCGCGGCCGGGGCCGGCGCGCCCTGCGCGAGCAGTCCCTCGAGGTGCGCGCGCAGCGCCGGCAGCGAGCCCTCGCGGCGGATCGCGCGCAGCACGTCGAGCGCGACGATGTTGCTGGTGCCCTCCCAGATCGAGCCGAGGTGCGCGTCGCGCAGCAGCCGCGGGTCGCTCCACTCCTCGATGTAGCCACAGCCGCCGCGCACTTCCATCGCGTCGCCGGTCACGACGCGGGCGTCGCGACAGGCGCGGAACTTGATCAGCGGCGTGAGAATGCGCGCGAGCGGCGCGGCACCCGGCTCGCGGGCATCGGCGCGCGCGAGCGCGGCCCCGGTCTGGAACACCATCGTGCGGGCCTGCTCGGTGCGCACCGCCATCTTGAGCAGCTGACGACGCATCAGCGGCAGCGCCACCAGCGGCCGCCCGAAGGCCTCGCGATGGTGGGCCACGTGCAGCGCCTCGGTCAGCGCGCGACGCATCAGGCCTGCGGCGCGTACCCCGTTGGACAGCCGCGAGTTGTTGATCATGTCGGCCATGTGCTTGAAGCCGCGGCCGCGCTCGCCGACCAGCCAGGCGCGCGCGCCCTCCAGGCGGATCTCGCCGCTGGCCATCGAACGCGTGCCCAGCTTGTCCTTCAGGCGCAGGATCCGGTAGGCGTTGCGCGAGCCGTCGGGCAGCTCGCGCGGCAGCAGGAACAGCGAGATGCCGGCGTGGCCGGGCACCTCCTCGCTGCGCGCGAGCACCATCGCGAAGCCGGCGTCCGGGTTCGAACAGAACCACTTGTCGCCGGTGAGGGCCCAGCTGCCGTCGGCCAGCGGTCGCGCGAGGGTGGCGGTGGCCGCGACATCCGAGCCCGCGCCCTGCTCGGTCATGAACATCGCGCCCTGGCGCAGCTCGTCGAAGTCGAGCGAGGTGAGCATCGGCAGGTAGCGCTCGACCAGCGCCGGCTCGCCGAAGCGGCGCAGCGTGCGCGCCAGCGAATCCGTCATGCTGATCGGGCAGCACAGCCCGAACTCGGCCTGCACGAACAGATAGGTGAGCGCGTACTTCGCCGACGGCGGCATCGGCTGCGGCCAGCCCAGCACACCGCCGCGGTGCGAAAGCGCCGCCAGGCCGAACTCCGCGAAGCCCAGCCGCTCCATCTCGACGTAGGCCGGGTGCTTGTCGATGCGCGACTCGTCGATGCCGCGCCGGTTGCGCACCGACAACGTCGGGGGGTTGCGGTCGGCGATGCCGGCGAGCTCGTCGAGGCGCCCGCCGGCGAGCGCACCGAGCCGCTCGAAGTGCGGTGCCAGATGCGCCATCAGCGGTGCCGGCAGGTAGGTCGCGAACAGCGGCGCGGCCATCGGGTCGGCGAGATAGAGGTTGGTGCCGCGGGCGTCGGGCACCGGCGAGGCGGCTGCCGCCTGCGGCGCGCCCGCGGACACGGGCGCCGCGGCGGGACCCGAGGGTGAGGCGATGGCGGGGCCTGGCCCCTGGCTCATGTCCATGGCGGACTCCCTTGGAAAGGGGAAAGGGTGAGGCGCCGGACGGAGGGCGAGCGAGGCCCGCGCGCGCTCAGCGGCCGGCAAGCGTGAACACGCCGTCGTCGCGAGCGAGCACGCGCCCGTCGGCGACGAGTTCGTCGAGGTGCTGGCCGATGCTGCGGCGCTCGGCGTCGTCGACCCAGAGCTCCTCGTAGTCGGGCGGGTAGAGCATCCGCGCGGCCACCAGTTCGGCGAGTGTGCGCGGCCGCTCGGCGAGCAGCGAGATCAGGCGCTGCTCGCGTTCGTCGAGCTTCGCGGTGAAGGCGGCCAGCGCCTCGAGCATCGCGCGGCGGTCGGTGTAGACCCCGCGGTGGTGGGAGGTCACCCACACCTTCGCCGGAATGTCGGGAAGACGCGCGAGCGTGCGGCGGAAGTCGGCGAGGCTGGAGGCGGCGTCGCCGTAGTAGGGGCCGAAGCCGGTGAGGTCGATGTCGCCGATGAAGGCCACGCCCTCGGGCTCGACCAGCAGCACGCAGTGGCCGGCGGTGTGGCCGGGCATGTGGATCGCGCGCACCGTGCTGCCGCCGAGCGCCCAGGTGGCGCCGTCGGCGTAGGCGAGCGCATCGGGCCGCTCGACGTAATGGTAGTCGCGCCGGATCTTGGCGAGCATCGACGCATGGCGGGCCGGCGCGATGCCGTAGTGGGCCGCCAGCGCCGGCCAGCTGCGCAGCGCGCCGACATCGGCCTCGTGGGCGTGCACCGGCACACCGGGCAGCCGGTGCAGTCCGGCCATGTGGTCCTCGTGAACGTGGCCGAGCACGGAGAGGTCGGCGCTGTCGTAGTCGGCCCCGATACGGTTGGCCACCGGCGGCGAATCGAACACCACCCGGGTGTCGGTGCCGGTGACGATCACCTGGTTGCCGTCGGGATACTTGCCGTTCTTTTCGCCGAAGAACACGCTGACGCGACCGAAATCAGCGCGCGGCGGCGCGGCGGAGGGGGTGGTCTGGATGGACACGGGCGGTACGCCGGCTGCGCGGCGACAGGGTTGTGATGCAGCCGCGACGATAACGCGAAAGCCGCGCGCCCGGGCGCGACGCGACACCGTGTCATGATCGCGCCCGACCCGTTCGGACCCTCGCCGATCCCCATTCGGGCCGCCGCTGTAACCGGCGCCAGTGCAGCCACGAACTCACGGAGACCGGCGTGCCCGAGGCCACCGCGGAAGACCGACTCAGAGCGCTGATGCTCGCCGCAGCAGGCGGCGACGGTGCTGCCTACCGGGCGCTCCTCGAGGCGCTCGCCCGGCATCTTCGCGCCTTCCTGCGCCGACGGCTCGCCCGGATGCCCGACGAGGTCGAGGACCTCGTCCAGGAAACCCTGCTCGCGATCCACAACCAGCGCCACACCTATGATCCCGAACAGCCCTTCACCGCGTGGATTCATGCGATCGCGCGCTACAAGCTCGTCGACATGCTGCGCCGCCACGGCCGTCACGCGCTGCTCGCCGATCCCCTGGACGAGCTCCACGAGAATCTCGCCAGCCACGACGACGGCGAGGCCGCGCTGGCGCGCCGCGACCTCGCCTTGCTGCTCGACTCGCTGCCCGACCGCCACCGGCTGCCGATCGTGCACGTGAAGATCGAGGGTCGGTCGGTCGAGGAAACCGCGCGGCTCACCGGCATGTCGGTTTCGGCCGTCAAGGTGGGCGTGCATCGTGGCCTGAAGGCACTGGCCGCGCGCCTGCGCGAGCCGCGGCGATGACCATGGCGATGCGCGACGCGGACGAGCAACACCGATGAAGACCGATGCCCTGATCGATCTGCTCGCGCGCGGCCCGGTGGCGATCGACCCGGCGCCGGCGCGTCGTCGGCTCGCGATCGCGGTCGCGGGAGGCAGCGCCGCGGCGCTGCTGCTCGCCCTGGGCTGGCTCGGTCCGCGCCCCGACGCCGGCGCGGCCCTCGCCGATCCGATGTCATGGGTGAAGCTCGGCAGCTGCGCTGCCCTGGTGGCCTGCGCGCTGCCACTCGCCCGACGCCTGGGATGCCCGGGCGCCGCGGCCGGCCCCGCGGCCTGGGCACTCGCGATTCCGGTGCTCGCGCTGTGGCTGCTCGCCACGGTGGCGCTGGTGAGGGTGCCGGCCGGCGAGCGCAGTGCGCTGCTGCTCGGCCAGAGCTGGATCAGCTGCCCCTGGCTGATCGGCGCGCTGTCGGTGCCCGCCTTCGCGCTGCTGCTGTGGGCAGCGCGCGCGACGGCGCCGGTGCGCCCGCGCCTGGCGGGTGCCTGCGCCGGCCTGCTGGCCGGCGCGATCGGCGCCGCGGCTTACAGCTTTCACTGCCCCGAGGGTGCCGCGCCCTTCGTGGCGGCCTGGTACCTCGCCGGCATCGCCCTGCCCGCGCTGGCCGGAGCCACGCTCGGCGCTCGCCTGTTGCGCTGGTAGTCGCGGCAGGCCGCCCCCCCCCCGGCGGCGGGCGGCCTTCTGTCGTATGCTGCGCCGCCTTTGCGCGATGCCCCCGGAGAGCCGATGACCGCAGCCGCCCACCCCGACGCCGACATCACGGTGCGCCTCGACACCCTTGCCGGCGGCGCGCGTGTCGCCCATGTCACCATCGACAACGCGCGCCGCGCGAACTGCCTGGGCAGCGCGCTGATGCGCCGCTTCCAGGAGCGGCTTGCCGCGCTCGCCGACGACGACGCGCTGCACGCGCTGGTGCTGACTGGCGCCGGCGGTCGCGCCTTCGTCGGCGGCGCCGACATCGACGAGATGGCCGGACTCGACGTCGAGGGGGCCCGCGCCTTCATCACCCAGGTGCATCGCTGCTGCGAGGCGGTCCGCCGCTTCCCGGCGCCGGTGATCGCGCGCATCGATGGCGTGGTGCTCGGTGCCGGCCTCGAGCTGGCCGCCGCCTGCGACCTGCGGGTGGCGAGCGAGCCCTCGCGCTTCGGCATGCCCGAGGTCCACCTGGGCATCCCCTCGGTCGTCGAGGCGGCGCTGATGCCGCATCTGGTGGGCTGGGGCCGCGCCCGCGAGCTGCTGCTGCTGGGCGAGACCTTCGATGCCACGCAGGCGCTGCACTGGGGGCTGGTCGAGAAGGTGGTGCCGGCGGCGGCACTGGACGCCGCGGTCGCGGACTGGCTGGCGAGCCTCGCGCGCGGCGGCAGGGCGGCGCTGCGCACCCAGAAGCGCCTGATGCTCGCCTGGGAGAACCTGCCGCGCGACGAGGCGATCACCGCCGGCATCGACGCCTTCGCGAGCAGCTACCGAAGCGGCGAACCCACGCGGATGATGGCCGATTTCATCGCCACCCGGGCGGCAGCCAAGCGCCGCGCCGGCTGAGCGACGCGACGCTCGGTAACCCGGGGCAGGCGGCAGGCGGCTGCCCCGTGCCCGTCACGGCGGGCGGCTTTCAGGCCGGAGGCTTCTCGCCGGCCACGTGCAGGTAGATGGCCGACACGTCGAGCCCGCCGAGATCGGCCAGCCGCGCCGCCTGCATCTGGCTGCGCACGAGCGCCGCGATCGGCGCGGGCCGGTCGAGCTCCTGCGCGAGCGCGAGGAAGTAGCGCAGGTCCTTTTCCATCAGCGCGAGCTGGAACTGCGGCGCGAAGTCGCGCGCGTAGATCTTCGGCATCTTGGTCCTGAAGAGCCGGGAGCCGGCGGCACC
This sequence comes from Burkholderiaceae bacterium, assembly GCA_044235405.1. GTDB lineage: Bacteria > Pseudomonadota > Gammaproteobacteria > Burkholderiales > Burkholderiaceae_E > Quisquiliibacterium. Next base: position 8,421 of record JBIIHU010000074.1, read on the forward strand.
TTCGCCGAGCACGTACTGGGTCGCCTGCGGGTCGAGGCCGGCGGCCTGCGCGATCAGCAGCGCCTCGGCGATCGCGGCATTGACCGTGCCCGAGAGCATGTTGTTGATCAGCTTGATGGTCGCCCCGGCACCCGAGGCGCCCATGTGGGTGTGGCTGCGGCCCATCGCCTCGAGCAGCGGCCGGGCGCGGTCGAGGTCGGATGCCGGGCCGCCCACCATGAAGACGAGTTCGCGGCCGCGCGCCTGCGCGACGCTGCCCGAGACCGGCGCATCGAGATGACCGATGCCTCGCGCCGCCGCCGCCACCGCCACCTCGCGCACCATCGCCGGGGTGTTGGTGCTGCAGTCGACGATCAGCGTGCCGGGGGCGGCACTGGCCACGACCCCGGCGCCGCCGAGCATCACCTCGCGGGTGGCGGCATCGTCGGCCACCATCGACACGACGGCGTCGGCGCCGCGCACCGCCTCGGCGAGGCTCGCGCAGGCGGTCGCGCCAGCATCGACCAGCGGCGCGCAGCGCGCGGGGTTGCGGTTGAAGACCCGCAACGCGTGCCCTGCGGCGACCAGGTTCAGGGCCATGGGCCCGCCCATGGCACCCAGGCCGATGAAGGCGACGACGGACATGCGCATCTCCGAAAGAGGACGAGGGAGACCGAATGATGGCAGCAGTCGGCGCTATGCTCGCGCCTTCAGGCCTCGTCGCCGTCAACTTCAAGCCTCCGGGAGTCTTCCGATGCTCGACCCGCAAGCCAGGGCCCTGCTCAACCTGATCGAATCGCGCGGTCTGCCCGCCGTGCACCAGCAGACGCCGGTCGAGGCGCGCACGGCCTATCGCGAGCGGCGTTTCTTCACCCAGCCCGACGCCCCCGCGATGGCCGAGGTGCGCGACCTCGGCATCCCCGGCCCGGCGGGCGACGTGCCCTGCCGCAGCTACCGGCCGGCGGGCAGCCAGCCCGGCCAGATGCTGCCGGGCCTAGTCTATTTCCACGGCGGCGGGTTCGTGATCGGCGATCTCGACACCCACGACGTGCTGTGCCGGGAACTGAGCAACGGCAGCGGCTGCGCGGTGATCGCGGTCGACTACCGGATGGGCCCGGAGGCGCGCTTCCCGGCGGCGGTCGACGACTGCCTGGCCGTCACCCGGTGGGTGTCGGCCAGCGCGGCCAGCCTGGGGATCGACCGCCAGCGACTGGCCGTGGGTGGCGACAGCGCCGGCGGCAACCTGGCGGCCGTCGTGGCGGTCGGTGCACGCGACGCCGGCGATACCCCGCTCGCCTTCCAGCTGCTGATCTACCCCTGCACCGACTTCCGGATGGGCACGGCCTCGTCGCACGACAACGGCGACGGCTACCTGCTCACCCGCGACACGATGAACTACTTCTACGGCCACTACCTGACCGACCCGGCCGAGAAGCTCGACCCGCGCACCTCGGTGCTGCTGCACCCGAATCTCGCCGGCCTGCCGCCGGCCCTGGTGCTGACCGCTGGCTACGACCCCCTGCGCGACGAGGGTCGCCAGTACGCGGATGCGCTGTCGGCGGCCGGCAACCGGGCGCAGTACGTCTGCTTCGAGCGCCAGATCCACGGCTTCATCACGATGGGCAAGGTGCTCGAGGAAGCCGGCACCGCGGTCGCGCTGTGCGCCAGCGCGCTGCGGCGGGCGCTGGCGGGCTGACGCGAACCGGCGCGGCCTGCGGAACCGCGGGGCGGTACGCCGAGGGGCGAGCGGCTCAGCCGCGCGCTTCCTGGCGAAGGAAATCGACCGCGCGCTCGGCGATCATGATCGTCGGCGCGTTGGTATTGCCGCCGACGATGGTCGGCATCACCGAGGCATCGACCACCCGCAGGCCGGCGACGCCCCTGACCCGCAGCCGAGAGTCGACCACGTCGTGCGCGCCGGGCCCCATCCGGCAGGTGCCCGCCGGGTGGTAGATCGTGTCGGCGTGGGCGCGCACGAAGGCCTCGATCTGCGCATCGCTGCGCGCCTGCGCCGAGTAGAGCTCGCGGCCGCGCCAGGCTGCGAGCGCCGGCGCATGAAGGATCTCTCTGACCAGCCGAAAGCCGCGCACCAGGCGCCGGAGGTCGTCGTCGTCGCTCAGGAAGGCCGGGTCGATGCGCGGGGCAGCCAGCGGATCGGCACTGGCAAGCCGGACCGTGCCGCGGCTGCGCGGCCGCAGCAGGCATACGTGACACGAGAAACCGTGGCCCGGCAGGGCACGGCGGCCATGCGCGATCAGCTTGCCGATCACGAAATGCAGCTGCAGGTCGGGGATCGGCTCGGCCGGATCGCTGCGAATGAAGCCACCCGCCTCGCCGATGTTGCTGGTCAGCAGGCCTCGGCGCTCGCGCCGCCAGCGGCCCACCGCCCCCGCGAGCCGGGCCAGCCCCGGCAGCGACAGCCCGAGCAGATCGTGGCTGCCGGGTGAATCGATCACCAGCGTGACGTCGATGTGGTCCTGCAGGCCGGCGCCCACCCCCGGCTGGTCGACCCGCACCGGGATGCCGAGCGAGCGCAGGTGCTCGCCCGGCCCGATCCCGGAGTGCATCAGCAGCTGCGGCGAGCCGAAGGCACCGGCGGCCAGCAGCACCTCGCGGGTGGCATGCACCACGCGCTCGCCGCCGGCATCGCGGCACACGACGCCGCAGGCGCGCCCGGCGTCGTCGAACAGCACGCGCAGCGCGTGCGCGCCGGCAAGCACCGTCAGGTTCGGGCGGCCTCGCGCCGGCGCCAGGTAGGCGCGCGCCGCGCTCCAGCGCTCGCCGTCGCGCTGGGTCACCTGGAAGGCGCCGACACCTTCCGGATCGGCGCCGTTGAAGTCGGGATTCAGCCGGTGGCCGCACTGCTGCGCCGCCTCGAGGAAGCGGGCGACGAAAGGATTCGGCGAGCGCAGGTCGGCGACGTTCAGCGGCCCGCCGGTGCCGTGGAAGGGCCCGGCGCCCCGCTCGTTGTGCTCGGCGCGCAGGAAACAGGGCAGCACCTGCGCCCACGACCAGTCCGGATTGCCCTGCGCGGCCCAGCCGTCGTAGTCGGCCGGGTGGCCGCGCATGTAGATCATCGCGTTGATCGCGCTCGAGCCGCCCAGCAGCCTGCCGCGCGGCTGGTAGCCCCGCCGCCCGCCCAGCCCGGGCTGCGGCTCGGTCTCGAAGGCCCAGTTGGCCTGCCCGGTCCGCGCGAGCACCGCCAGACCCAGCGGCACCCGCACCGCCAGCGGCTCGGTCGCCTGCCCCGCCTCGATCAGGCAGACCCGGCGCGCCGGGTCCTCGCTGAGGCGAGCCGCGAGCACGCAGCCCGCCGAGCCACCGCCCACGATCACGTCGTCGAATGTCATCGCCCGCTCCCGGCTGCCGCGCCTTGCGCCCCGCGCGATCGTACGCCGGCGCCCGCTCTGCTACCCTGCCCGACCATGGCCCTGCGATCCACGATCCACAAGGCGCAACTGGCGGTGGCCGACCTCGACCGCGGCCACTACGCCGACCACGCGCTCACCCTCGCACGACACCCCTCGGAGACCGAGGAGCGGATGATGGTGCGCCTGCTCGCCTTCGCGCTGCACGCCGACGAATCGCTCGCCTTCGGACCGGGCCTGTCGAGCGAAGGCGAACCCGACCTCGCCCTGCGCGACGACACCGGCCGGCTGCGCCTGTGGATCGAGGTCGGGCTGCCCGACGAGAAGTGGGTGCGCAAGGCCGTCTCGCAGGCCGACCGCGTGGTGCTCGTCGCCTACGGCGGTGCGCGCGCCGACCTCTGGTGGCGCGCGAATGCCGCGGCGCTCGCCCGTCACGAGGCGCTGCGCGTCGTCGTCTGCGACGAGGCCGGCACCCGCGCGCTGGCCGCCCTCGCCGGGCGCACGATGCGGCTTTCGGTGACGATCCAGGAAGGCCAGGCGCTCGTCAGCGACGGCACGCGCAGCGCCGAGATCGCGGTGAACCTGCTCAAGGCCGGGCCTGCCGACGACGGGGGCGACCGCCGGTAGGCTGCCAGCGACCAGCAACCGCCCGGCCCTCAAGTGGCCGCGGCCGGGGGCCGACAACGCGGATACCCCATCCGGATGTCCGCCGATCATGCCCGCGCGTCGCATTCCCGAGCATCGTCCCTCCCCGCTCACCGCCGATCGTCTCGCCGACACCACCGGCTGCGCCGCGCCCCGCCGCGCCGCGGCCTGGCTGCTCGCCGCCCTCGCCGCGCTCGCGGTGGGCGCCGCCTCGGTGCCGGCGGCGGCTGCCCCCGACGCGGCCGCGCGCGCGGCCCAGGAAATCGACTCGGCCCGCCTCGACGCCCTGAACATGCGCATCGCCGACCTGCTGTCGCGCCAGAACCGCGAGGCCAGGGTGACGCCGAAGGGCGACCTGGTGATCCGGGTACGACCCACGGAGCGCAGCGGGGCGCAGGCGATCCCGACGGCGATCCGGCCCGTGGAGCCGTCGTCGACCGCCGCGAGCCGGCCCGCCACCAGGGCGGCCGCGCCGACGACCAGCAGCCGTGCCAGCCCACGCGTGCCACCCGCCGCGATCGCCGCGACGGGCGCCTCGCCGCTCGACCCCGCGGCCATGACCATTGCCGCCGCCCGCCTGGATGCCCAGCCTCCGCCAGGCCCGGCGGCCCCGGACGGCACCACCGGCTGGAGCTATGGTGGCGAACGCGGCCCCGAGCACTGGGCAAGCCTGCATCCGGCCTTCGCCCGTTGCGCCGGCGGCAACCGGCAGTCGCCGATCAACATCCGCGGCGGCGTGCGGGTCGATCTCGAACCGATCCGCTTCGAGTACCAGCCGGTCGCCTTCAGCGTGGTCGACAACGGCCACACCGTCAGCGCCCGACTCGCGCCGGGCAGCGCGCTCACCGTGATGGGACGACGCTACGAGCTCGTCGAGTTCCACTTCCACCGACCCGGCGAGGAGCGCGTCGACGGGCGCATCTTCGACATGTCGGCCCACCTCGTCCACCGCGACGCCGACGGTCGCCAGGCGGTGGTGGCGGTGCTGCTCGAACGCGGCGTGCCGCACCCGGCCATCCAGCAGGTCTGGAACAGCCTGCCGCTGGAACGCGGGGAACCGCTCGCGGCGCCCGCGCCGGTCGATCCGGGCGCGCTGCTGCCCGCCGGCCGTGGTTATTACACCTACATGGGGTCGCGCACGACGCCGCCCTGCGACGAAGGCGTGCTCTGGATGGTGATGAAGGAGCCGGTGCCGATCTCGGCGGAGCAGATCGCGATATTCTCGCGCCTGTACCCGATGAACGCCCGGCCGCTGCAGGCCCTGGGCGGTCGTCTGATCAAGGAATCCAACTGACGGTCGGCGGCACGCCGCCGGCCGCGGGAGACAACCCGATGCGCCGGCTGCACCTCCTCGACCGCCTGATCGGTTCGCAGTGGCCCGACCTCTCCACCGCCGAGGCGGTGGCCGAGTTCGAGCGAGCCCCCTTCGCGAGCCGCGTGGCCGCGCGCAGCACCTGGGAAGCGCTTCGCCTCGGCGCGGCCGACGACCCCTCCCGGCCGGCCCTGCGCCTGCTCGCGAACGCCGACCCCGACGAAACCCCGGTCGACATCTCGCATGGCGATTTCATCGCCCGCACCACCCAGACCGCCAATGCGCTGCATGCGCTCGGCGTGCGCCCGGGCGATGCCACCAGCTTCCTGCTGCCGCTGCTGCCGCAGGCCTTCTACACGCTGTTCGGCGCCGAGGCCGCGGGCATCGCCAACCCGGTCAACCCGCTGCTCGAACCGCATCAGCTGGTCGAGATCCTGCGCGCCGCGCGCACCCGGGTGCTGGTGGCGCTCGGCCCCGCGCCGGGCTCGGACATCTGGGAAAAGGTCCAGCGCATCCTGCCAGAGCTGCCCGACCTTGCCG
>JBIIHU010000075.1:0-14185 GCA_044235405.1 Burkholderiaceae bacterium
CAACTCGGTGTCGCTGCTCTCGTTCGTGGCGATCAACGGCCCTCTCGCGCTGCTGGCCACGGTGATCGAGAGCTTTCAGTGGATGCCGCCTGGCGGTGACATCGGCACCTTCCTGACGTCAAGTTCGCCGGTTCAGCTTGGCGGCGAGATCTTCGCGCTGGGACTCTCGCTCGCCCTGCCCTTCATGGCGATGCTGCTGTTCGTGAACGTGGCCCTGGGCGTGGTGTCTCGGGTGGCGCCTCAGCTCAATCTTTTCGGGGTGGGCTTCCCGGTCACGATCACGGTGGGCATCGCGATGCTCACCGTGGGCTTGCCGATGATCGAGGCGCCGCTCGCGGTACAGCTCGACAGGGTGCTCGCGCACCTGGGTCGCTGAGTTCCGCGACGCCACCTCAGCGCGTGGCTACCGTCGCCCCCGCGGACCGGACCAGCCTGCCGGGACGCTCGCCGGTGAGTTCGTCGTCACGGAGAATCTCGACACCGGCCACGAAGGTGTGCCGATAGCCGCGCGCACGCTGGATGAAACGCTTGCCCCCTGCCGGGAGATCGCGAACGATGGTCGGGCGCAGCAGATCGAGGGTGTCGAAGTCGATCAGGTTCAGGTCGGCTCGCAGTCCGGGGGCGATCAGGCCACGATCGGGCAGGCCGTAGGCCAGCGCATTGCCGCGCGTCTGCTTGGCCACCAGGAACTCCAGCGCGATGCGCTCGCCTCGGCGGCGGTCACGCGCCCAGTGCTTCAGCAGGAACGTGGGGCCCGCGCCATCACAGATCACCCCGACATGCGCGCCGGCGTCGCTGAGTCCCATCACGGTGGCCTCGCTGACCAGCATTTCGCGCACGACATCGAGATTGCCGCCCGAGTAGTTCTCGAAGGGGTGCATCAGCAGACCCTCGCCCTCCCGCTCGAGCAGCGCAGCCATCGCGAGCGCCCAGACCGTGGTGCCCTCGCGGGCAGCGCGCGCACCGAGGCTGTCGTGCATGTCGGGCTCGTAATCATGCGCATCGTCCATGACGAAGCTGCGTTCGAGCATCCGCTGCATGAAGCGCTCGGCCGGCGTGCCTGTGCGTTCGCTCACGAGCCGCTCGCGCAGCGCAGCGTCGGCGCGCAGCCGTGCCGCGACCTCCCGCGCGGGCAACCCGGTGAGTGCGGCCCATGCCGGGTGATCGAGGAAGGGATGGCGGCTCGCGTCGAAGCCCATCAGGATGCCGATGCCCTTGGCGCCGACCTGTCCGTTCATCGGGAGCCCTGCGGCGCGTCCGGCACGCAGGTGGGCGAGGGTCTCGCGCCAGAGGTCGGGCGCCTTGTCGCTCTGCAGCAGCAGCACCGAGAGCGGCCTGCCGGAGTGCACCGTGGCCTGCCGCAGCAGTTCGAACTCGCCAGGCCCGAAATCGGAGTTCACCTGCAGCACGCCATGGCCTGCGCGCCGCAGGCCTTCGGCGAGCGCGGCGAGCTCGGGCGCATCGGCGGTCATGCTCGGGGTCGGCCGACCATCGGCCGCCCGGTGCTTCGGCGTGCGCGAGGTGCTCACCCCGAGCGCGCCCGCCGCGAGCGCCTCCTCGACGAGCCGGCTCATGCGTTCGAGCTCGGTGGCATCGGGCCGCTCGCGGTGATCGGTGCCGCGTTCGCCCATCACGTAGAACCGCAGCGCGCCGTGGGGCATCTGGGTGCCGATATCGATGGCTCGGGGCATGCGCGCCAGTGCCTGCATGTACTCGGGGAAACTCTCCCAGCAGAAGTCGATGCCCTCGGCGAGCACGGCCTCGGGGATATCCTCGACGCCCTGCATCAGGTTGATGAGGTAGTCGCTGTGGCCCGGCTTGAGTGGCGCGAAGCCCACGCCGCAGTTGCCGAAGACCGCGGTGGTGACACCGTGCCAGCACGATGGGGTGAGCGAGGCGTCCCACGTGGCCTGACCATCGTAGTGGGTGTGGATATCGACGAAACCCGGGGTGAGCAGCAGCCCTTCGGCGCGGATCTCGCGCCGCCCCGAACCGGCGACATCGCCGACCTCGGTGATGACCCCGTCCCGTACGGCCACATCGGCGATGCGCCGAGGGCCGCCCGAGCCGTCGACGAGGGTTGCGGCGCGGATGACGAGATCGTTCATGGACGGGCTCCGTTGAGGCTGAAAGCGTCGATGGTAATGCCGGAAACCGCCGGATGCCGAACCCGGCGGTCCGGGTTCAGAGGGCGTTGTGGCTGCCGTCGCAGAGCGCACCCTTCGCGCTCTGCTTGCAGCCGCAGAACCAGACCTTGCCGGTCTTGTCGGCCTGCCAGGCGACCGGCGTGATGCTGCTTCCCTTGTGCGAGCCGTCGCAGAAGGGTTGCCGGGCGCTGCGCCCGCAGGCGCACCACCAGTAGGTCTTGCCAGCCTCCACCTCGACCGGGTAGGGAGCCTTCTGGGCGATCGTCGTTTCGGGTTTCATGCTTTCCTCGCGCGGACGCGGGGCCAGGCCCCATGCGCGGCCCCGGTGCGACGATGATAGAGCCTGTCGGGGCCAGCGCCCTATCATCGGGAGAAAGCACGATGGACCTGCACTGGATGGGGCTTGGCGCGTTGCGCGCGGAACTCGACGCGGGGCGCCTGAGTTCGCTCGAGCTGACCGATCATCTGCTGGGGCGCATCGTGGGAGCCGACGCCGCGCTCGGCGCCTTCGTGTCGGTCGATGCGGAGGATGCGCGCGCGCTCGCCCGTGCCGCGGACGCGGCTCGCGGCACCGATCTGCCCCGGTCGCCGCTGCACGGGCTGCCGATCGTGCTCAAGGATCTGCTGGACATCCGGGGCCGGGTTTGCACGCTGGGCTCCAAGCGCAACCTCGGGCGTGTAGCCACGACCACCGCGGCCACGGTCGAACGGCTGCTCGCGGCGGGCATGGTGCCGCTGGGCAAGACCCACATGACGGAGTTCGCCTTTGGCGGCTGGGGTACCAACCCGCTGCTCGGCACGCCGCGCAACCCCTGGGACCTGAGCACCCACCGGGTGCCGGGCGGCTCATCGAGCGGTACCGGGGTCGCGATCGCGGCCGGACTCGCTCCGGCGGGTATCGGCAGCGACACCGGCGGCTCCGTGCGAATCCCTGCGGCCTTCAACGGACTCACGGCGCTGAAGGTCACGCACGGTCGCATCAGTCTGCATGGCACCGGCCTGCTCAGCTGGACCTTCGACACCATCGGTCCGATGGCGCGGTGCGTGGAAGACTGCGCACTGCTGCTCGATGCGCTCGCCGGGACCGATCCGCGGGATCCGGCCACGCTCGCGCAGCCGCTCGAGGACTTCGCGCGCGAGCCTCGCGCCGTACGAGGCCTGCGCCTGGCGCTGCCCGACGCCGATCAGTTGCCTGCGTTCACCGACCCCCGCGTCACCGAAGCCTGGCTGGGCGCGGCGCGACGCTTCGAGTCACTGGGCGCGAGTGTCGTGCCGGTGCGGCTGCCGGACTGGTTCTTCGAACTCGCGCCGATGGCCGGGCGGATCATTGCCTCCGAGGCCTATTCGCTGCATGAAGCCTACGTGCACGACCGAACCGTGCCGCTTGGCGAGGCGGTGCGCGGGCGTATCCTGGCCGCCGAAGCCTTCGGCCCGGGCGACTACCCGCGCGAATATCGACGGATGGCCGAGCGCCGGCGAGCATTCGGGACATGGTTCGAGGGCTTCGACGCGATCCTGCTGCCCGCGGTGGCGGTGCCGGCAATCCCGGTGACGCAGGTGGACGAAGCCTCGCCCATCCCGGGCCACCTCACCCGCCCGGTGAATTACCTCGGATTGTGCGCGCTGTCGCTGCCCGCCGGTCTTGCGGGAAACCTGCCGGTGGGCGTGCAGGTGATCGGCAAACCCTTCGACGAACGGATGGTGCTGAGTCTGGGGCGGGCCTACGAGTCGGCCGGGGGCAGCGCCCTGCCGCATCCGGACCTCGGGCAGCTCGGCCTGGGCTGAACCAGGATACCCGGCCCGGCTGGATCCGGGCGCCGGCGCGGGGCTCGCCCCGCGGATCAGCCCTGCCGGCGCCGCCTTTCAGGCGACCGCAGCCAGCGAACGCCGCGCCGCCACCAGGGTGGCATCGACATCGGCATCGGTGTGCGCGCCCGAGAAGAAAAAAGCCTCGACCGGTGACGGAGGCAGGTAAACCCCCTCGTCGAGCATCCGGTGATAGAAGCGCTTGAAGCGCTCGACATCCTGGGCCTGCACATCCGCAAAGCTCGCCGGCGGTGACGCGAGCATGAAGCACCCAGCCATCGCGCCGCGGGACCGCGCGCAGAAGGCGACACCCGTGGCGCGCGCGGCCTCGTTAAGGCCTGCAACCAGTCTTGCGCAGCGCTTCGACACGGCGTCGAACCAGCCGGGCTGGGCGATGATGTCGAGAGTAGCCAGACCGGCCGCCATCGCGAGGGGATTGCCCGACAGCGTGCCCGCCTGATAGACCGGACCGAGCGGGGCCATCAGGTCCATGACGGCAGCGGGCCCGCCGATCGCCCCGACGGGCATCCCGCCGCCGATCACCTTGCCGAAAGCCGAGAGGTCGGGGCGCACGCCGAGCACGGCCTGCGCACCACCGAGCGCCACGCGAAAGCCGGTCATGACCTCGTCGAAGATCAGCAGCGCACCATGGCGCGTGCACAGCTCGCGCAAACCCTCGTGAAAGCCGGGCACGGGTTCGATGAGGTTCATGTTGCCTGCGATCGGCTCGACCATGACGCAGGCGATGTCCTCGGGGTGCTGCGCGAACAGGGCGCGCACGCTGTCGAGGTCGTTGAACTGTGCCACCAGCGTGTGGCGCGCGAGATCGGCGGGAACGCCGGCGGAGCTCGGCGTGCCGAACGCGAGCGCACCCGATCCCGCCTTGACGAGCAGGCTGTCTGCCGTGCCGTGGTAGCAGCCCTCGAACTTGAGGATCTTGCTGCGGCCGGTGTAACCGCGGGCCAGCCGGATCGCGGACATCGCGGCCTCGGTGCCGGAACTCGTGAAGCGCACCTTCTCGACGTGCGGGAAGAGAGTGCAGATGCGCTCGGCGAGCTCGGTCTCCATGACATTGGGGGCGCCATAGGACAAGCCGCGGGTGGCCGCCCGCTGGACCGCAGCCACCACGGACGGGTGCGAATGACCTGCGATCATCGGCCCCCACGAGCCGAGGTAGTCGATGTAGCGACGACCCTCGACATCCCACAGGTAGGCGCCCTCGGCACGGTCGATGAAGCGTGGCGTACCGCCGACGGCGCGGAAGGCACGCACCGCCGAATTGACCCCGCCGACCAGCACGCGCTGGGCGCGCTCGAATTCCGCCGCATTGCTCGTCATGACCTTCGCCCTTTCCGGAAGATGGACGCCGCGTTCATCGGTCTGCGACCGCGGCGAAGGCGCCAGTCTAGCGGAGGGGCTGACACGCGGCGGTGTCAGCGAACGCGATAACGAACGTGAACGAACGCGATCGCCACGCGGGCGCGACGCCATCCGTCGAGGCTGTCAGTCGACGAGTTGCGCCTCGAGCGACCCGAGATCGCCATAATCGGCGACATGCCGCTCGCCGGGGGCGGCCGGAACCGGCACCACGCAGGTGCCTGTGGTGACGATGTCGCCGGCGCGCAGGCCCGGCCCATGATGCGAAAGCTCGTTGGCGATCCAGACGAGGGCGGTGCGAGGGTCACCGAGCACGTTGGCGCCTCGCCCCAGCGCGACCTCGACGCCATCGCGCAGCACCCTGACCGGATGCGCCGCCAGATCGAGCTCACGCCACCGTGCGGGCATCGCGGGCCCGAGCACCAGGCGGCTCGCGCAGGCGAAATCGGCGATCAGTTGCGGTGCACCCACCTGCGCGAAATTCTCGTATCGCGAATCGGGGATCTCGATCGCGGGGTGAAGCGTCGCGACGGCAGCCATCACGTCGTCGCGACCATAGGGCTCGGTGCGCGGCGGCAGGTCTTGCGCCATGCGGAACGCGAACTCGGCCTCGATGACCCGCATGCGATTGCGGCTCATCGGGACCGCGGCGCCCGGCGGCAGGAGCCGGTCGGCCAGCAGCCTGCCGGCAAGTGGACCGTCGACGCCGATATGCTGCTGTCCGGCAAGGCTGGTGGCGGCGATCTTCCAGCCGACCACCGGCTGACCGATCCGCTGCGCGAGCGCGGCCTGCACCGCATAGCCCTGCGCCCGGTCACGCGGCCGACACTGCGCGGGCAGGCCGGGCATGACGCTTTCCTGGCGCCAGGGGACCTCGAGCGCATCGACCGCGGCCGCGAGGACGGCGGCCGCCTCGGACTCAGGCTGGGCGAGCAGCGCCTCGATGTCGGCGGCGATCGCCTCGGGTTCGACCTTCGAGGGATAGCGCCGCACCAGGCTGCCGTCGCGCGCGACCAGGAACTTGGTGAAGTTCCAGGCAACCGGCTTCGCCTCGCCGGTATCGAGCCCGGTGAGCCAGCGCCACAGCGGATGCGCACCCTCGCCGTTCACCTCCACCTTGTCGAACATCGGGAAGCCGACGGCGAAACGCCGCTCGCAGAAAGCGGCGATGGCGGCGGCATCGCCGGGCTCCTGCGCACCGAACTGGTTGCAGGGGAAGCCGAGCACCGAAAAGCCGCGCGCGGCGAATCGCTGCTGCAGCGACTGCAGGCCCGCGTACTGGGGCGTGAAGCCGCACTGGCTCGCGGTATTCACCACCAGAAGCACCTGCCCCGCATAGGTGGCAAGCGCAACCTGTTCGCGGCCGCCCAGGGCCCTCGCATGGAAATCGTGAAGCGTCGGCATGGATCACTCGCGGGAAAACGCCGCCGGATCGTCGGCCCCGCAGGCCTCGACCCGAACCGCGCAGAACTTGAACTCCGGGATCTTGCCATGCGGATCGAGAGCCGGATTCGTGAGCAGGTTGGCCGCGGCCTCCGCATAGGCGAAAGGCACGAATACCGTCGCGCGACCAATGCCCTCGTCGGCCCGCGCCACGAGCACGATGCTGCCGCGGCGCGTGCTCAGGCGCAGGCGCTGACCCGCCTCGATGCCGAGCAGGGAAAGGTCGTCGGGATGGAGGCTCGCGGTGGCCACCGGCTCGATCGCCTCGAGGACGCCCGCCCGGCGCGTCATCGCCCCGGTATGCCAGTGCTCGAGCAGCCGCCCTGTGATGAGGGCGAAGGGATAGTCGGCATCGGGCTGCTCGTCGCCCGGCACGAGTGCGGTGGGTACCAGCCGCGCACGCCCGTCGGGAGTCGGGAAACGCTCGGCGAAGACCACCGGCTCGCCGGGCTGCGACGCATCGGGACAGGGATAGGTCACGCTGCCCTCGCGCTGCAGCCTGACCCACGGGATGCCGCGAATCGAGTCCATGGTCTGGCGCATCTCCTCGTAGACCTCAGCTACCGCGCCGTCGGGCCCGTCGTCGCGATAGGGCCAGACAAGACCGAGTTCGCGGGCCATGCGCCGGATGATCCAGAGGTCTTCGCGCGCCTGGCCGGGCGGTGCGATGGCGGCCCGGCCAAGCTGCACCATGCGATCGGTGTTCGTGAAGCTGCCGGTTTTCTCGGGAAAGGCCGAGGCAGGCAGGATCACATCGGCGAGCACCGCGGTCTCGGTGGGAAAGATGTCCTGGACCACCAGCCATTCAAGCCCGGCGAGCGCCTGGCGGGCATGCGCGAGATCGGGGTCGGACATCGCCGGGTTCTCGCCCATGATGTACATCCCGCGAATGGCGCCAGCTATGGCGGCGTCCATGATCTCGACCACCGTGAGACCGGGGCGCGGATCGAGCGGCGCCCCCCAGAGCCGCTCGAGCCGAGCGCGGTGCGCATCGTCGCCGACCCGATGGTAATCGGGCAGCATCATCGGGATCAGACCCGCGTCCGACGCGCCCTGCACGTTGTTCTGCCCTCGCAGCGGATGCAGGCCGGTTCCCGGACGCCCGATCTGGCCGGTGATCATCGCGAGGGCGATCAGGCAGCGGACGTTGTCGGTTCCGTGCACATGCTGCGAAACGCCCATGCCCCAGAAGATCATCGAGGCGCGACTGCGGGCATAGCGGCGGGCGACATCACGCAGGGTGTCGGGGGAGATGCCGCAGAGCGGTGCCATCGCCTCGGGACTGCAATCGGCCACGGAGGCCGCAAGCGCCTCGAAATGCGTCGTTCGCTCGCGCACGAAGGCCTCGTCGACCATGCCTTCGGCGATCACGACATGCAGCAGCGCCTGAAGCAGCGCGACATCGGTGTCGGGACGGAACTGCAGGACATGGCCGGCGTGACGCGCGAGATCGGTGCGTCGGGGGTCGGCGACGACGAGATGCGCGCCGCGCCGCACCGCGTTCTTGATGAAGGTCGCGGCCACCGGATGATTGGCCGTGGGATTGGCACCGATGACCAGGATGCACTCGGCGTGCAGCGCATCGGAAACCGGGTTGGAAACCGCGCCCGAACCGAGCCCCTCCAGGAGCGCAGCCACCGACGACGCGTGGCACAGTCGCGTGCAGTGATCGACGTTGTTGCTACCGAAGCCGGTACGCACGAGCTTCTGGAAGAGGTAGGCCTCTTCGTTGCTGCCCTTGGCCGAGCCGAACCCGGCGAGCGCGCCCGGCCCGTCGCGTTCGCGGATGCGCACGAGGCCCGCGCCGGCCAGAGCCAGCGCCTCATCCCAGGATGCCGACCGAAAGTCGTCGCGCCAGTCCGGTGCGATGCCGTCCACGGGCAGCCGCCGGGGCCGTCCTGGCAGACGCACCAGCGGCTCCGTGAGCCGCTGGGGGCTGTGAACATAGTCGAAGCCGAAACGACCCTTGACGCAGAGGCGTCCGCGATTGGCCGGACCGTCGCGTCCCTCGACCCTGCGGATACGGCCGTCGGCCACCACCCACGAGAGCTGGCAGCCGACGCCACAGAACGGGCACAGGGAATCGACCGCCCGCTCATCCGGACGAAGCAGCGCCGGCTCGCCGCCATCCGGCCCCCCGAGCGGCAGACGCGGCGCGAGTGCCCCGGTCGGGCAGGCCTGGACGCACTCGCCACAGCCCACGCAGCTCGACGCCCCCATCGGGTCATCGAGATCGAAGACGATCCGCGCCGCATCGCCGCGCCCGGCGTAGCCGATAACGTCGTTCACCTGCTCCTCGCGGCAGGCGCGCACGCAACGCCCGCACTGGATGCAGGCGTCGAGCCGCACCGCGATCGCAGGGTGCGAGAGATCGGCCTGCGGCTGCACGCGCGGCTCGAAGCGCGCCACGCGCGCTCCGGTGGCCTCGCGCCAGCGCGCGAGCTCACTGTCGGGCTGCGGATCGGGCACGTCGGCGAGCAGCAGCTCGATCACCGTGCGCCGCGCCGCGCTCGCGCGGACGCTGTCGACGCGAACCTTCATGCCAGCGGTCGGGAAGCGGCAGCACGAAGGCGCGAGCACGCGCTCGCCCTCGATCTCGACGACGCAGGCCCGACAGTTGCCGTCGGCCCGATACCCGTCCTTGAAGCAAAGGTGCGGGATCGCGACCCCGTGACGCTGCGCCGCCTGCAACAGCGTCTCGCCCGCGACCGCGACGACCGGTCGATCGTCGAGTTCGAAGGCGATGGTGGCGGCAGTCGTCGGCAACGCGGCGCTCATGCGAGGCTCCGCGGCGCGTCCGCACCGATCTCGTGCCCGAAGTGGCGCATCACGCCCAGCATCGGATTGGGCGCGGCCTGACCGAGTCCGCAGATCGAGGCATCGGCCATGACCGTCGCGAGTTCGCCCAGCAGTGCCTGGTCCCAGGCCGGCGCCGCGAGCAGAGGCTGCAGTTTGGCGGTGCCGACGCGGCAAGGCGTGCACTGACCGCAGGACTCGTCGCGAAAGAATCGCATCATGGAGGCGGCAGCGTCGCGGGCACGATCAACCTGCGACAGCACGATCACGGCTGCCGAGCCGATGAAGCAGCCGTGGGGTTGCAGGGTATCGAAGTCGAGGGGCAGGTCGGCAAGACTCGCCGGCAGGATGCCGCCCGACGCGCCGCCAGGCAGGTAGGCATGGAGACGATGCCCGGGAGCCATCCCGCCGCAGTGCTCGTCGACGAGTTCGCGCAGCGAGATTCCCGCGGGCGCGATCTTCACCCCTGGCTCGCGGACGCGGCCCGATACCGAAAACGCGCGCAGACCGCGTCGGCCGCGTCGGCCATGCGCGGCGAACGCGGCAGGACCGTGCGCGAGGATGCGCTGCGCCCAGACCAGCGTCTCGACGTTGTTGACGAGCGTGGGCCGCCCGAAGAGCCCGACCTCGGCAACATAGGGGGGACGCAGCCGCGGGGCTCCGCGCCGACCTTCGATGGACTCGATGAGGGCGCTCTCCTCGCCGCAGATGTAGGCACCCGCGCCACGACGCAGATGCAGCTCGGGCATCGCCGAGGCGGGCAGCGGGGGGTCGGCGCGCAGCTGCGCGAGCTCGTGCTCGAGCATCGCGCGCAGGCCGGCGTATTCGTCGCGCAGGTACACGTAGCACGCGCTCGCCCCGACCGCCCAGGCGGCGATCAGCATGCCCTCGAGGAAGGCCTGCGGCTCGGTCTCCAGAAAGTGGCGGTCCTTGAAGGTACCAGGCTCGCCCTCGTCGGCGTTGACGACCATCAGCCGCGGGCCGGGCTGGCCAGCGACGATGCGCCACTTGCGTCCGGTGGGAAAGCCCGCACCACCCATGCCCCGCAACCCGGCTGCCTCCAGCGCGGCGAAGACCGACTCGGGATCACGAGCTTCGTCATGCAGCGTCCGCAGGACGCGCCAGCTCGGGTCGGCATCCGCACGCGCCGCGCCCGTCCCCCCGGGGACCGGACAGCGGCCGGCATCGCCATCGGGGGCGGCACGCACGGCATCCACCACGGCGAGCACCGGGCCGAGCGCGGCGGGCGCCACCGGTCGCTGCCCGACGACCACCGCGGGCGCGGTCGCGCAACGGCCGACGCAGGGCACGCGCTGCACCCGGGTCTGCGCGCCGAGGCTCGTGCGCAGCGCCTCAGCGAGGGCATCGGCGCCCGCCATCGCGCACGACAGCGAGTCGCAGACCCGCACCGTCAGAGCCGGCGGCGGGGACTCGCCATCGGCGAGCACATCGAAGTGATGATAGAAGGTCGCGACCTCGTAGACCTCGGCTGGCGCGATCCGCAGGGCGTCGGCCAGCGCCACCAGGTACGGCGGCTGGAGGCAGCCGTGGGCATCCTGCAGCCGATGCAGGTATTCGATCAGCAGATCGCGGCGCAGTGTTTCCCCGCCCAGCAGCCGGCGCAGCGATTCGCGGGCGAGCGGATCGACCGCGCGGCCCTTCGGGCGCCCGGGGCGCCGGCGGAAGTGAACGGGCTGTTCCATCGTCGGGATCCTACCCGAGCCTTCTCTCGGATGCTTCAGCGCCGATCGATCGGTGTTACCGGTATCGCCCGCGATACCCGCGCGGTCGGCCAGCGGATCAGAGATCGATCTCGACGCTCGTCAGATGCTCGGCGACCTCGACGGGCCAGCCGAGCTGCTCCCCGATGCGCTGGCGCAGGGTGTCGGCGGCCTCGGGATCACCATGCACCAGCCAGGTGCGACCGGGTGCCCGCCGCGCGGTGCGCAGCCAGTCGATCAGTTCGTCGGCATCGGCATGCGCCGACCAGGCGTCGATCTGGCTGACCGCGGCTCGGACCGGATGCCAGGCACCGTGGATGCGCACCTCGGTCGCTCCACCGACAAGATGCGCCCCACGCGTCCCGCCGGCCTGGTAGCCGACGAAGACGATGCGGTTGCGCGGATCGGGTGCCATCGCCTTGAGGTGGTGGAGCACCCGACCTCCGGTGGCCATGCCGCTGGCCGCGATGATCACGCAGGGCATGCGCAGCTGCGCGAGCGCCTTCGACTGCTCGGGCGTGTTGACCAGACTCGCGACCCCGCACATCGCACGGCAATCGGCAACGCTCAGGCGATGCAGCCGGCGGTAACGGCGGTACAGCGCGGTCGCGTCGATCGCCATCGGCGAATCGAGGAATACCGGCAGGTCGGGGATCTCGCCGCGGGCCTTCAGGCGCGCGAGCGCGAGCATCACCACCTGCGCGCGCCCGACCGCGAACGACGGGATCAGGACCGAGCCCCCGGCAGCAGCGGCTTCGCGGATCGTGCGGGCGAGCACCTGCTCGGTGACATCCGGCGCATGACGACGGTTGCCGTAGGTGGACTCCAGCAGCAGCCAGTCGGCGCTGTCGAGACGCGCGGGTGCCCGCATGATCGGGTCATCGGGGCGCCCGAGATCGCCCGAGAACACGAGCGTGCGCCCGCCTCGCTGCAGCCGCACACTGGCGGCGCCCAGCAGGTGACCTGCGGGCGTGAGGATCGCCTGGAGTCCCTCGCCAAGATCGAGCGGATCGCCGTAATCGAGCGTACGGAACTGCGCCAGCGCCCGCCGGGCGTCTTCGACGGTGTAGAGCGGCTCGGCGGGCTGGTGCTTCGAGAAGCCGTGACGGTTGGCGAATCGGGCCTCCTCCTCCTGCAGATGGGCGCTGTCGGCGAGGAGGATCTCGCAGAGGTCGCGCGTCGCCGGCGTGGCGTAGATCGGGCCCCGGAAACCATCGCGCACCAGCGCGGGAAGCCAGCCGCTGTGGTCGAGATGCGCGTGACTGAGGATGACGGCGTCGATGCGCCGGGGCGCGACCGGCAGGGGCTGCCGGTTGCGCAGGCGCAGCTGCTTGAAGCCCTGGAACAGGCCGCAGTCGACGAGCAGCGTGCGCCGCCCCTGCTGGAGCAGGAAGCGCGACCCCGTGACCGTGCCCGCCGCGCCGGCGAAGGTGAGCTTCATGCGTGCATCCCGGGCCCCGCGGCGGCGGCGCTACTGGAAGAAATCCTTGACCTTGTCCATCCAGCCCTTCGACTGCGGGCTGTGCTTGGGATCCTGCAGCGTGGTCTCGAACTCGCGCAGCAGCTTCTTCTGACGGTCGTTCAGGCGCACCGGCGTCTCGAGCGACACATGGGCGTAAAGGTCGCCCGGGTAGCTCGAGTGGTAACCCTTGATGCCCTTGCCTCGAAGACGAAAGGTCTTGCCGCTCTGCGTGCCCTCGGGCAGCTCGATCTCGGCTCGCCCGTGCAGCGTGGGCACCTGGACCTTGCCGCCAAGGGCTGCCGTCACGAAGGAGATCGGGATCTCGCAATGGAGATCGTCGCCCTCGCGCTGGAACACCGAGTGCTCCTTGACCTTGATCTCGACGTAAAGATCACCGGGCGGCCCGCCATTGACCCCCGGCTCCCCGTTGCCCGACAGCCGGATGCGCATGCCATCGTCGATGCCGGCGGGGATCTTGACCTCGAGCGTGCGTGCCTTCTTGATGCGGCCCGCGCCGTCGCAGGCGCTGCAGGGCTCGGCGATCACCTTGCCGCGACCATGGCAGGTCGGGCAGGTCTGCTGAATCGAGAAAAAGCCCTGCTGCAGTCGCACGGTACCTTGACCGTTGCAGGTGCCGCACACCTTGGGCCGGGTTCCCGCCTTGGCACCCGAGCCGCTGCAGGTCTCGCAAGACTCCCAGCTCGGCACCCGGATCTCGGTGGCGAAGCCCCCCGCGGCCTGCTCGAGGGTGATCTCCATGCCGTAGCGCAGGTCGGCTCCGCGATAGACGTTGCTGCGCCCGCCTCCGCCCCCGCCGCGCCCCTGACCGAAGATGTCGCCGAAGATGTCGCCGAAGACATCGGCGAAGCCGCCGCCGCCGCCGCCCGCCGGCCCCGCGGCACTCGGATCGACGCCCGCGTGCCCGAAGCGGTCGTAGGCCTCGCGCTTGCGAGCATCGGAAAGCACCTCGTAGGCCTCCTTGGCCTCCTTGAACTTCTCCTCGGCTCCCTTGTCGTCGGGATTGCGGTCGGGGTGAAACTTCATCGCCAGCTTGCGATAAGCCTTTTTCAGCTCCTCATCGCTGGCGTTCTTGGCAACCCCCAGAACCTCGTAGAAATCACGCTTGGCCATTCCGTTCATCCCCTGTCAGCGCCCTAACGCCGACGACCGCTGGCCGTTCGCACGGGCAGCGGTCGCCGGGGCAGGCAGCCGGCTGATCAACCGCGCTTCACCTCGCGGAAGTCGGCATCGACCACATCGTCGTCCTTGCGGCGCGCATCGCCTGCCGCCCCCGCGCCGCCGCCAGCGGCACCGGCACCACCGGCCGCACCAGCCGCTCCAGCCGCGTCACCCTGCTCGGCCTGCATCTTGGCGTACATCAGTTCGCCGAGTTTCTGCGACGCGGTGGCGAGCTCCGCGGTGCGCTTGTCGAT
>JBIIHU010000284.1:0-4471 GCA_044235405.1 Burkholderiaceae bacterium
GCCGCGATTCGCGAGGGCACGTCGGCGCGCGCTCGCGCCGGCGCGCGGTCCATGCCCGCCATCGCCGCGCTCAGCGCCTCGAGTGCGAGCGCCGCGTCGCCCACCAGCGCGTGCTGCGCCGGCACGTCCTTGTTCAGGTCCATCGGGTCGAGCGTCGCGTGGATGATGGTCTTGCCCTCGGGCATCGCCACGCCGAAGGGCGTCAGCGCGAAGCTGCAGCCAACGCCCAGGATGACGTCAGCCTCCGCGAGGAAAGTCTTCACGGGCCGCGGGTTGGCGCGCCCGCCGCTTCCCAGCGACAGCGGGTGATCCTCGGGGAAGGCGCTCTTGCCCTCGATCGAGGTGGTCACCGGGATGTTCCAGGTCTCGGCGAGCGCGCGCAGCTGCGGCCAGGCCTTCGCGTAGTGCACACCCTGCCCGGCGTAGATGACCGGGCGCTGCGCCGCGGCCAGCACGCCGGCGGCCTTCGCCACGTCGGCCGGATCGGGCGCGCTGCGCGCGCGAAAGCTCGGCACATGCACCCAGTCGTCGGGCACCTCCTCGCCAAACACATCCACCGGCACCTCGATCAGCACCGGGCCCGGCCTGCCGTTGCGCAACTGGAAGAACGCGCGGCGCAACACCTCGGGTGCGGCCTTGCCCATCGTCAGCGGCTCGGCCCACTTCGTGATGTGCTGCATGTTCAGCGTGGCGTTGAAGTTCGGGTAGTAGTGCGCGAGGCGGCGCGCGTAGCCCGCCGGGATCACCAGCAGCGGCACCGACTCCGAGTAGGCCTGCGCGACTCCGCCGAAGGCGTTTTCGGCGCCGGGGCCGTGCTGCATGCAGAACACGCCGAGGCGATCGCCCGAGGAAACCCGCGAATAGGCGTCGGCCATGTGCAGGCCGACGCGCTCCTGGCGCACGATGATCGTGCGGATGTCCTCGGCGGCGGCGGCCTCGATCAGCGGATTGACCGGATAGGCGAACAGCATGTCGATGCCCTCGGCCTTCATGGCGCGGGCGATGGCTTGGGCGACCTTCATGGCGAGTCTCCTTGACGGCAATGCGCTGCACGGTAGGCCACGCGCGGCGCGCGTGCGGGCGCGGGCGGGCGAATCCGGACCATGCCCGCCACGCAGCCGCTTGCCCGCATCGTCACGCCTGGGCCACGAGGCAGGACGACAATGGGGTGATTCGGCGGCCGTGCTTGCGCTTCGCTACCCTTCGCCCCGATTGGTTCATTCATTCACCTCAGGAGTCCGAGATGGGTCTGTTCGACATGTTCAAGAGCGCAGCACCGAAACTCAACCCGCGCGTCGCGCTGGCCGCCGGGTTGCTCTACATGATGGCCTCCGACGGCCAGATCGGCGAGGAGGAGATCGGTCAGCTGCAAAGCGTCGTGGGCGGTGACCGCGCGCTGCTCGAGGACGGGATCAAGTACATCCGCGCGGTGTCCTTCGACCAGTACCTGCAGGATGCGCCGGCCGTCCTCGATGACGCGCAGCGCCTGTGCCTGCTGGTCAATGCCTGCGACTCGCTGCTTTCCGATGGCACGGCCGCCCCCCAGGAGCAGGCGATGTTCGGCCGCCTTCTGGCCGCGCTGGGCTTCAGCGAGGAAAGGTTCACGCCTTATTTCCAGACCATCGCCGTGAAGAACAACCGGACGGTCTTCGGTCGCTGATCGGCTGTCGGCCGGGCGCGTTCCGGCGCCACGGCGCGAATCCGGACCGTCGCGCCCCGGTGGCCTTCCGGCGCGGTCCGGCGCCGCGTTCCGCCGCATTGACGGGGGCCACGCCGCCCGCAAGACTGCGCCCTCGCCGCCGGCCCGCCCGGGCTGGGGCCTGCCCGCGCTGCGAGGTTGCATGCCCGAATTTCTCACCCCCGAACTCACGGCGCTGCGCGATCGCGTGGCCGCCCTGGCCAGCGGCGAACTCGCCGCGTTGCGCGACGATGCCGCGCTCGACCCCGCCGAGCGCGCAGCCAGGGTGCGCGCCGCGACCAAGGCGGCCGGCATCTACCACCTGACCCAGGAGCCCGACACCCCGGAGCTCACGCTGCTGGTGGTGCGCGAGACGCTGGCCCTGCACAACACGTTGCATATGCCCGGCGTGCTCGGCGCGGGGGCCGGCGTCCTGGCCGGCGTGGCCGAACCCCTGCGCTCGAGCCATCTGCTGCCGGTGCTCGCCGGCGACAAGCGGGCGGGCTTCGCCTTCACCGAGTCGGTCGACGCCCCGCGCCCGACCTGGGCCGTGGTCGACGGCGACAGCCTCGTGGTCACCGGCAGCAAGTCCTATGTGACCGGCGGCGCGCATGCCGATTTCCTCGCCGCGCTGGTCGACATCGAAGGGCAGGGCCCCTCGATGGTGATCATCGACACCGACGCGCCCGGCGTGTCGATCACGCGGCACTTCGGCTCGATGGACGGTAGCCAGCACGCCGCCTTCCGCTTCGACGCGGTGCGCGTGCCGCGTCACCACGCGATCGGCGCGCCGGGTGATGGCCGCGGCCGCGCGCTCGCCAAGATCAGCGCGATGCGCCGCGCGGTCGCCGCCGACTGCGTGGGCAGCGCCGGCTGGATCATCGGCCTGCTGGCCGAGGAGCTGCGCCGCCCGCGCCGCAGCGGCCTGGTGCTCGCCAGCTCCGAGCGTGTGCGCCTGCGCTATGGCGACCTGCGCATCCGGGCCTATGCCGCCCGCTCCGCGCTTTACCGCGCCGCGCGCCTGGCCGACGGCGGCCACGATGCGGTCAACGAGACCATCGCCGCCAAGGTGCTGGCCAGCGAGATCGCGGGCGAGATCGCCGATGCCGCCATCCAGCTGCTCGGCGGCGAGGCGCTGGTGACCGGCCATCCGCTGGAGGCGCAGTTTCGCCGCCTGCGCGCGCTGCGGCTGGCCGAAGGCGAGACCGACACGCTGCGCGTGAACCTAGCCCGCGGTCATCTCGATCTGGGGAAGGGGTCGCTCTGAACGGAGGGGCGATTCACCGGTCCGGTCCTGTAGTGGGCGTAACCGCCCGCGCGCCGGTTTTCGGGATGAACGCCGCGCCCGCGCGCGGCTGACCCGCGAACCGATCGCTTACACTCGATTGGATCTATCGGCCCGCCGGATCCCTGCGAAGCCGGCGTTTCCGGCGCCCCACAACACCCCAGGAGACTCACGATGGCCCCAGTACCCGCCGGGGGCGTGGTCGCGGTCACCGGCGCCGCCGGTTTCGTCGGTGGCTGGGTGGTGCGTCGCCTGCTCGAGCGCGGCTACCGTGTGCGGGCCTGCGTGCGCGGCACCGCCGATCCCGTCCGGGTAGGCTTCCTGAAGGCGATGCCCGGCTACGCCTCGCGCCGCCTCACCCTGCATGCGGCGGACCTCGACCGGCCCGGCAGTTTCGATGCCGCCTTCGCCGGCGCCGACGCCGTGGCGCACATCTCGCATGTCAGCGGCTACGCCGACCAGCCGCGCATCGTGCAGGTATCGCGCGACCTGATCGACAGCATCGAGCGCTCGGGTAGCGTGCGCCGGGTGGTGGTCACCTCCAGCGTGGCGGCCATCATCTCCGAGATGGACCTGCAGGAGCTGGTGCGCCGCCCGGTCTTTGACGAGGACCGCTATCCCGACGAGACCAACCCGAAGCGCACGCCTGAGCGCGGCCAGGGCTACTCGATGGGCAAGCTCGAGATCGAGCGGGTCTTCACGCAGGCCGCTGCGCGCAGTGGCCGCTGGGACGCCATCATCTGCTGCCCTGGCGACAACGTCGGCCCGATTCAGTCGGCTCACCAGAAGGACATGGGGCCCTGGCAGAGCCTGATCAACCGCATGCTGCTCGGCGAGTGCGTGCAGAACGGCGTGTATCGGCCCTGGATGACGGTCGACGTGCGCGACGACGCCGACGCCCACATCGGTCTGCTCGAGAGCCCGCGCGTGGCCAACGGCGAGCGTTACATCGCCTGGTCCACCGACACCCGGCCGGTCGAACAGATCTGCGCCGACATCGACCGCCTGCTGCCCGAGCTCGGCCACGCCACGCCGGCGGTCAGCGACGACTTTCCGCCGCGCATCCGCGAGCGCGAGGCCGAGATGCGGGCGATCTGGGCCGGCTGCATCCTGCGCAACGACCGCATCCGCGCGGCCACCGGCGTGAGCTTCCGGCCGCTCGACGAGTCGCTGCGCGACTGCGTCGAGTCGCTGCTCGCCATCGCCGGCACGCGGCCAGTGCTGCGGCCGGGCTTCGCGCTGCCCGACTGATCGCGCTCGCGCCGCCCCCGTCATCGCCAGTCATCGTCTCCGCCTCGTCACCCCCTCGTTGCCATCTGCACTGCACGCACCATGACCACGACCACGCCTGCCGCCGGCACCCTTGAAGGCGTCGACATCCCCCGGGTGTCCGCCTGGCTCGCCGAACGCACCGAGCTCACGTTGCCGCTGTCCTTCCGGCTGATCGCCGGTGGCCGCTCGAACATGACCTTCCTGGTCACCGATGCCGCGGGGCGGCGCTTCGTGAT
>JBIIHU010000285.1:0-4465 GCA_044235405.1 Burkholderiaceae bacterium
ACCGACCTCTACAAGTTCACGATGATGCAGGTCGTGCTGCATCACTTCCCGGGGGCGCAGGTCGAGTACCGATTCAAGTGCCGCAACCCGGGCATCGAGCTTGCGCCGCTGGTCGACGAGATCCGCGAGGAGATCGCCCACCTGTGCACGCTGCGCTTTCGCGAGCGCGAGCTCGACTACCTGCGCTCGATGCGCTTCATCAAGAGCGACTTCGTCGATTTCCTCGGGCTGTTCCACCTGAACGCCAAGTACGTGACAGTCGAGCCCTCGGCGCAGCATCCCGGCGAGATCGACATCACGGTGCGAGGGCCGTGGCTGCACACGATCCTCTTCGAAATCCCGGTGCTCGCGATCGTCAACGAGATCTACTTCCGCAGCACGGTGCGGGTGCCCGACTACGCGCAGGGGCGCCGGCGTCTCGAGGACAAGATCGCGATGATCGCGGGCGACGCGTCGCTCGCCGAGATGAAGATCGCCGACTACGGCACGCGTCGGCGCTTCTCCCGGCTGTGGCACGAGGAGGTCCTGATCGAGTGCCGCAACCGCCTCGGCGATCACCTCGCGGGCACCTCCAACGTACTGTTCGCGATGAAGTACGGGCTCACGCCGCTGGGCACGATGGCCCATGAATACCTGCAGGCCTGCCAGGCGCTCGGTCCGCGATTGCGCGATTCGCAGACCTTCGCCTTCGAGACCTGGGCGCGCGAGTATCGGGGCGACCTCGGCATCGCGCTGTCCGACGTCTACGGCATGAGCGCCTTCCTGCGCGACTTCGACCTGTACTTCTGCAAGCTGTTCGACGGGGCCCGCCACGACTCCGGCGATCCCTTCGAGTGGGGCGAGCGGCTGATCGCCCACTACGAGGCGCACCGCGTCGATCCGCGCACCAAGACCCTGATCTTCTCCGACGCGCTGACCTTTCCGCTGGCCATCGAGCTCTACCGGCGCTTCCACGACCGCGCGCGGCTTGCCTTCGGCGTGGGAACCAACCTGACCAACGATCTCGGGTGCACGCCGCTGCAGATCGTCATCAAGATGGTCCGCTGCAACGGCCAGCCGGTGGCCAAGCTGTCCGACACGCCCTCGAAGAACATGTGCGACGACGAGGCCTATCTGCGCTACCTGCGCCAGGTTTTCGAGATCCCGGCCGCGCGGCCCTGACAACCCGCGGCGCCGCCGCGTCGCGGTGCGCCGCATTCCTACCGGAGCCGGCATGGCCGACATCCACCTCGAGAGAAAGCATGCGCTGGGCCTCGCGAAGGCGAAGGCCGCCGCGCAGCGGGTCGCCGACGAACTCGCCAGCGACTACGGCGTGACCTGCAGCTGGGACGGCGATGTCCTGCGCTTCGAGCGGCGCGGCGTCCAGGGCGAGCTCGCCGTGACGCGGGACCTCGTTCGGCTCGATGCCCGCCTTGGCATGCTGCTGGCCGCGATGCGTCCGCGCATCGAGGCGCAGATCCAGGACAACTTCGCACGCTTCTTCGGCTAGCGGCGCGCGATGCCCGGCGGGCCGTGGCCCTGATCATCGATCCCGGCCAGTGGCCGCTCGTGCTGGTCGCGGCCTTCGCCGGCGCGCTGGTCGGAGGCATCGGCGGATTCGGTTCGGGCGTGATCCTCGCGGCGGTGCTCGTGCCGGTGCTCGGGGTGAAGGCGACCGTGCCAGTGCTCGCGATCGCCGGGGTGCTGATCAATGCCGGCCGACTCTGGTTCCATCGAGCGGACATCGACTGGGTCGCGACGCGTCGCGTGCTTGCCGGCGCGCTGCCGCTGCTGGTGGTGGGCACCTGGCTGCACAGCCGGCTCGATGCGCGCCCGCTGGGGCTGGTCATGGGACTGCTGGTGATGCTCAGCGTGCCGGCGCGGCGCTGGCTGCGGCGGCGCCGGCTCGACATCGATGCGCGAGGCATGGTCGCGGGTGGCGCGGTGTTCGGCCTGGCCAACGGGATGGCCTCCGGCATGGGCGTCATGCTCGTGTCGCTGCTGCTCGGCGGGGGGCTGGCCGGCACCGCGGTGCTGGCCACTGACGCCCTGGTATCGGTGCTCGTCGACCTGTTGCGCGCGGCGCTTTTCGGGCGGCTCGAGGCACTCGACGGCGAGCGGGCGCTGCTCGGCCTGCTGATCGGCGTCGCCACGCTGCCGGGCAGTGCGCTGGCGGCGTGGCTGGTACGGCGCCTGCGGGCGCGTCTCCACACGCTGCTGATGGAGGCGCTGATCATCCTGGGCGGCCTGGGCATCGTCGCAGCCGCCTGGCGGGAGACGGTGTCGTGAGCGAGGCGTGTACATCGGTGGCGGGCGGCCGCGCGCTTGTCTGGCTCAAGCGCGACCTGCGATTGCGCGACCACGAGCCGCTGGCCCGCGCCGCCGCGGCTCGCGAGGCGCTCGCGATCTGGGTGATCGAGCCCGACTGGCTGGCGAGCCCGGAATTCGACCCGCAGCATCTCGCGTGGGCGTGGCGCAGCGCCGCGCTGATGCGCCGGATGCTCGCGCAGAGCGGCCTGCCGATGCTGATCCGCTGGGGACCGCTGCCAGCCGTCCTCGACGCGCTGCACGCCGCGTGGCCCTTCGAGCGGCTGCTGAGCCACGAGGAGACCGGCCCCGGTTGGACCTGGACGCGCGACCGCGCGGTGGCTCGCTGGTGCCGCGATCGCGGCGTGCGCTGGCAGGAATCGGTCCAGCATGGCGTGCAGCGACCACGACGCGACCGGCTCGGCTGGGCGGCCCGCTGGCAGTGGCGCATGCAGGCGCCCCGGGTACCGGTGCCCGAACGCTGGCCTGGCGCGTGGCTGCCCCGCGTCGAGGCCGGGACCGGCGAGGTCGACGACATCGGGCCCGACCCCTGGAGCGGTCCGGCGCCGGTATGGCGGGGCCCCGCACCGGGGGAGCATCCGCCGGCACGTCTCGCGACGCTGCGACTGGCCGCGCGTCCGATGCCCGAGGCGGGCGAGGCGGCGGCCTGGGCGCTGCTCGAGGACTTTCTCGGCGGCCGCGGCCGGGACTACCGCAGGCAGCTGTCCAGTCCGCTGACCGCCGAAC
The DNA here is from genome assembly GCA_044235405.1 of Burkholderiaceae bacterium. GTDB lineage: Bacteria > Pseudomonadota > Gammaproteobacteria > Burkholderiales > Burkholderiaceae_E > Quisquiliibacterium. The sequence goes on from JBIIHU010000285.1 coordinate 3,034, forward strand.
GGGGCTGCAGCCGGCTGAGCGCACATCTCGCCTTCGGCACGATCTCGATGCGCAGCGTGCACCAGGCCACCGAGGCGGCGATTGCCGGCTGCGACGATCCGGCGCTTGCCCATGGGCTGCGCGGTTTCGCGTCGCGACTGCGCTGGCACTGTCACTTCATCCAGAAGCTCGAGGACGAGCCGACCATCGAGACCCGTCACTTCGCGCGCTCGCTCGACGGCCTGCGCCCGGGCGACGTCGACGCAGGAGGCTCGCCGATGGACGATGTCGCGCGCGCGCGCTTCGACGCCTGGTGCGAGGGCCGCACGGGCTATCCGATGGTCGACGCCTGCATGCGACAGCTTCTCGCGACCGGCTGGCTCAACTTCCGCATGCGCGCGATGCTGGTCAGCTTCGCGGCTTACCACCTGTGGCTGCACTGGCGCGAACCGGGGCTGTTCCTGGCGCGGCAGTTCCTGGATTTCGAGCCCGGCATCCACTGGAGCCAGATGCAGATGCAGAGCGGCAGCACCGGCATCAACACGCTGCGCATGTACTCGCCGGCGCGCCAGGCGCTCGAGCACGATCCGCGCGGCATCTACCGTCGGCGCTGGCTGCCGGAGGGCGAGACGGCCGCCTACCCGCCGCCGATCGTCGAGGAGCGCGAGGCGCTGGGTCTGGCGCGCGAGCGGCTGCATGCGTTGCGCGCGCTACCCGAGGTGCGGCGCGAAGCCGATGCGATCCAGCAGCTGCATGGCTCGCGGCGCAGCGGGCTGCCGCCCACCGGCAGGAAGACTCGCGCGACCGCCGCACCCCGCCGAGGCACCGGCGGCGGCTCGGGGGAGCAGGGCGAGCTCTTCTAGCGCCTGCGCTTCTAGGGCCTGCGGCGGGCGGTGGCCGCCGCGGTCTGCCGGCGGGCCGAGGTCCCGCGGGCCGGGACGGCGGCGGTGGTCTTCGGGGCGGTGCTCTTCGAGGGCGATGGCCTCGCGCTGGCCGTCTTCGAAGGTGATGGCCTCGCGCGCGCCGTCTTCGCGGCGGATGGACTCGCCCTGCCCGTCTTCGCGGCGGCCGGACTTGTCCTGCCTGTTCTTGCCGCGGGGGGCTCGCGGGCCGCCTCCTCGAGCGCCTCGACGCGCCGCACGAGTGCTTCGAAGGCCTGCCGCGATGGCCCCTCGAGGCGCTCGGGCGCGTTGGCGGATGCCGAGCCTGCCTTGCGCGACGCGCGCGGCGCCTCGCCGAGCAGGCTGTCGAGGATTCGGCCCGGATCCCGTCCGGCCCGCGCCACGGCATCGAGCCCGGCTTCTAGCAGCCGCTCGACGGAGTCGCGCAGCGCGTCGGCGAGCGGGGAACTCGCGGCGCGAGGCCTGTCGACCGGTTTGCGCCTGGTGGGCATTGGCGATTCTCCAGACTGGCGGCGAGCGGCCGCCGCGGGGCCATCAGTGTAAGCGGCGCG
>JBIIHU010000286.1:0-4464 GCA_044235405.1 Burkholderiaceae bacterium
CAACATGGTCACACTGCTCGCGCTGTCCATCTGCGTGGGCCTGCTGATCGACGACGCGATCGTCGTACGCGAGAACATCGTGCGCCATCAGGCGATGGGCAAGGACCATCGCAGCGCGGCCTTCGAAGGCACGCAGGAGATCGGTCTGGCGGTGGCGGCCACCACCTTCACGATCGTGGCGGTGTTCCTGCCGATCGGCTTCATGGGCGGGATCATCGGGCGCTTCTTCAAGCAGTTCGGCGTCACCGTGGCCTTCGCGGTGCTGCTGTCGATGCTGGTGGCCTTCACGCTCGACCCGATGCTGTCGTCGGTCTGGAAGGACCCGGATGCGCACGGTCCGCGCGGCCGCGGGCCGATGGCCTGGCTGCTGCGTCGCTTCCAGGCGCTGATGGCGCGCCTCGAGGGCGGCTACGTGGCGCTGCTGCGCTGGGGCCTGCGCCGGCGCTGGCTCGCCAGCCTGCTCGCGCTGGCCACCTTCGCCGGCGCCTTTCCGCTGATGGGCGCCATCGGCCGCGAGTTCGTGCCGCAGGCCGACAACAACGAGATCTACATCCGCTTTCACACACCGGTGGGTTCCTCGCTGGAACTCACCCGCGAGAAGGTGCGACAGGCCGAGGCGGCGCTGCGCGAGTTCGACGGTGTGCTCTTCACCTACGCCACGATCAACACCGGCGCGATCCAGGGCCGCAACTACGCGACGCTGTTCGGCAAGCTGACGCCGCGCGCGCAACGCCCGATGTCGGTGCAGCAGATGCGTCAGCCGGTGCGCGAGCGGCTGCTGCGCATTCCCGGCCTCACCATCACCGACGTCGGCACGCTGTCCACGGTGGGCTCGGGCAAGCCGGTGCAGGTCAGCGTGCAGGGCCCCGACATGGCCGAACTCGAGCGGCTGGCGGCGCAGGTGCAGGCAGCCATGCTGCGGGTGCCTGGCATCGTCGATCTCGAGTCCTCGTCCAAGCCGAGCAAGCCCACCGTATCGGTCGAGGTCGACCGCGCGCTCGCCTCGGATCTCGGCGTGAATGTCGCGCAGGTGAGCGCCGCGCTGCGCCCGCTCGTCGCCGGCGAGGCGGCCACCACCTGGCGCGCCCCCGACGACGAGAACTACGAGGTGCGGGTGCGGCTGCCGCGCGAGGAGCGCGGCTCGGTGGCCGACCTCGAGCGCCTGGCGGTGACCTCCGCGCAGCTCGAGCCCGATGGCGGCCCCCGCATGGTCGCCCTGCGCCAGATCGCGCGCTTCGAGCCCGGCACCGGTCCCACGCAGATCAACCGCAAGGACCTCACCCGCGAGATCCTGCTGAGCGCCAACGTGCAGGGCGCGGCCTCGGGCACGGTCGGCCAGAAGGTCGCCACGGAACTCGCCGCGATCACGCTGCCGCCGGGCTATCGCTTCGTGACCGGCGGGGCCACCCGCGACATGACCGAGAGCTTCGGCTTCGCGGTGCAGGCGCTGCTGCTCGCGGTGATCTTCATCTACATGATCCTCGCCTCGCAGTTCGGCAGCTTCCTGCAGCCGCTGGCGATCATGGCCTCGCTGCCGCTGGCGCTGATCGGCGTGGTGGCGGCGCTGCTCGCGTGGCGCAGCACGCTGAACATCTTCTCGATGATCGGCTTCATCATGCTGATGGGCCTGGTCACGAAGAACGCGATCCTGCTGGTCGACTTCGCCAACCAGGCGCGCGCCCGCGGTGTCGAACGCGGCCAGGCGCTGCTGCAGGCCGCCGAGATCCGGCTGCGCCCGATCCTGATGACCACGCTGGCGATGGTCTTCGGCATGCTGCCGCTGGCCCTGGGCACCGGCGAGGGCTCCGAGCAGCGCGCGCCGATGGGCCACGCCGTGATCGGCGGCGTGATCGCCTCCACGCTGCTCACGCTGCTGGTGGTGCCGGTGCTCTACACGCTGCTCGACGACCTCGCGGCGCGGCTGCGGCGCCGTTCCTGAACACCGGCCTGCGCGCGCTCAGGATCCGGCCGCGGCGCCGCGTGGCAGAGCGCACCGTCGGCACCGCGCGTTGGTATCATTTCGGGTTGGTCGACCGGCTGGATTGCCCCATGGACTTCGAACTCGCCCGCTTCAACATGATCGAGCAGCAGATCCGCCCCTGGGATGTGCTCGACCAGGACGTGCTGAACCTGTTCACGGTGCTGCATCGCGAGGACTTCGTGCCGCCCGCCTGGCGGGCGATGGCCTTCACCGACATGGAAGTGCCGCTGGTGCTCGATGGCGCGCCCACCGGCGAGTGCATGTTCCCGCCGCGCCTCGAGGCCCGACTGCTGCAGAGCCTGGCGCTGCGCCGCCACGAGCATGTGCTCGAGGTGGGTACCGGCTCGGGCTTCATGGCGGCGCTGCTCGCCCAGCGCGCCAGGCGCGTGCTCAGCCTCGAGATCCACGACGGACTTGCCGCCTTCGGTCGCGAGAACCTGCGACGCGCCGGCGTGCGCAACGTTGCCGTCGAGGTCGCCAACGGGGCGCAGCCGCCCGGCAGCGAGCGCTTCGATGCGATCGTGCTGTCGGGCTCGGTACCCTTCGTGCCCGAGGCCCTGCTGGCGCGCCTGAACCCCGGCGGCCGGCTGATCGCCATCGTCGGCGAGGAGCCCGCCATGACCGCGCGCCTGTTCACCCGCACCGGCGAGGCGGCCTTCGCCGACGAGGGCCTGTTCGAGACCGTCGCGCGCCCGCTCACGGGCTTCCCGCAGAAAGCGCGCTTCGTCTTCTGATGCGCACGATCACGCCCCGAGAGCTCGCCAGCTGGCTCGAACAGCCCGACGCGCCGGTCGTCCTCGACGTCCGCGAGCCCTGGGAGGTGGCCACCGCCAGCCTTCCCGGCAGCCTGGCGATCCCGATGCGCGAGATCCCCGGGCGGCTCGCCGAGCTGCCCGACCAGCGGCCCGTGGTATGTCTTTGCCACCATGGCATGCGCAGCGCGCAGGTCGCGATGTTCCTGCAGCGTCAGGGCTTCGACGCGGTCTTCAATCTCACCGGCGGTATCGATGCGTGGTCGCGCGACGTCGATCCCTCGGTGCCCACCTACTGACCGAGACGCCATGAAGCCGCTGCCGCTCAACCCGCCGGGCCGTTCCTTCGTCGCCGAGCCGCCGGCGGGGGGGCGCAGGGGCCTGCACGGTCATGCGCTCGCCCGCACGCTGCTCGCGACACTCGCCTGCGCCGCCACCGGAGCGCAGGCCCAGGTGATCGATCTCGCGCAGGCCTGGCAGGCGGCGCTCGCCAACGACGCCGTGGTGGCCAGCGTCAGCGCGCAGCTCGCCGCGACCCGTGAACGGATCACGCAGGCGCGGGCGGCGCTGGGCCCCACCGTAACGGGCACCGGTACCCTGAACCGGCAGATGGTGGACACCAACCTCGCGCCGCGCCGCGACTTCACCACCCAGAACTACAGCATCGGCCTGACCTACCCGCTCTACCGCCTGCCTAACGTCGAGGCGCTCGAGCAGAGCCGGCTGCAGGTGGCGATCGCCGAGGCCCAGCTCGCGCAGGCCCGCCAGGATCTCGCTGTCCGCGTGAGCCAGGCCTACTTCGACGTGCTCGCGGCCCAGGACAGCGTGTCCACGATCCGCGCGCAGAAGCGTGCGATCAGCGAGCAGCTCGCCTCCGCCAAACGCAACTTCGAGGTCGGCACCGCCACCATCACCGACCAGCAGGAGGCGCAATCGCGCTTCGACCTCGCGGTCGCCCAGGAGGTCGTGGCCCTGAACGACCTCGCCGTGCGGCGCGCGGCGCTCGCGCAGCTGGTGGGCAAGCCCTTCAGCGGCCTTAAGGTGCTGCGCCGCGACGTCACGCTCGCGCCGCCGCAGCCGGCCATCGAGTCGCAATGGACCGACAACGCGCGTCAGAGCAACCTGCTGGTGCAGCAGGCGCGCATCGCGGTCGAGGTGGCGCGCCGCGAGATCGACCGGCAACGCTACGCGTCGCGTCCCACTCTCGACGCGGTGTCCTCGGTGGGCTACGCGAGCAACGCCACCGCGGCGCTGGTGGGCATCAAGAGCCAGTCGGCCGCGCTCGGCCTGCAGCTGTCGATCCCGCTGTACACCGGCGGTGGCATCGAGTCGCGGGTGCGCGAAGCCACGGTGCTGCGCGACAAGGCCGAGAGCGACCTCGAAAACGTGCGGCGGCAGGTCGAGCAGACCGCGCGGCAGGCCTTCCTCGGCGTGCGCAGCGGCCTCGCCCAGGTGAGTGCGCTGCAGGCCGCCGAGAAGTCGAGCCAGCTCGCGCTCGAAAGCAACCTGCTCGGCTATCAGGTGGGCGTGCGCATCAACATCGACGTGCTGAACGCCCAGCAACAGGTCTTCAACACGCAGCGCGATCTCGCCCGCGCACGCTACGACGTCCTGCTCAACGGGCTGCGGCTGAAGTTCAGCAATGCCGCGCTCGGCGAGACCGACCTCGAGGCGCTGTCGGCGCTCACCGCGGTCCCCGAGACCGACCCCACCGAAGCGCCGCCCGAGCCG
>JBIIHU010000287.1:0-4459 GCA_044235405.1 Burkholderiaceae bacterium
GGCCACATCGTCCACCGGCGTGGCCCCGTCGACCAGCCACGAGCGCTCGTCGCGGCGCACGATCATCTCCTCGGCCGATGGCGCGGCGAGCTCGCCCATCACGGTGCTGATCACATCCTCGAGCGTGAGCAGCCCGACCACCAGCGCGTACTCGTTGACCACCAGCGCGAAATCTTCCTTCGCGTCCCGGAAGCGCTCGAGCGCCTCGAAGAGCGTCAGCGTGTCGGGCAGCACCAGCAGGTTGCGCACGATCGGGTCGGCGCGCAGCGACAGCGGACGGCCCTCCAGCACGCGGCGCAGGATGTCCTTCCAGCCGACGTAGCCGATCGCGGTGTCGATGCCATCGCGACAGACCGGGAACTTGCCGTGGGGGCTGGCCGCCACCTTCGCGCGGATGCTTTCCTCGGACTCCGACAGGTCGAGAAACACGATCGCATCGCGCGAGGTCATCGCCGAGGGGACGGTGCGCGCGTCGAGCTCGAAGACATTGCGGATCATCTGCTGTTCCTGGCGCAGCAAGCGCCCCGCCTGCGCGCCGGCCTCGGCCATCGCGACGATGTCGGCCGCGGTGATCTCGTCGCTGCGCGAACTCGGCAGGCGCAGCAGGCGCAGGCAGCGGCTGGCCAGCGCATCGAAGACCCGCACCAGCGGCGAGGCCACCTGCACGCAGCGCTGCATCGGCCCCACCAGCACGAGCGCGACCGCCTCGGGGCGGGCCATCGCGAAACGCTTGGGCACGAGATCGGCGAACAGCACGAAGGCCGAGGCGACCGCCACGAAGGACACCAGGAACCCGACGGTCTCGAGATGCTCGCCGTCGTGCAGGGGCCGCAGCGCCGCGACCACGTAGGGCGACAGCGCCTGGTCGCCGACGATGCCACCGAGAATCGCCACGCCGTTCAGGCCGATCTGGACCGCCGTGAAGAAATGGCCCGGGTGATCCTGCAGCGCGAGAACCCGGCGAGCGCGATCGTCACCGGCATCGGCAAGGCTGCGCAGCCGCGTGCGCCGCGCAGCCGCCAACGAGATCTCGGCAAGGGAGAAGAAGGCGCTGACGGCGATCAGCGCCAGGATCGCGATGAGCGGGGCTGCGGACATCCGGATAAGTCGGCGCCGGAGCCCGGCAGCTTACGCCGGCGCTGCCACGGCCTCAGGTTGCGCCGGCCCGTCCGAGCGCGCTCACCGCGACGATCCCGGCCTGCAGCATGTCGCGCAGCAACGGCTGCACCCGGGATGCTCGCTCGGGCAGGTAGGCGAAGGGCGGTTCCTCCTGCATGTAGACACGCTGGGCCATCTCGAGCTGGATCGCGTGCACGCCGGACGCCGGGTCGCCGTAGCGGCGCGTGATGTAGCCGCCCTTGAAGCGACCGTCGATCACCTGGCTGAAGGCGCTCCCCGAGGCGGCGGCCAGGGTTGCCTCGCGCAGCCCGCGCGCGCAGCTGCGGCCTTCGTTCGTGCCGAAGTTCAGCGCCGGCAGTTCCCCATCGAAAAGACGTGGCAGCTCGCCCGCGATCGAGTGCGCCTCCCAGAGCAGCACCGCGCCATGGGCGCCGCGCAGTCGCGCGAGCTCGGCAGCCAGCGCGTCGTGGTAGGGCTGCCAGTAGCGCCGCAGGCGGCGGGCGCGCTCGGCTTCGTCGGGCTCGCGGCCGGGCCGGTAGATCGGCTCGCCGCGAAAGCTCTCGGTCGGGAACAGCCCGGTGGTGGTCTGCCCCGGGTAGAGGCTCTCGCCCCCCGGGGGCCGGTTCAGGTCGACCACATAGCGCGACAGCCTGGCGGCGAGCACCGAGGCGCCGAGCTCGCGCGCGAAGGCGTACAGGCGATCGAGATGCCAGTCGGCATCGCGCTGCAGCTGCGCAACTTCGGTCATGCCGGCCGTGCAGTCGGCTGGCAGACCGAGCCCCAGGTGGGGGATCGACACCAGCAGCGGTGCATCGCCCCGATGCAGGCTGAAGACGTCGGACGACAGAACACTCACGCGGCGAACCCGGTCGCAGGTGGCAATGATGACCGGGGGTACGCCGGCCGAAAGGCGGAGAACGGCTGCGCGGCCAGGAAAGAGTCGCCGATCGCCCTCAGGCGAGCTTGCCGTGGCAGGCCTTGTACTTGCGGCCGGAGCCGCAGGGGCAGGGATCGTTGCGGCCGATCTTGGTGCCGAAGCGGCGGATCGGCTGCTGACCCTGCGGCTCGTCGGGCGCTGGCGCCTGCTGCAGCGCCAGCGCGATCGAGTCGGCGTCGGTGCCGTCGGCTGAAGCCGCGGCCTGCGCGAAGTCGGCGTGCACCAGGCTGACCCGCTGCTGCTCGCGCGCCTGCTGCTGCTCGATGCTCTCCTCGGCCTGCTGAACCTGCTCGGCGCTCTGCACCCGCACGGTCATCAGCACGCGGGTGACATCGTTGCGGACCCGCTCCTGCATCAGCGCGAACAGCTCGAAGGACTCGCGCTTGTATTCCTGCTTCGGGTTCTTCTGGGCGTAGCCGCGCAGGTGGATGCCCTGGCGCAGGTAGTCGAGCGCCGACAGGTGCTCGCGCCAGTGCTGGTCGAGGGCCTGCAGCATCACCGAACGCTCGAAGCCGGCGAAGGTCTCGCGCCCGACGGAATCGACCTTGGCCTGGTAGTGCCTGTCGGCGGCCTGGAGGACGGCCGCGAGCAGATCGGTGTCGGCGGCCTCGGTGCCGAGGGACTCGAGCGGCACCTCGAGCTGCCACTCGCCACGCAGCACCGACTGCAGGCCGGCGACGTCCCACTGCTCCTCGATCGCGTCCGCAGGCACGTGCTGGCGGAAGATGTCGGTGAAGACCCGATGGCGCAGCTCGGTGATCCGCTCGGTGAAGTCGTCGCTGTCGAGCAGCGTGTTGCGGTCGGCATAGACCACCTTGCGCTGGTCGTTGGCGACGTCGTCGTACTCGAGCAGCTGCTTGCGGATGTCGAAGTTGCGCGCCTCGACCTTGCGCTGCGCGCTCTCGATGGAGCGCGTGACGATGCCGGCCTCGATCGGCTCGCCCTCCGGCAGCTTCAGCCGGTCCATGATCGACTTCAGGCGATCGCCGGCGAAGATCTTCAGCAGCGGGTCGTCCATCGACAGGTAGAAGCGCGACGAGCCGGGATCGCCCTGCCGGCCCGAGCGGCCTCGCAGCTGGTTGTCGATACGGCGCGACTCGTGGCGCTCGGTGCCGATGATGTGCAGGCCGCCGGCGGCGATGACCTGGTCGTGCAGCGACTGCCACTCGCCGCGCAGCTGCGCGGCGCGGCGCTCGCGCTCGGGCGCGTCGAGCGAGGCGTCGGCCATCAGGAAGTCGACCTGCTTGTCGACGTTGCCGCCGAGCACGATGTCGGTGCCGCGCCCCGCCATGTTGGTCGCGATCGTGATCATCTTCGGGCGCCCGGCCTGCGCGACGATCTCGGCCTCGCGGGCGTGCTGCTTCGCGTTGAGCACCTGGTGCGGCAGCTTCTCGGCCGTGAGCAGCGACGCGAGCAGCTCGGAGTTCTCGATGCTGGTGGTGCCCACGAGCACCGGCTGGCCGCGCGCCTGGCAGTCGCGGATGTCGGCGATGATCGCCGCGTGCTTTTCGCGGGCCGTGCGGAAGACCTGGTCCTGGCGATCCTGGCGGATCATCGGGCGGTGGGTGGGCACCACCACCGTCTCGAGACCGTAGATCTCCTGGAACTCGTAGGCCTCGGTATCGGCCGTTCCGGTCATGCCGGCGAGCTTGCCGTACATGCGGAAGTAGTTCTGGAAGGTGATCGAGGCCATCGTCTGGTTCTCGGCGTTGATCTGCACGCCTTCCTTGGCCTCGACCGCCTGGTGCAGGCCGTCGCTCCAGCGACGGCCTGGCATCAGGCGACCGGTGAACTCGTCGACGATGATGACCTCGCCGCCCTGCACGACGTACTGCTGGTCGCGCAGGTACAGCGCATGCGCGCGCAGCGACGCCATCAGGTGGTGCATCAGGCCGATGTTGGCCGGATCGTAGAGGCTCGCGCCTTCGGCCAGCATGCCGAGCTCGCCGAGGATGTGCTCGGCCTTCTCGTGCCCGGCCTCCGACAGGTGGACCTGGAAGGCCTTGCGGTCGACCCAGTAGTCGCCCGGCGGCTCGGGCTCGTTGGGCTTGGGCTCGTGCGGCATCTCGGCGAGCAGCGGCGGCACCGCGTTCATGCGCTGGTACAGCTCGGTGTGATCCTCGGCCGGGCCCGAGATGATCAGCGGCGTGCGCGCCTCGTCGATCAGGATCGAGTCGACCTCGTCGACGATCGCGAAGGACAGCCCGCGCTGGCGCCGGTCGCCGGCGGCATACTCCATGTTGTCGCGCAGGTAGTCGAAGCCGAACTCGTTGTTGGTGCCGTAGGTGATGTCGGCCGCGTAGGCGAGGCGCTTTTCCTCGGTACCCTGCTGCGACAGGATGGTGCCGACGCTCATGCCGAGGAAACGGTAGACCTTGCCCATCCATTCGGCGTCGCGAGCGG
>JBIIHU010000076.1:0-14096 GCA_044235405.1 Burkholderiaceae bacterium
CGTGCAGGATCTGCTGGTCGGTCGGGATGTTGACCGCCTTGGCGGTCTCGATCACGCGGGCCATGTCGGCCTCGCTGACCTCCTTGTCCTTGATCGCGACCATGCCGCTCGAATTGAAGCTGCGGATGTGGTTGCCGGCGATCCCGGTGTAGACCGAGCGGATCTTGCAATCGGCCATCAGCTCGGCTTCCTCGAGCGCGCGCTGGATCGACGCGACCGTGGTCTCGATGTTGACGACGACGCCCTTGCGCAGGCCCTTGGAGTCGTGCTGGCCGAGGCCGACGATCTCGTAGCGGCCGTCGGGCAGCATCTGCGCGACGATCGCGACGATCTTCGAGGTGCCGATGTCGAGGCCGACGATCAGGTCGTTGGAGTCCCTGGCCATGGTGGTGGTCCGATCTACCTGTGCGGAGTGTGCGGGGTGACGCGACGCGGTGCCGACGCGGCGAGCGCGAGCGCGGGTGCCGCCGTCGGTGCGGCCGACAGCAGCGTCGCGTCGGACTCGCCGTCGGCCTCGGGTTCGGTCGCGCCGCCGCGACCGGTGCCGGCGACGCGCAGCGCGAAACCGTTGGGGTAGCGCAGGTCGACGACGGCGATGCGTTCGCCGACCCGCGCCGACACGCGCGGATGCGCCTCGACCCAGCGTGCGACCCGCTCCTCGACGGCGAGACCCTGTTCGCGGCCGAGCAGCAGGCGGGTGCCGTCGTCGAGACGCGCCGACCAGGCGAGCCGCGGCGACAGCGCGATCGTGCGCGGCTGCCGTCCGAGCGGCGCCACCCAGCGGCGCAGCTCCTCGTAGCGCTCGAGCACCCGCAGCTCGCTGCCGACCGGGCCGACGAACTGCGGCAGCGGTCCGTCCTCGTCGGCCTCGGCGAGATTGGCCGCGAACAGCTCGCCAAAGGTGTTGACCAGCCGGCCATCGCCCCAGGTGGCGAGTGCGCGATGCTCCTCGATCGCGATCTCGAGGCGGTTCGGCCAGACCTTGCGAATCGTCGCGCGACGCACCCAGGGTACCTGCTCGATGCCGGCACGCAGCCGGTCGAGATCGACGCTGAAGAAGCTGCCGCTCAGCCGCTGGCGCACCGCCTGCCCGAGCAGCAGGCTCGAGACATGGCGCAGCTCGGTGCCGGGCATCGCGTCGATGCGCACGGTGCGCAGCGCATGGATCGGCCGCGCCGCGAGCCAGCCCGCGGCCATCGCCAGCAGCCCGAGCAGGGCCAGCCCGATCAGCGCATTGGCCAGCAGGTGCATCAGCCGCGGCTGGTGCCACAGGCCCCTCATGCCCGCCTCCCGATCTTCAGCGAGGCGCCCGCGAGCAGCTCGAGCACCAGCTCGGGATAGCCCAGGCCGACCGCGCGCGCGGCCATCGGCACGAGCGAGTGGTCGGTCATGCCGGGCGAGGTGTTGAGCTCGAGCAGGAAGGGCTCGCTGTCGCGCCGCCGCAGCATCAGGTCGACCCGACCCCAGCCCTCGCAGCCGATCGCGAGGAAGGCCGACAGCGCGATCCCGCGCACCCGCGCGGCGAGCGCCTCGGGCAGGGGTGCCGGGCACAGGTACTCGGTGTCGTCGCCGAAGTACTTGTTCCGGAAGTCGTAGTTGCCGCCGGGCGCGCGGATCTCGATCACCGGCAGGGCGCGCGCGGCGGCGCCGCTGCCCAGGATCGCGACGGTCAGCTCGGGACCCTCGATGAAAGCCTCGGCGAGCACGAGCTCGTCGTAGCGCGCGGCGGTCTCGAAGGCCTCGGCCATCTGCGAGTAGCCGAGCACCTTCGTGACGCCGAGGGTCGAGCCCTCATGCGGCGGCTTGACGATCAGCGGCAGGCCGAGGGTGTCGGGCACCTCGCGCAGCGTGTCGCCACGGGCCAGCACCACCGAGGCCGGGGTCGGCAGGCCGCGGGCGCGCCAGATCTCCTTGGTGCGGACCTTGTCCATCGCGATCGCGGAGGCCTGCACGCCGGAGCCGGTGTAGGGGATGCCCAGCAGCTCGAGGGCGCCCTGCACCGTGCCGTCCTCGCCGTAGCGGCCATGCAGCGCGATGAAGGCCCGCTCGAAGCCCTCGCGCCGAAGGTCGTCGAGCGGCCGCTGCGCCGGGTCGAAGGCATGGGCATCGACGCCGGCGCCGCGCAGCGCGGCGAGCACGCCGGCGCCCGAGCGCAGCGACACCTCGCGCTCGGCCGAGCGGCCGCCGAGCAGCACCGCGACCTTGCCCATCGCGCGCGGGTCAGCGGCCATCGTCGCCTCCGGGGGCACCGGCGAGCTGGCGCAGCTGCGCCGCGACGCCACCGATCGACCCGGCGCCCATCGCGAGCACCACGTCGCCGTCGCGCGCGAGGTCGAGGATCGCCTGCGGCATCGTCGCGATGTCCTCGACGAAGACCGGCTCCACCCGGCCGGCGACCCGCAGCGCGCGGCTCAGCGCACGGCCGTCGGCAGCCACGATCGGCGGCTCGCCGGCGGCGTAGACCTCGGCCAGCAGCACCGCATCGGCGCTCGCGAGCACGCGCACGAAGTCCTCGAACAGGTCGCGGGTGCGGGTGTAGCGGTGCGGCTGGAAGGCGAGCACGAGGCGCCGTCCCGGGAAGGCGCCGCGGGCCGCCGCCAGCGTGACCTGCATCTCGACCGGGTGGTGGCCGTAATCGTCGATCAGCGTGAAATGGCCGCCGTCGCGAGCGGCGATCTCGCCGTAGCGCTGGAAGCGCCGTCCCACGCCGGTGAAGTCGGCAAGCGCCGCGAGGATCGCCTCGTCGGGCACGCCGAGCTCGTCGGCGACCGCGATCGCGGCCAGCGCGTTGCGCACGTTGTGCACGCCGGGGGCATTGAGCAACACCGGCAGGGGCTCGCGACGCACGCCATTGACCCGCTGCAGCACGAAGCGCATGCGCGCGCCGTCGGCCTGCACGTCGGTGGCGCGGAACTGCGCCTCGGCGGAGAGACCGTAGCTGAGCACCGGCTTGGACACGAAGGGCAGGATCTCGCGCACGTTGGCATCGTCGATGCACACCACCGCCGCGCCATAGAAGGGCAGGCGCTGCGTGAACTCGACGAAGGCCTGCTTCAGGCGGGCGAGATCGTGGCCGTAGGTCTCCATGTGATCGGCGTCGATGTTGGTGATCACCGCGATCATCGGCGTCAGGTTCAGGAACGACGCATCGGACTCGTCGGCCTCGACGACGATGGTGTCGCCGCTGCCCAGGCGCGCGTTGGCCCCGGCGCTGAGCAGGCGACCGCCGATCACGAAGGTGGGATCCATGCCGCCGGCAGCGAGCACCGAGGCCACCAGGCTGGTGGTGGTGGTCTTGCCATGGGTGCCGGCGATCGCGATGCCCTGCTTCAGCTTCATCAGCTCGGCCAGCATCAGTGCCCGCGGCACCACCGGCAGGCGCCGCGCGCGGGCGGCGATCACCTCGGGGTTGTCGCCGCGCACGGCCGTGGAAACGACGACGCAGTCGGCGCCGTCGATGTTCGCGGCATCGTGACCGAGCGCGACCCGCGCGCCCAGTGCCGCGAGGCGCCGAGTGGTGGCGCTTTCGGCGGCGTCCGAGCCGCTGATCAGGTAGCCGAGGTTCAGCAGGACCTCGGCAATGCCGCTCATGCCGGCCCCGCCGATGCCGACGAAATGGATGTGGCGCACCTTGTGCTTCATGCGCGATCTCCGGCGGCCGCCTCGCAGGCGTCGGCCACCGCGCGGGTCGCGTCGGGTCGGGCTGCCTCGCGCGCGCGCTGCGCCATCGCGAGCAGCACGGCGCGATCGGCGCCCTCGATCAGCGCGGCAAGCGCCTGCGGGGTGGCCTGCGACTGCGGCAGCAGCCAGCCAGCCCCGCGCTCGACGAGAAAGCGGGCATTGGCGCTCTGGTGGTCGTCGACCGCGTGCGGGTAGGGCACCAGGATCGCCGGCACGCCGGCGACCGCGAGCTCGGCCACGGTCATCGCGCCGGCGCGGCACACCACCAGGTCGGCCGCGGCGAACTCGGCAGCCATGTCGTCGATGAACTCGCGCACGTCGGCGTCTACCCCGGCCTCGCGGTAGCGTGCCACGAGCGCCTCGCGCTGGCCACGACCGCTCTGGTGGACCACCTGCGGACGACGACCGGCGTCGATCCGCGCGAGCGCGGCGGGCAGCGCCTCGTTGAGCGCCTGCGCGCCCAGGCTGCCGCCGACCACCAGCAGGCGCAGCCGGCCGCTGCGCGCCGCGTAGCGCTCGGCCGGCGGCGCGATCGCGGCGATGTCCTCGCGCACCGGGTTGCCGGTCCAGTCGGCCCCGGGCAGCGCCTGGGGAAAGGCCACGAGCACCCGCGAGGCGATACGCGCGAGCACACGATTGGCCAGCCCGGCGACCGAGTTCTGCTCGTGCAGCACCAGCGGACGGCCGCTGAGACGCGCCATCAGCCCGCCGGGAAAGCTGACGTAACCACCGAGCCCGAGCACGACCGCCGGCCGTTCGGCGCGCAGCGCCGCCAGAGCCTGCAGGCAGCCGCGCAGCAGGTTCCACGGCAGCGCCAGTCGGGTCGCGATCCCCTTGCCGCGCAGCCCGCCGAAACGCACCGGCCGCATCGCGATGCCGTGACGCGGCACGAGGCTGGCTTCCATGCCCGCCGGGTGCCCCATCCAGACCACCTGCCAGGCCCGCCGGCGCATCTCGTGAGCAACCGCGAGGCCCGGCATCACGTGCCCGCCGGTGCCGCCCGCCATGATCACGATGGTGCGGCTCATCCAGCCCCCCGCATCAGGCGGCGGTTCTCGAAGTCCACGCGAAGCAGCAGCGCGATCGCGACGCAGTTGACCAGGATGCCCGTGCCGCCGTAGCTCATCAGCGGCAGCGTGAGGCCCTTGGTCGGCAGCAGGCCGAGGTTCACCCCCATGTTGATGAAGGTCTGGCAGCCGATCCAGATCGCGATGCCCTTGGCCACCAGGCCGGCGAACACCCGATCGAGGGCGATCGCCTGCCGGCCGATCTCGAAGGCACGGCGCAGCATCCAGAAGAAGAGCCCGATCACGACCAGCACCCCGACCAGCCCGAGCTCCTCGCCGATCACCGCGAGCAGGAAGTCGGTGTGCGCCTCGGGCAGGTAGTGCAGCTTCTCGATCGAGCCGCCGAGGCCGACCCCGAACAGCTCGCCGCGCCCGAAGGCGATCAGCGAATGGGTCAGCTGGTAGCCCTTGCCCAGCGGATCCGCGAAGGGGTCGAGGTAGGCGAAGATGCGCTCGCGGCGGTACGGGAACAGCGCGATCAGCAGCGTGAAGGTGAGCGCGAGCAGGGCGGTGAGGCCGACGAACAGACGGCCGCTGACGCCGCCCAGGAAGAGCATGCCCATCGCGATCGCGCAGATCACGACGAAGGCCCCGAAGTCGGGTTCGAGCAGCAACAGCAGGCCGATCGCCGACATCACGGAGCCGATCGGTCCGAAGCCGCGCGCGACGCTGCGCATGCGGTCCTGCCGGCGCACGATGTAGTTGGCGGCGTACAGCACGACGAACAGCTTCATCAGCTCCGAGGGCTGGATGCTGACGGGCCCCAGCGCCAGCCAGCGCCGCGCGCCGAGCACGACCTTGCCGATGCCCGGGATCAGCACCAGCACGAGCAGCACCAGCCCGCCAATGAACAGGTAGGGCGCGAAGCGGTCCCAGACACGGGTCGGCGTGGCGAAGGCCACGACCGCGAAGCTCAGCCCGAGCGCGATCGAGAAGGTGTGCCGCATCAGGAAGTGGGTCGGCTTCAGATTCGCGAAGCGTGGCGAGTCGGGCAGCGCGATCGAGGCCGAGTAGACCATCACGAGGCCGAAGGCGAGCAGGCTCGCGACCACCCAGAGCAGCGCGTGATCGACGACCTGCGCGGCGCCCGACGCCGCGGTGCGCGTCGGCGCGATGCGCCGCCACGGCATCCGCAGGCTCAGCATGGCAGCCCCGCCTCGTGGCCGAGCGCGCGCACCGCGGCGACGAAGACCTCGGCGCGGTGCGCGTAGTCGCGGAACATGTCCCAGCTCGCGCAGGCCGGCGACAGCAGCACCGCGTCACCCAGGCGCGCCTGCTCGCGGGCCATGCCGACCGCCTGCTCGAGACTCGCGCAGTCGTGCAGCGGCACGCCGGTGTCCTGCAGCACGGTGCGCAGCAGCGGCGCGTCGCGGCCGATCAGGAAGACCGCGCGGGCATGGGCGCGCACCGCGTCCGCGAGCGGGCCGAAGTCCTGACCCTTGCCGTCGCCACCGGCGATCAGCAGGCAACGCTTGCCGAGCCCGCTCAGGGCGGCGACGGTGGCGCCCACGTTGGTGCCCTTGCTGTCGTCGTAATACTCGATGTCATCGAGCACCGCGACCAGCTCGCAGCGATGCGGCTCGCCGGCGAAGTCGCGCAGCCCGTGCAGCAGCTTCGCGAGCGGCAGACCGAGCCCGGCGGCGATCGCGAGCGCGGCCAGCGCGTTGCCGTGGTTGTGCGCGCCGCGGATTCGCAGCGCATCGGCCGGCATCAGCCGGCGCACGACCGGCGCAGGTGCTTCGCGGCGCCGCCGTGCGCCACCGGGGAGCTCCTCGCCGGCAACCGCAACGGCGAGCCAGCGCAGGCCGCCCTCGTGGACGATGCCGAAGTCACCCGCGGCATTCGGCGGTGCGGCGCCGAAGCTCGCGCGGGCGGCCGCCCCCGGCGGCGGCGTGGTCAGCGCGTCGTCGCGATTCCAGACGCAGACCCGCGCGCCGCGCCAGATGCGCTGCTTGGCCGCGACATAGCTCGCCATCGTCGCATGCCAGTCGAGATGATCCTGGCTCAGGTTGAGGATCGCGGCCACGTCGGGGGCGAGGCTGTCGGCCAGCGCGAGCTGGAAGCTCGACAGCTCGAGCACCCAGAGCTGCGGGAGCTGTTCGGGGTCGGGTGCTTCGCCGCAGGTCACCAGCGCCATGCGCAGCGCATCGAGCGCGGCCGGCGCGATATTGCCCGCCACCGCCACGCGCAGGCCGGCCTGCTCGGCCAGGTGCCCCACCAGGCGCGTGGTGGTGGTCTTGCCGTTGGTGCCGGTGATCGCCGCGAGCTTCGGCGTGTAGCCCTGCTCCCGGAGCTCGGCCAGGGCTCGCGCGAAGAGCTCGATCTCGCCGACGACCGGCACCCCGCGCGCCGCGGCGGCCTGCGCCAGCACGGCCCCGTCACCAAGCTCGGGCGACAGGCCGGGGCTCCAGGCAAGCAGGTCGACGCCGTCGAGCGGCAGCGCGCCGAGCGGCCCGCCGCGGAAGACGGCCGCGGGCAGTTCGCGACGCAGGTCGGCCAGCCGCGGCGGCGACTCGCGGCTGTCGGCCACGCTGACCTGCGCACCGCGGAACTGCGCCCAGCGCGCCATCGCGAGCCCGGATTCGCCCAGGCCGACGACGAGCACGTGCCGGCCGGCGAGATCGAAGAGCTGCAGCTGCCCGTTCATCACCGCAGCTTCAGCGTCGAAAGACCGAACAGCACGAGCATCATCGTGACGATCCAGAAGCGCACGACGACCTGGCTCTCCTTGACCCCGCCCACCTCGAAGTGGTGGTGCAGCGGCGCCATCCGGAAGATGCGCCGGCCCTCGCCGTAGCGGCGCTTCGTGTACTTGAACCAGCCGACCTGGAGCATCACCGACAGGGTCTCGGCGACGAACACCCCGCCCATGATGAAGAGCACGATCTCCTGGCGCACGACGATCGCGACCGTGCCGAGCGCGCCGCCGAGCGCCAGCGCGCCGACATCGCCCATGAAGACCTGCGCCGGGTAGGCGTTGAACCACAGGAAGGCGAGCCCCGCCCCGGCGATCGCGCCGCAGAAGACCGTGAGCTCGCCGGCGCCCGGCACGTAGGGAATCAGCAGGTATTTCGCGAACACCGAGTTGCCGGTCACGTAGGCGAACACGCCGAGGGCCGAGCCGACCAGGACGGCCGGCAGGATCGCGAGCCCGTCGGCGCCGTCGGTCAGGTTCACCGCGTTGCTCGTGCCGACGATCACGAAGAAGCTCAGCACGATGAACCCGAAGACGCCCAGCGGGTAGGCGACGTTCTTGAAGAAGGGCACGATCAGGTCGGCACTCGCGGGCAGGTCGACCGACAGCCCGCCGGCAACCCACTGCGCGAACAGCTCCAGCGCCTGCGCGTTCGACTGCGCCGGCACCGCGAAGGCGAGCCAGGTCGCGGCGGTCAGCCCGATCAGCGACTGCCAAAGGAACTTCTCGCGTGCCGGCATGCCGCGCGGGTCGCGGCGCACCACCTTGCGCCAGTCGTCGGACCAGCCGATCGCGCCGAAGCCGAGCGTGACGATCAGCACCACCCACACGAAGCGGTTCGACAGGTCGGCCCACAGCAGCGTGGCCGCGCCGATCGCCAGCAGGATCAGCGCGCCGCCCATCGTCGGCGTGCCGGTCTTGATCAGGTGGGTGCTCGGGCCGTCGTCGCGGACCGCCTGGCCGATCTTGAGCTCGGCGAGCTTGCGGATCAGCATCGGCCCGAAGACGAGCCCGATCGCCAGCGCAGTCAGCGTCGCGAGCACCGCGCGCAGCGTGATGTAGTTGAAGACCGCGAAGCCGCGCACGTCGCGGGCGAGCCACTGGGCGAGCTCGAGCAGCATCTAGTGCGCTCCCGCCACCGCGCCGGGCGCGGCCAGCGCCGCCACCACGCGCTCCATCCGCATGAAGCGCGAGCCCTTGACCAGCATCGTGACACCGGGCCGGGCAAGCGCGGCCGCCCTGGCGAGCAGCGCCTCGATCGTGTCGAAGGCCTCGAAGCCGGCCACCGGCGCGGCGCGCAACGCGCGCGTCATCGCGTCGCCGAGCCCGAGCAGGTGATCGACGCCGCGCGCGGCCGCATGCGCGACGACCTCGTCATGGAAACGCGGCCCCTCGTCACCGACCTCGCCCATGTCGCCGAGCACCAGGACCCGCGGGGACGGGGCGACGGCCAGCACCTCGACGGCGGCGCGCACCGAGTCGGGATTCGCGTTGTAGGTGTCGTCGATCAGCGTGACGCCGGCCGCGCTCGCGACCCTCGCCATGCGGCCGACCGCCGGGCGGAAGGCGGCGAGCCCGGCCGCGATGGCGGCGCGATCGATGCCGGCGGCCAGCGCGCAGGCGGTTGCGGCCAGCGCATTGCGCACGTTGTGGGCGCCATCGATCGCGAGCGCCACGCCGAGCGTCCCGTCGGGGGTACGGATCTCGAAGGCATCGGGCTTCGCGTGCGGCTCGGCGAACACATCGCAGCCCGCCTGCTGGCCGAAGCTCAGGCAGCGGCGGGTCGCGGCGAGTTCACGCCACAGCGACGCGTGCTCGTCGTCGCCCGGGAAGACCGCGATGCCGTCGCCGGGCAATGCCGCGATCGCTGCACCGTTCTCGATCGCGGTCGCACGCACCGAGCCGAGGAACTCCTGATGCTCGCGCTGCGCGTTGTTGACCAGCGCGATCGTCGGGGCCGCGACATGCGCGACCCAGGCAATCTCGCCGGGATGGTTCATGCCGAGCTCGATCACGGCCGCTCGATGGGCCGGCCCCAGGCGCAGCACCGTGGCGGGCACGCCGATCTCGTTGTTCAGGTTGCCCGCGGTCGCCAGACGGCCGTCCTCGCCGAAGGCCTGCGCGAGAATCGCGGCGAGCATCGTCTTGACGGTCGTCTTGCCATTGCTGCCGGCAACGCCGATCACCGGCAGCCGGAAGCGCCGCCGCCAGCCGGCGGCGATCTCGCCATAGGCGCGTCGTGTGTCGCCGACGATCAGCGCCGGTTCGCGCAGGCCGGCCACCGGCCGCTCGACCATGACCGCGGCGGCGCCGCCGGCAAAGGCCGATGCGACGAAGTCGTGCGCATCGAAGCGCTCGCCACGCAGCGCGACGAACAGGCAGCCTGGCGCGAGCGCGCGGCTGTCGGTGCACACCGAGCCGATCCGGGTCGCGCCGCTGCCAAGCAGGCGGCCGGCGGACAACCAGCCGAGCGCCTCGCGCAGATCAAACATCGGGAATCCCCGCGGCGATGTCGGCCGGCCGCGGCGCGGTCTCGCTGCGAGCACGCGAGGCGAGCGCGTCACGCGCATGCTCGAGATCGGAGAAGGGCAGACGCCTGCCGCGAATCTCCTGGGTGCGCTCGTGGCCCTTGCCGGCGATCAGCACGACATCGTCGCGGCCCGCCATCGCCAGCGCCTGCGCGATCGCGCGGCCCCGGTCGAGCTCGGTGGCGAAGGGTTCGCGGCTGAGCCCGGCGCGGAGGTCGGAGACGATCCGGAACGGCTCCTCCGAGCGGGGGTTGTCGGAGGTGATCACCAGCCGGTCGGCGCCACGCTCGGCGATCCAGCCCATCAGCGGCCGCTTGCCGGCGTCGCGTTCGCCGCCAGCCCCGAAGACGCACCACAGCGCGCCGCCGCGGGCCATCGCCACCGGACGCAGCGCATCGAGCACGCTTGCCAGCGCATCGGGCGTGTGCGCGTAGTCGATCACGGCCAGCGGGCCGCCGCGGTGGCCGACGCACTGCATGCGGCCTTCGACCGGTTCGATGCGGCCCAGCCGCTCGACGACGTCGGCGAAGCTCATGCCCAGTCCGAGCCAGCAGCCGGCGGCGGCCAGCGCGTTGCCGACGTTGAATCGGCCAAGCAGCTGCAGCCGCACGTCGGCGCGACCGAAGTCGCCGCCGATGCTGAAGCCGATGCCCTGTGCGTCCTCGACGATGCGCTCGGCCAGCAGCATGCGGTCGCCGCGCGCACCGTGCGCGCCGGGCGTCTGGCCGAAGACGATGCGCATCACCGGCCACGCGCGGGGGACCGCGTCGAGGGCGGCGAGCATCGCGACACTGGCCGGATCGTCGCCGTTGAAGACTGCGGCCCGCAGCGCGGGCCACGCGAAGAGCTGCGCCTTGGCGCGCTCGTAGTCGGCCATCTCGCCGTGGTAGTCGAGGTGATCGCGCCCGAGGTTCGTGAACGCGGCGACCTCGATCGGGGTGCCGTTCAGGCGCCCCTGGTCGAGCCCGATCGACGAGGCCTCGAGCGCGACGCTGCGCGCGCCACGCGCGGCGAAATCGGCGAGCACGCGCTGCAGCGACAGCGCGTCCGGCGTGGTCAGCGCAGCGCCCTCGAGGGCGAGGGGCGACGCATCGGGTTGCAGCGCGGCGCCCAGCGTACCGATGACCGCCGACGGACGCCCGGGCGCCGCGAGCCCGCGCGCGACCCACTGGCTCACGCTGGTCTTGCCGTTGGTGCCGGTAACCGCCACCACCCGAAGCCGCTCGGCGACGCGACCGTGGAAGGCTGCAGCGATCGGGCCGGCGAGGCCGGCGAGGCCGGGCACCGGCAGCGCCGCAACGCCGACCGGCAGCGCGACCCCGTCGCCCGGCTCGTGCAGCACCGCGGCGGCACCGCGGGCCAGCGCATCGCCGATCCACGCCCGACCGTCGCTCTGGCGCCCTGGCCACGCGAAGAAGGCGTCGCCGGCGCGCAGCGCGCGGCTGTCGGCGACCAGCGCGGCCCCCGGGGCGAGCCGCGCCCGCAGCCAGGCGCCGATCGCGTCGGCGAGCGGCTCGTCCCAGCGGGTCTCGCGACTGCGCTCGAAGGCCGAAGGCACGGCGTTCACGATTCCTCCGGTACCGGCTCGGCCGGGATCACGCGGTTGGCCTGCGGCGCATCGGGCGGCACCCGCAGGGCGCGCAGCGCGTCGCCGGCGATCCGGGAAAACACCGGCGCGGCGACCTGACCGCCGTAGTGCTGGCCGGCCGAGGGCTCGTCGATCATCACCGCGACCACGATGCGCGGGTCGGAGACCGGCGCGAAACCGACGAAGGAGGCGATGTACTTGCTGTTGTAGCGGCCGTTCTCGATCTTGTGCGCGGTGCCGGTCTTGCCGCCGACGCGATAGCCCGCCACCTGGGCCTTCGGCGCGGTGCCGCCCGGACCAGCGGCCAGCTCGAGCATGCGGCGCACGGCCTGCGCGGTGCCCGGCTGGATGACCTGCACGCCGGTTGCCGGCTCGTCGATGCGCAGCATCGTGAGCGGCACCATGTCGCCGTCGCGGGCGAACACCGTGTAGGCGCGCGCCAGCTGGATCAGCGACACCGAGATGCCATAACCGTAGGACATCGTCGCCTGGTTGATCGGTCGCCAGCTGCGATGCGGCATCACGCGGCCGGCCACCGCCCCCGGAAAGCCAAGTTCCGGCGCCGAGCCGAAGCCCACCGCGGTGAACAGGTTCCACATCGCCTCGGGCGGCACCGTCAGTGCCATCTTGACGGTCCCGACGTTGGAGGATTTCTGCAGCACCTCCTCGACGGTGAGCGCGCCGTAGGCATGCACGTCGCCGATGGTGGCCGAGCCGATCGTCATGCGACCCGGGGCGGTCTGGATCACCGACTGCGGACTGAAGCGGCCCGACTCGAGCGCGAGCGCGGTCGTGAAGGGCTTCATCGTCGAGCCCGGCTCGAAGGTGTCGGTGATCACGCGGTTGCGAAGCTGGGCGCCCGACAGCTGGCCGCGCTCGTTCGGGTTGTAGGTGGGCAGGTTGGCCAGCGCGAGCACCTCGCCGGTGCGCACATCGAGCACCACGACCGCGCCGGCACGCGCACGGTGCTCGCGCACCGCATCGCGCAGGGCCGCGAAGGCGTGGAACTGGATCTTCGCGTCGATCGACAGCTGCAGGTCGCGTCCGTCGAGCGGCTCGCGAAGCGTGCCCACATCCTCGATGACGCGACCGAAGTTGTCGCGCAGCACGCGGCGGCTGCCGGGCCGACCGGCGAGCTCCTGCTCGCGCGCGAGCTCGATGCCCTCCTGCCCCGCGTCCTCGACGTTCGTGAAGCCGACCACGTGGGCGAGCATCTCGCCCTCCGGGTAGTGGCGCTTGTACTCGCGACGCTGGTGGACGCCGGGGATCGCGAGCTCGCGCACCCGCTCGGCGACATCGGCCTCGACCTGCCGCTTCAGGTAGACGAAGGTCTTGCCGGGCGCATCGAGGCGCCGCTCGATCTCGGCCGCCGGCATCTGGAGCAGGCGGGCGAGTTCGGCGAGCTGCGCCGGCGTGGCACCGCCCCCCGGGTTCGCGCGCATCTCCTCCGGCGAGGCCCAGACCGCTCGCGCCGGCAGGCTCGAGGCGAGCACCTGACCGCCGCGGTCGAGCACCTTGCCGCGCGAAGCCGGCAGCTCGACCGTGCGCCCGTAGCGCACCTCGCCCTGGCGCTGCAGGAAATCCTGGTCCATCACCTGCAGCCAGACCGCGCGACCGATCAGCGCGAGGAAGGCGACCGCCACCCCGAACATCAGCAGCCGGGAACGGTAGGCGGGCAGCTTGACCCGCAGCAGCGGGTTGGGCGCGTAGGGGACGCTGCGGCTCACCGCCGGGCCTCCCGGGCGCGGGCCTGCGCCAGCACATCGACGCTCAGGTGCAGCGTTCGATCGGCTGCCGGCGGCTGCATGCCGAGCTCGCGACGCGCCTTCGCATCGACCAGCGACGACTTCGCGAGACTGCTCTGCTCGAGCTGGAGCTGATCCCAGCGCACCTCGAGCTGCTGCGCACGGACCTGGGCCCGTTCGAGGTCGATGAACAGGCGGCGCGCGCGCTGCTGCGAGGTGACCAGCCCGAGCGCGCAGGCGACGAGCACGATCGCAAGCACGATGTTCAGCCGGGTCATGACGCGACCACCTCGTCTTCGAGGCGCTCGGCCACCCGCAGCACCGCCGAGCGGGCACGCGGATTGGCCTCGCACTCCCGCGGCGAGGGCAGCACGCGCGCGAGCGCCCTCAGCCGCAGCCGCACGCCGGCCGCGAGACCGCCACGCACCGGGTCGCGGGGCGCGTCGCGACCGCTTTCGCGCGCGATGAAGCGCTTGACCATGCGATCCTCGAGCGAGTGGAAGCTGATCACCGCGAGGCGCCCGCCCGGGCGCAGGCAGCCGAGCGCCGCATTCAGACCGCCCTCGAGTTCCTCGAGCTCGGCATTGACGTGAATCCGTAGAGCCTGAAAGGTGCGGGTGGCCGGGTCCTTGCCCGCCTGCGGCTTCGCGCGACGGCTGCGGACGACGCCCGCCACGAGGCCGGCAAGCTCGCCTGTGGTGCGAAGCGCGGCGTCACCGGCGTGCCGGCGGCGAGCAGCAATCGCCTTTGCAATCGGAACAGCAAACCGTTCTTCCCCATAGTCCCTCACCA
>JBIIHU010000077.1:0-14090 GCA_044235405.1 Burkholderiaceae bacterium
CTGAAGCCGCCGTCGCTGGAGTTCCCCTTCGGCACCGACAACCTCGGTCGCGACATGCTGTCGCGCTGCCTGTACGGCGCGCAGCTGTCGGTGATCATCGGGCTGTCGGCAGCCACGCTCGCCACGGTCGTGTCGGTCGTGATCGGCATCCTGACGGGCTACCTCGGCGGCAAGACCGACATGGTCACGCAGCGCGTCGTCGACGCCTGGATGAGCTTCCCCGACCTGATCATCCTGATCGTCGTCGTGTCGGTGCTCGGCCCCGGCATGCCGCAGATCATCGGCACCCTCGGCCTGCTGCTGGGCATCGCAGGCTCACGGATCATCCGCAGCGCGGTGGTGTCGGTGCGCGAGAACATGTACGTGCACGCGGCCCAGTCGATCGGCGCCGGCACCGGCCGCATTCTGCTGCGCCACATCCTGCCGAACATTCTGCCGCCGATCATCGTGCTGTTCACGACGCGCGTGGGCGCAGTGATCCTGGCCGAATCCGGCCTGTCGTTCCTGGGCCTCGGCGTGCCGCCGCCAGCCCCCACGTGGGGCGGCATGCTGTCGGGCGCGGGCCGCACGTACATGTTCCAGGGCCCGTGGCTTGCGCTCGCGCCCGGCCTTTGCCTGACGGTGGTTGTGTACGCAACCAATGTGTTCGGCGACGCACTGCGCGACCTGCTCGACCCGCGGCTTCGCGGCTCGCGCTGACAGCGGCGCAGCGCCGGCCGGCCCGATCGCCCCGCGAGCCCGACAAGACCCCCTTTTGCACCTGCGCGGGACGGCTCGACGAAGCCCCGCGCGGCCCCACCCCCAGGAGAAGTCGATGTCCCGAACCAAGCTCCGATCCCTGGCACGCGCTGCAGCGGCGGCGGCGGCGCTGGCGTTCGGCGCGGGCAGCGCAGTCGCGCAAGCCCCCGCTGAAACGCCGAAATACGGCGGCACGTTGAATGTCGCCACCGTCTACTACACGATCAGCGCCCTGACCTGGGACCCGGCCGACTGGAACTGGAAGGCCAACCACGACACCGGCCAGTACTTCGAGCAGCTGTTCGTGGCCGACCTCTCGAAGTCGCGCAAGGCGGGCGGCAAGCACCCGTTCTACGCCGATGCCTACCTGCCGCTCGACGCGATCCGCGGCGAGCTCGCCGAGAGCTGGCGCTGGATGGAGAACCCGCTGCGGCTCGAGGTGAAGCTGCGCAAGGGCGTGATGTTCCCCGAGAAGAAGGGCGTGATGGCCGCGCGCGAACTGGTCGCCGACGACGTCGTCTTCTCCTTCAACCACCTGAACAACAGCCCGAAGAAGATCCCGACCTACTTCGACCACCTGACGAAGGTCGAGGCCACCGACCGCCACACGGTGCTGTTCACGTTCAAGGAGTTCTTCGCCGAGTGGGACTACCGCTTCGGCTGGGGCTACTACTCGGGCATCTTCCCGAAGGAAGTGATCGCGGCCGGCGCCAAGGACTGGAAGACCCACAACGGCACCGGTCCGTTCATGCTGACCGAGTTCGTCAACGGCAACCAGACCACCTTCGTCCGTAACCCCAACTACTGGGATCGCGAGACTCTCGGCGGGCAGCCCTACAAGCTGCCCTTCATCGACCGCCTGACCTACCGCACGATCAAGGATGAGGCCGCCGCGTACGCCGCACTGCGTACCGGCAGGCTCGACATCATGGAGTCGGTGCGCTGGAGCGCGGTCGACGAACTGAAGAAGAACGCACCGCAGCTGAAGTGGTCGCGCTGGCTGTCGACCAACGGCACCTTCCTGTCGATGCGCGTCGACCAGAAGCCCTTCGACGACATCCGCGTGCGCCGCGCGCTGAACATGGCGGTCAACAAGCAGGAGATCGTCAAGTCCTTCTGGGGCGGCAATGCCGAGCTGTTCGGCTACCCGATGCACCTCGACTACGACGGCTACTACGAGCCGCTGTCGGCGATGCCCGACTCGGTCAAGGAGCTGTTCACGTTCGACCCCGCAAAGGCGAAGAAGCTGCTCGCCGAAGCCGGTTTCCCGAACGGCTTCACGTTCCGGGCGCAGGTCAACGCGAACAGCCCGGTGCATATGGAGCTCGCGCCGATGGTCGCGGCCTACCTCGAGAAGGTCGGCGTGAAGATGCAGCTCGAGCCGCTGGAGTACGGCGCCTTCCTGTCGCGGATGACCTCCAAGACCAACGGCCCCGGCTACTTCATGGACAACGGGCACACGAACCCGACCACCACCATCCGCAAGAGCTTCGTCACCGGCCAGACCTGGAATCCGTCGAACTACTCGGACCCGGCGCTCGATCGCAAGGTCGCGGCGATGTACGCCGAGCGCGACGAGCGCAAGCGGCAGCAGATGCTGAAGGAGATGACGCGCGAGATCGTCGACAAGGCGCCCTACATCTGGCTGCCGACGCCCTACATCTACAGCGCGTGGTGGCCGTGGGTCAAGAACTACAACGGCGAGCTGCGCGCCGGCGCGGTGCGCCCGGGCCCGATCTACGCGCGGCTGTGGATCGACCAGGAACTGAAGCAGAAGATGGGTTTCCGCTGATCAGCGCAAACCGCCGACCGGGATCGTCGACTGCGCAAGCCGCGGCCAGCGATCGTTGACCCCGCAACCGGCGGCCATGCCCGGCCGCCCGCCACCCCGAAGGAGACAGCCATGAAGCTATCCACCCTGGCCAGGGCACTGCGCGCGAGCGCCCTGGGCGCCGCGCTGGCTGCGGCGGCATCGCCGGCGCTCGCGCAGCCCGCGGCCGAGCGGCCGCAGTACGGCGGCACCGTCAACATCGCGAACGTCTACTACACGATCAACGCGCTGACGTGGGATCCGGCCGACTGGAACTGGAAGGCCAACCATGACAGTGGCCAGTACTTCGAGCAGCTGTTCGTCGCCGACCTGAGCAAGGCGCGAAGCCGGGGCGGCAAGCATCAGTTCGTCGCCGACGCATGGCTGCCGCTGGACGCGATCCGCGGCGAGCTCGCCGAGAGCTGGCGCTGGATGGAGAACCCGCTGCGCGTCGAGATCAAGCTGCGCAAGGGCGTGATGTTCCCCGAGAAGAAGGGCGTGATGGCCGCGCGCGAACTGGTCGCCGACGACGTGGTCTTCACCTACAACCACCTGAACAACAGTCCGAAGAAGGTACCCACCTTCTTCGACCACATCACGAAGGTCGAGGCCACCGACCGCCATACCGTGATGTTCACATTCAAGGACTACTTCGCCGAGTGGGACTACCGCTTCGGCTGGGGCTACTACTCGGGCATCTTCCCGAAGGAAGTGATCGCCGCCGGCGCCAAGGACTGGAAGAACCACAACGGCACCGGCCCGTTCATGCTGACCGACTTCGTCAACGGCAACCAGACGACCTTCACGAAGAACCCCAACTACTGGGACCGCGAGACCATCGGCGGGCAGCAGTACAGGATCCCCTTCGTCGACCGCGTGATCTACCGGACGATGAAGGATGAGGCGGCGTCCTACGCGGCGCTGCGCACCGGCAGGCTCGACATCCACGAGGCGGTGCGCTGGAGCGCGGTCGACGAGCTCAAGCGCAACGCGCCGCAGCTGAAGTGGGATCGGTCGCTCGCGATGGTCGGCACCTTCCTCGCGATGCGGGTCGACCAGAAGCCCTTCGACGATATCCGCGTGCGCCGCGCGCTGAACATGGCGGTCAACAAGCAGGAGATCGTCAAGTCGTTCTGGGGCGGCAACGCCGAGATGCTCGGCTACCCGATGCATCCCGACTACACCGGCTACTACGAGCCGCTGTCGGCGATGCCCGACTCGGTGAAGGAACTCTTCACCTTCGATCCCGTGAAGGCAAAGCGCCTGCTGACCGAGGCCGGCCATCCCAACGGATTCAGCTTCAAGGTGCAGGTCTGCTCGTGCAGCCCGGTGCACATGGACCTGATTCCGATGGTCGCGGCCTACCTCGAGAAGGTCGGCGTGAAGCTGCAGATCGAGCCGCTCGAGTACGGCGCCTTCCTGTCGCGGATGACCTCGAGCACGCACGGGCCCGGCTACTTCATGGACAACGGCCACACGAACCCGAGCACCTCGATCCGCAAGAGCTTCGTCACCGGCCAGCTCTGGAATCCGTCCAAGTACTCCGACCCGGCGCTCGACAAGAAGGTATGGGCGATGTACGCGGAGCGCGACGAAGGCAAGCGCCAGCAGATGCTCAAGGAGATGACGCGCGAGGTCCTCGACAAGGCGCCCTACATCTGGCTGCCGACCGGCTACACCTACACCGCCTGGTGGCCCTGGGTGAAGAACTACGGCGGCGAGCTGCGCGCCGGCGCGGTACGCCCCGGCCCGATCTATGCCCGCCTGTGGGTCGACCAGGAACTCAAGCAGAAGATGGGCTTCAAGTGAGCTCGCGCACCCGGCCTTCGATTCCCGCGGGTCTGCGGACATGAGCAAGCCTCTTCTGAGCGTTCGCGGTCTGACGACGCGCTTTCGCACCGAACGCGGCACGGTCACCGCCGTCGACGATGTCTCCTTCGACGTCGCCGCCGGCGAGACCGTGGCCATCGTCGGGGAATCGGGTTCGGGCAAGAGCGTCACCGCGCTGTCGATCCTGAGGCTGATCCCCGACCCGCCGGGGCGAATCGTCGGCGGGGAGATCCTGTTCGATGGCACCAACCTGCTCGAGCTCGACGATCGCGGCATCCGGGCGATCCGGGGCAACCGGATCGCGATGATCTTCCAGGAGCCGATGTCGTCGCTGAACCCGGCGATCACCGTCGGGCGCCAGATCGGTGAGCCGGTCAACCTGCACCGTGGCACGCCCTGGGAGGGGGCGCTCGCACGGGCCCGCGAACTGCTCGGGCTGGTGCGCATCCCCGATGCGGCGGCGCGCGTCAATGCCTATCCGCACCAGTTCTCGGGCGGCATGCGCCAGCGGGCGATGATCGCGATGGCGCTGGCCTGCGAACCGCAGCTGATCATCGCCGATGAGCCGACCACGGCGCTCGATGTCACCGTGCAGGCGCAGATCCTCGACCTTCTCCAGGACCTCGCCAAGAAGGCTAACTCGGCGCTGATCCTGATCACGCACGACCTCGGGGTCGTCGCGCGCTACGCGAACCGGGTCATCGTGATGTACGGCGGCCGGGTCGTCGAAACCGCAGCCGCCGCCGATCTGTACGCACGACCGGCGCACCCCTACACCCGCGGTCTGATGGCCTCGATCCCGAGGCTCGATGGCGATACCCGACGCCGGCTCGTGCCGATCGAAGGCTCGCCACCCGACCTGTCGGCGCTGCCCCCGGGCTGTGCCTTCGCGCCGCGCTGCAAGCTCGCCACCGAGCGCTGCCGCAGCGAACGGCCGGTGCTGCGCGAGATCGCTCCCAACCACCAGAAGGCCTGCTTCGTCGATGACTGAGACCGCCCAAGCTCCACGTCACGACGCGGGCGCGCCCGTCGCGCCGGCCGATGACATCCTCTCGGTGCGCGACCTGAAGGTGCACTTCCCGGTCACACGGGGTGTGATCGTCCAGAAGCGCGTGGCCACCGTGCACGCCGTCGATGGCGTCTCCTTCAGCCTGAAGCGCGGCGAGACTCTCGGCCTGGTCGGCGAGAGCGGCTGCGGCAAGTCGACCACCGGGCTGGCCATCCTGCGGATGCTCGAGCCGACCGCGGGCAGCATCGTCTTCGAGGGCAAGGACATCACGCGCCTGGATCGAGGCCAGATGCGCCCGATCCGTCGCCGGATGCAGATGGTCTACCAGGATCCCTACGGCTCGCTGAACCCGCGCATGCGGGTGCGCGACATCATCGGCGAACCGCTGCAGGTACACGGGCTCGATGCCGACCGCGCGGCCTACGAGGCAAAGATCGCCGGCCTGCTCGCGACGGTCGGCCTGCTGCCCGACATGGCCGAGCGCTACCCGCACGAGTTTTCCGGCGGCCAGCGCCAGCGCATCGGCATCGCGCGCGCGCTGGCGCTCGAGCCGGGGCTGATCGTCTGCGACGAACCGGTGTCGGCGCTCGACGTGTCGATCCAGGCACAGGTGGTCAATGTCTTCATGGACCTGCAGGAGCGCCTCGGCCTGTCCTATGTCTTCGTCGCCCATGACCTCGCGGTGGTGCGTCACATCAGCGATCGCATCGCGGTGATGTACCTCGGCAAGATCGTCGAGATCGCCTCGCGCGACGACCTCTACCGGGAACCGCTGCACCCGTACACGCAGGCGCTGCTCGCCGCGATCCCGGTGGCCGATGCCGCCGTCGAGGCGCGACGCGAACGAGTGGTGGTCTCGGGGGAAGTGCCCAGCGCGCTCGCACCGCCCAGCGGCTGCCGCTTCCATACGCGCTGCCCGCATGCGACCGAACGCTGCCGAACCGAGGAGCCGCCGCTGGCAACCGGTGCGAGCGGACGCGCGGTGGCCTGTCACCTTCACCCGGTCTGAGCCGGCCCCCCAGACGCCCGGCGAGTCCTGGCCGCACCCGCATCGGAAGACACGGTGAACGACCGTCTCGACCAGGCCTCGGCGCAGCCTGTGCAGACGCTGCGCTTCCTGCGAAAGCGCGAAGCCGTGCTCGAGGCCGCCGCAAGAGTCTTCAACGATCATGGCGTCAAGGGCGCGACGCTCGCCGAAGTCGGCCGCGCGCTCGGCCTGGCCACCAACAGCGTCACCTACTACTACAAGCGCAAGGAGGATCTGGCCAGCGCCTGCTTCCTGCGCGCGATCGAGGCCCAGACCGAGGTCGCCCTCGCCTCGGCGGTGCACCCGACACTGCGCGAACGGATTGCCGCGTTCATCCGCGGCTCCTACGCGATCGAACAGCAGATCGTGCTCGGGCAGCGGCCGACGCTGGTGACCTACAACGAGATCCGCGCACTGCCGCCCTCGCATGCGGCGGAGGTCTTCGAGGCCTACGGCACGATGTTCCGCCGGGTTCGCCGACTGCTGGAGCGCGGCGCGGACGCGACGGGAAACGCTGGCGGTTCAGGCGGTTCAGGCGGTTCAGGCGGTTCAGGCGGTTCAGGCGGTGCTGGCGGTGCTGGCGGTGCTGGCGGCTCCGGGGCGGCGCAGGCCTCGGGCATCGGCGACAGCCCGACCACCGCGGGCGGCGGCGAGCGTGCGCTGCTCAACGCCCGCTCCCATCTGCTGCTGTCGATCGCCAATTCGCGCCTGCTGGCCCGGCGGGTCGAACCCGGCGACATCGGTCTGATGGCCGAGAGGGTCTGCGACATCGCCCTCGACGGCATCGCGGGCAGCCGAGCCATCTGGGCCGACGACGACGATCCGATGCTCGACCCGGACGAGCACGCCATCTCCGGCGCATCGCCCACCGGCGCCGGCCCCGAGCAGGACTTCCTGCGCGTGGCGACCCAGCTGATCAATGAGCAGGGCTTTCGTGGCGCCTCGGTCGAACGGATCGCGGCGCGCCTGAACCTGACCAAGGGATCTTTCTATCACCACCACGACAACAAGGAAGACCTGATCGGCGCCTGCTTCGAACGGTCGCAGGCAACCATCGGCAGGGCGATCGCGGCAGCGCGCGCCTCCGGCGGCAGCGGCTGGGATCGGCTATCGCGCACCGCGCGCCTGCTGGTGCGCTACCAGCTGTCGGCACAGGGGCCGCTGCTGCGAATGACCGCCGTCAGCGCACTGCCCCCCGATCGGCGAATCCGGGTCCTGCAGACACAGGACCGCCTCAACGAGCAGCTGCGCTGGTTCGTCGTTGACGGTCTGATCGACGGATCGATACGGCCGCTCGACCCGACGGTGGCCGCGCACCTGGTGGGCTCGATGATCAATGCGACAGCGACGCTGCCGCGCTGGGCTGCGGGACTGGAGCCGCGAGGCGCCGACCGGGCATTCGCCCGGCCGCTGCTGCTCGGTCTCGACAGCCTCGATTGACAGCCTGCGGCCGAATCCCCCGAGCCCGCGGGATTCGATCACAGGTTCCGCGTCAGCCGCCGAAGCGTTCGCGCAGCAGGTTCTTCTGCACCTTGCCCATCGCGTTGCGCGGCAGCTCGGTCAGCACATGGATGCGCTTGGGCACCTTGAAGGCGGCAATGCGGCCCTTCAGCGACGCGATGAGCGCCGCCTCGTCGAGCACCGCGCCGGGCTGGGGCACGACGACCGCGGTGACGGCCTCGCCGAAATCCCGATGCGGCACGCCGATCACGGCCGACTCGAAGACGCCGGGCATGTCGTCCAGCCACGACTCGATCTCCTTCGGATAGACGTTGTAGCCCCCCGAGATGATCAGGTCCTTGCTGCGCCCGACGATCGACAGGTAGCCGTTCGCATCCCAGCGACCGACATCGCCGGTACGGAACCAGCCGTCGGCGGTGAACTCCTCACGTGTCTTCTCGGGCATCCGCCAGTAGCCCCCGAAGACATTGGGTCCGCGCACCTCGATGCCGCCGATCTCGCCGGCAGCCAAGCCGCGGCCGGTGTCGTCGACGACCCGCACGGACACGCCGGGCAGCGGCAGGCCGACGGTGCCGGCCACGCGATTGCCGTCGCAGGGGTTGGAGGTGAGCATCACGGTTTCGGACATGCCGTAGCGCTCGAGGATGCGCTGACCGGTGCGCGCCTCGAACTGCCGGAAGGTATCGGGCAGCAACGGCGCCGACCCCGACACGAACAGCCGCATGCCGGCGGCGCTGTCGGCGGTGAATCCCGGATGGTCGAGCAGCCTCACGTACATCGTGGGTACGCCCATGAACACGGTGGCGCGCGGCAGCAGCGCCGCCACCTGCGCGGGATCGAAGCGGGAGAGCCAGATCATCTTGCTGCCCGACAGCAGCGCGCCATGGCTGGCCACGAACAGGCCGTGCACATGGAAGATCGGCAGCGCGTGCAGCAGCACATCGCCCCGGCGCCAGCGCCAGTAGTGGTGCAGCACCTGGGCGTTCGAGGCGAGATTGGCATGCGACAGCATCGCGCCCTTGCTGCGACCGGTGGTGCCTGACGTGTAGAGAATCGCGGCGAGGTCATCGGACGAGCGCGGCACCGTGACAAAACCATCCTGGAACGCGGCTGCAGCCGGCAGCAGCGTGCCATCGCGGCGTTCGCCGAGCGTGAACAGGTGCGCGACGCCGGCGGCGCGCGCGATCGGCTCGAGGCGCGCGTGCGACGCGGGCGAGCACACGACGACCGACGGCTGCGCGTCGCCGAGGAAGTACTCGAGTTCGGCCGCCTGATAGGCGCTGTTCAGCGGCAGGTAGACCAGCCCAGCGCGCAGCGTGGCGAGATACAGCAACAGGGCCTCGGGCGATTTGTCGACCTGCACCGCGACCCTCGCGCCGGCCGGCAGCCGAAGGGCGACGAGCAGGCTGGCCAGGCGGCCGGTCTCGCGATCGATGTCGGACCAACTGTACTGGCGCGACTCGCCTGCGGCGTCGAAGGAGTCGATCGCACAGGCGGCACGGTCGGCCGGAAAGCCCCCGGACAGGATCGTGTAGAGGTTCGCGTCAGGGCGGCGGGAATCGGTGTCGGGCATCGGATGGGCGCAGCAGGATGCTGGAAAGGTAGGGGTGTCGCGGGGATTGGCGGGGATTGGCAGGTTCTGGCGGGGTCTCGACGACCCCTGAAGGCATGGTTGCTTGCGCACGCATCAGTCGAGTCGGGCGCC
This sequence comes from Burkholderiaceae bacterium, assembly GCA_044235405.1. GTDB lineage: Bacteria > Pseudomonadota > Gammaproteobacteria > Burkholderiales > Burkholderiaceae_E > Quisquiliibacterium. The sequence goes on from JBIIHU010000077.1 coordinate 9,581, forward strand.
GGAGTCCCGCACGACCTTCGCCCACTTGGCGATCTCGGCGTCGACCAGCTTCGCCATCTCGTCGGGCGGCTGACCGCCAGACTCGGCGCCGAGCCCCTGCCAGATGCCGCGCAACTCCGCACCGGCCAGGGCCCGCGCGGTTTCCTGCTGCATCTTCAGCACGATGTCGCGCGGGGTGCCTGCGGGCGCCCACAGCGCGTACCAGGTGCGCGCGCTGTAGCCCTTGACCCCGGCCTCATCGAGCGTGGGCACGTCGGGAAGCGCCGGCGAGCGCTGCGCCGACGTGACCGCGAGCGGCACCAGCTTGCCCGCCTTGATATGCGGGATCGCGCTGCCCAGTCCGTCGAACATGAAGTCGACCTGGCCGGCGAGCAGGTCCTGCAGCGCCGGACCAGCCCCCCGGTACGGGATGTGGGTCGCGAAACTGCGCGTCAGCGTCTTCCAGAGCTCGACGGTCAGGTGATGCGTGGTGCCGTTGCCGGCGGACGCATAGTTGAGGCGCCCCGGGTTGGCTCGGACATAGGCCTGGAACTCGGCGAAGCTGCGCGCCGGCACCCGTTGCGGATTGACGACGACCACATTGGGCACCTGCGACAGCACCGTCACCGGCAGCAGGTCCTTCTGGAGTTCGTAACCGAGCTTCGGGTACATCGAGACGGCGATCGTGTGATGCACCGCCCCCACCAGGAAGGTGTAGCCGTCGGGCACCGACTTGGCGGCGAGCTCGGCACCCAGCGTGCCTCCGGCGCCGCCGCGGTTGTCGATGACCATTTGCTGGCCTAGATTCTGGCTGAGCACCTTGGCGAGCGGCCGGGCGAAGGCATCGGTGCCGCCGCCGGGGGGAAAGGGCACGATCAGGCGAACCGGCCGCGAGGGCCAGCCGGAAGCCTGTGCACGGACAGCGGGCGCGGCCAGCGTCGCCGCGGCGGCGGCAAGGATCTGTCGACGGGTAGCGGTCATCGGGGTCTCCTCCGGAATTCTCGTTCGTGTGATGGCATCGCGAGGGGCCTGTGCCGAACCATGCGAGGGACGGCAACTCAGCGAGGCGCCGCCAGCGCCCGCCGCCACAGCAGCAGGCCGATGACGATCATCGGCAGCGACAGCCACTGGCCCATGCTGAGCCCGGCCGCGGGCAGCCCCAGAAAAGCATCGGGCTGACGTCCGAACTCGGCCATGAAGCGCGCGAGCCCGTAGCCGCCCAGGAACAGGCCCGATACCGCTGCCGCCGGGCGCGGTCGCCGCGAATACCACCACAGCAGGGCGAAGAGCAGCAGTCCCTCGCCCGCGAACTGGTAGAGCTGCGACGGATGCCGCGCCAGCGCGTCGCCGGCCTGCGGGAACACCATGCCCCAGTTCGCGCCGGTGGGTCGGCCCCAGAGTTCCCCGTTGATGAAGTTGCCCAGACGGCCGGCCGCCAGACCCAGCGGCACCAGCGGGGCGATGAAATCGATGACCGGCCAGAAACGCAGGCCGCGCCGCCGGCACCACAGCGCGACCGCGATGATCACGCCCAGCAGGCCACCGTGAAAGGCCATGCCGCCCTGCCAGACCGCGAGAATCTCGAGCGGGTGCGCGAGGTAGTAGCCCGGTTTGTAGAAGAGCACATAGCCCAGACGTCCACCGATCACCACGCCGAGCGCGCCATGGAAGAGCAGGTCGTCGAGGTGCGGCACCGTCAGGCCGCTGGCAGAGGCGTGCGGCGCACTGGCGAGCCGCGAACGGCCAAGCAGGTAGAAGGCCGCGAAAGCCACCAGATACATCAGGCCGTACCAGCGGATCGCGAGCGGGCCGAGCTCGAGCGCGACCGGGTCGAACTGCGGATGAACAAGGATCACGATGGGCTCGGTGGAACCGGGAGACGGGGTCGGCTCATTCTGACACGCGCCGCCGGCGCAGCAGCGGGGGCAGCACGAGGATGGCCACCACCGCGGCGGCAAGCACCGCGCACAGCGGCCGCGTGAGAAACACGCTCCAGTCGCCCTGGCTGATGGACAGCGCGTTGCGCAGCTGCTTCTCGGCCATCGGCCCCAGGATCAGGCCGACGATCACCGGCGCCGTCGGAAAACCGTAACGGCGCATCGCCAGGCCAAGGAGCCCGACGAATACCAGCAGCAGCAGGTCGAAGACCGACTGCCGCAGGCTGTAGGCCCCGAGCGTGGCGAACACCAGGATCGCCCCGTGCAGCAGCGGCGGTGGCACGCGCAGCACCCGGACCCAGAGCCCGACGAGCGGCAGGTTCAGCACGAGCAGCATCAGGTTGCCGATGTAGAGCGAGGCCACGAGGGTCCAGACGAGCGCCCCCGAGCTCAGCATCAGGGTGGGCCCTGGCTGCAGGTTGTAGTTCTGGAAGGCGGCCAGCAGGATCGCGGTGGTGCTCGAGACCGGGATGCCAAGGGTGAGCAGCGGCGCAAGCGCTGCGGTGACCGCCGCATTGTTGGCCGCCTCGGGACCGGCAACCCCTTCGATCGCGCCCGGTCCGCCACGCGCGGCAAATTCCTCGGGATGCCGCGACAGCCGCTTCTCGGTCGCGTAGGAAAGGAAGGTGGGGATCTCGGCCCCGCCCGCAGGGATCAGTCCGAAGGGAAAGCCGATGAAGCTGCCGCGCAGCCACGCCGGCAGCGAACGACGCCAGTCGGCGCGGGTCATGCGGACCTGGCTCACCCGGTGCAATGCGCCGTCCTGCCGGGGCCCCAGCACCGCATGCAGGGACTCCCCGACGGCGAACAGCCCGACCGCGACGACGACGATGTCGATGCCGTCGTAGAGCTCGGGCAGCCCGAGCGCGTAGCGGGTCTGGCCCGACGTGGCCTCGATGCCGATCAGACCGAAGGCGAGCCCGGCGAACAGGCTGGTCAGGCCGCGCAGCACCGAGCCGCCGAGCACCGCCGACACCGTGGTGAAGGCGAGCACCATGATCATGAAATATTCGGCAGGCCCGAAGCGCAGCGCGAAGCGGGCAGCGGCCGGCGCCACCAGTGTGAGCAGCACGGTGGCAAGGGTGCCCGCGACGAAGGAGCCGATGGCCGCAGTGGCCAGCGCGGGCCCGGCGCGCCCGTGGCGAGCCATCGCATTGCCCTCGACAGCGGTCATCAGCGTGGCCGACTCGCCGGGCGTGTTCATCAGGATGGCGGAGGTGGAGCCGCCGAACATCGCTCCGTAGTAGATGCCGGCGAACAGGATCAGCGCCGACGCCGGCTCCACCTTCGCGGTGAGCGGCAGCAGCATCGCCACGGTAAGCGCCGGCCCGATGCCGGGCAGCACGCCGATCGCCGTGCCCACCAGGCATCCGGCGAAGGCCCACAGCAGGTTGAGCGGCGTCAGCGCGGCCGAAAAGCCGCCGGCCAGCGCGGAGAGGGTCTCGGCGAACATGCCTGCAGGCGCCGACTAGAAGCCCGCGACGGGCAGCAACCGCAGCCCCACCCGGAACACCTGCGAGAACAGCAGCCACACCGGTAACGCGAGCGCCAACCCGACCAGCGCATCGCGCAGCGGACGACGGCTGCCGAACGCACGCGCCGTGCCGACCATCAGCAGGACGCTGGCAAGCACGAAGCCCAGGTGCGCGATCAGCAGCGCGTGACCGAGCAGCCCCCCGAGAAGCCAGGCCAGCGACCGGGCCGGCACGCTGCGCGTGCCATCGACCTGCCCCGGGAACGGGGCCTGCGCGGCAGGCGGGTCGACCGGTGCGAGCGCATCGGGACGAAACCCGATCAGCGCCCCGCACGACGCGAGCCCGGCGCACACCAGCATCGGCAGGAAGCGCGGCGACAGCCCCGCGTAACCGCCCTGGGCATCGATGAAGGGCAGGCCGGCCGCCAGCCCGACAGCCGCCAGCCCCACTGCACAACCGACGATACGGTGCGCCCGCATCAGACTCCCTCGTCGTCATCGACAGGCCGCGCGCCCGACGGGTGCCGCGGCACTGGCCAGATCCGCCCACCGTCCGGGGGTGGGAGGGTTTTTATATACTCGGACGTTTCAGCAAAAGGCTCGCGCCACGAGGCGCACGACGAGCCACCGCCCTACCAGGAGACAGCACCATGCCCGCCAATCGCCGCTCGCGCAATATCACGGAAGGCGTAGCCCGAGCCCCCAACCGATCAATGTACTACGGCATGGGCTACCAGCCGGCCGACATGAACAAGCCCTTCATCGGGATCGCCAACGGTCACTCCACGATCACGCCCTGCAACAGCGGTCTGCAGAAGCTGACCGATGCCGCGGAAGCCGCGCTGAAGGCGGAAGGTGCCAACCCGGAGACCTTCGGCGTGCCGACGATCTCAGACGGCATGTCGATGGGCACCGAGGGCATGAAGTACTCGCTGATCTCGCGCGAGGTGATCGCCGACTGCATCGAGACCGCGGTGCAGGGCCAGTGGATGGACGGCGTGGTCGTCATCGGCGGCTGCGACAAGAACATGCCTGGCGGCATGATCGGCATCCTGCGCTGCAACGTGCCGGCCATCTACGTCTATGGCGGCACGATCAAGCCGGGCAAGTGGAAGGGCCA
>JBIIHU010000288.1:0-4443 GCA_044235405.1 Burkholderiaceae bacterium
TGTACGGGATCATGACCGAGCGCGACATCTCCAAGCTCTTCATCGCCGGCATCGGACCGGGGCTGCTGCTGACCCTGATGTTCATCACCTATGCGGTGATCGTGAACTTCGACAAGGAGCGCGCCACGTTCAGCGTGTCGGAGGCGATCCGGTCGTTTTTCGGCGGTGCCTTCGCGCTGATGCTGCCGCTGATCATGATCGGCGGCATCTACGCGGGCTTTTTCAGCCCGACGGAGTCGGCCGCGGTGTCGCTTGCCTATGCGCTCTTCATCGAGTTCTTCATCCACCGCGACGAGAACGCGAAGCCGGCGCCGGCCGATGCCGGCCTGGTGCAGAAGGTGACGCACTACCTCGGCACGCGCCAGATGACGCCCAAGCACCTGATCGACGTCATACTCGAGACCACGAAGCTGCTGGCCACGCTGCTGCCGCTGCTGTGCATCGCGGGCAGCCTCAACACCATCCTCGACCACTCCGGCGCGCCCAAGCAGATGGTGGCCGCCCTCACGGGCTCGATCGAGGACCGGTGGATGCTGATGTTCCTCATCAACATCCTGCTGCTGATCGTGGGCTGTCTGATGGACGTGGGCTCGGCCATCCTGATCCTGGCGCCGCTGCTCGAGCCGCTGGCCGTGGCCAAGGGTTTCGACCCCATCCACTTCGGCATCATCATGATCGCCAACCTCGAGATCGGCTACCTGACGCCGCCGGTGGGCCTGAACCTCATTGTGGCGATGGCCGCCTTCAAGGAGTCGTTCGGCACGATCTGCAAGGCTTGCATCCCGTTCGTGATCATCATGCTCGTGTGGCTGCTGATCGTGTGCGTCTATCCCCCGCTGTCGCTGTATCTGGTGGGCAGCTAGTCGCGGGCGCCGCGTGGCGCCGGGCCCTGCGCCCGGCGCGCGCGCTCGATCGTCCGGCGGGCCTCGGTCTCCGAGGCCATCGCCGCGTCGAGGTCGCGCCGGCACAGGCCGGCGTGCGCGTAGTGCAGGTTCTCCCAGACCTCGGCGGCAGCCGGCAGTGCGTCAAGCATCGCCCGCAGGCGCTCGTCGTCGGGGCTGCGCCCCAGTTCGTCGGCAAGCCGCTGCGCGACCCAGCGGTATTGCCGGGCCACGATGGGACCGGGCATGCGCTCGAGTCGCTCGAGCAGGCTGGCGAGCATCAGCACCACGGGCGGCTGGGTTCGCGAGACGGCGGTCTTCGAGTCGTTCATGGAAGCCTCACGGGATCGTGACAACATGATGGTCGGGAGATGCGGGTGCTCCGTGCGGGCTTCAAGCCCCCGCCGCCGTCGCGGCAGCGAGCCCCGGTCCGCTTTCAACCATCCCTGATTCACCCGGGGCACGCCCGACCGAGCGCTGGCAGACCCCTTCACTCACAGAGGCAAGCGATGCGTTTTCGATTGAACGAAGAGCAGACCCTGCTGCGCGACAGCGTGGCGCGCTGGGTGGCCGACCAGATCGCCACGGGTGCGGCGGTCGGCGTGCGCGAGCGCTGGGCGACCATGGCCGGCTTCGGCTGGCTGGGCATGACCCTGCCGGTCGAGCATGACGGCCTCGGCCAGGGCCTCGCCGAAGCCTGTGTGCTGACCGAAGCCCTGGGCGCCGGCCCGATCGCCACCCCCTATCTCGAGGCGATCCTGATCGCCGCCGAATCCCTGGCCCAGGCTGGCACGCCCGAGCAGTGTGCCCGCTGGCTGCCCGCCATGGGTGAAGGCCGCTGCCTGATGGTTCCCGCCTTCCAGGAGGCAGGGCGGGCGGCCCGCGGCGGCGCGGCGGTCACGGCAACCCGCGAAGCGCAGGGCTGGCGACTCGAGGGCTGCAAGTCGGTCGTGCCGGCGGGCGATGCCGCCGATGCCTGGCTGGTGTCGGCACGCGCAGCCAGTGACGGCAGCGGCGAGCCGCTGTACTTCGTGGTCCCGCGCGATACCCCCGGAGTCGCGGTGGAGCCCTTCGCGAGCATCGATGGTGTCGGTGCCTGCGCGCTGCGCTTCGACGCGGTGCGCCTGCCCGATGATTGCCGTCTGCCGGACGGGGCCGCCGCCGCCGTCGAGCGGGCGTGCCAGCAGGCGGCCGTCGCCTCCTGCGCGGAGGCGGTCGGCGCGATGCAGGCGATGCTCTCGGCAACCGTCGCCTACACGCGAACCCGCGAGCAGTTCGGCAAGCCGCTCGCCACGAACCAGGTGCTGCGTCATCGCATGGCCGACATGGCGATCGCCTGCGAGGAGTCCCGCTCGCTGGTGTTCGCCACCATCGACCGGCTGGCGCGCGCCGATCGACAGGATGATGCGCAGGGCAGGGCGCTGGCAGCCGCCACGGTGCGCGCCAAGGTTGCCGCCGCGGCGCGCCGGATCGCCGAGGAGGCGATCCAGCTGCATGGCGGCATGGGCGTCACCGAGGAGCTCAACATGGGTCGCTACCTGCGCCGGTTGCTCGCGCTCGACGCGGTGCATGGCAGCGGCGAGCGCGAGCTGCGCCGTCACGCGACTCTGCGCAACTCGGCCCGTGGTATCGATGAGGTCGACGATCAGGCCGACGGCGAGCCGCTGCCCTTCGACGAGCCCGGGCTCGACGCCTTCCGCACCGAGGTGCGCAGCTTTCTGCTGCAGCAGCTCGAGCCGGAGCTCGTGCGCGCCTCGCGCCTGAACACCTCGGTATTTTCCGACAAGGAGATCGGCCTGCGCTGGCACCGCAAGCTGCATGCCCGAGGCTGGATTGCACCGTCCTGGCCGGTCGAGCACGGCGGCACTGGCTGGACGCTCGCGCAGCGCTGGGTCTTCGAGACCGAGTGCGCGGTGGCCGGCGCGCCGTCGGTGTCGCCCCTCGGCCTGCGGATGGCCGGCCCGGTGATCATGCGCTTCGGTACGCCCGAGCAGAAGGCGCACTACCTGCCGCGCATCCTGAGCGGCGACGACTACTGGTGCCAGGGTTATTCGGAGCCGGGCTCCGGGTCGGATCTCGCCTCGCTGAAGACCCGCGCGGTCAGGGACGGCGATCACTACGTGATCAACGGCAGCAAGATCTGGACGACCCATGCCCATGTGGCCAACCGGATGTTCGCGCTGGTGCGTACCGGCGACGCCGAGACCCGCAAGCACGAGGGCATCAGCTTCCTGCTGATCGAGATGGATACCCCAGGCATCACGGTGCGCCCGATCCGCAGCGCGAGTGGCGACCACGAGGTGAACCAGGTCTTCTTCGATGATGTGCGGGTGCCGGTCTCGTGCCGCGTGGGCGACGAAGGGCAGGGCTGGACGATCGCGAAGTACCTGCTCGAGTTCGAGCGCGGCGGCGCGATCTCGGCCGGTCGCCTGCGTGCGGCGCTCGCCAGGCTCGCACGGCTGCTGCCCGAGAATGCGCTCGACGATCCGGACGTCTCGCTCGCGCTCTCGGCGATCGAGGTCGACATCCGTGCCCTGGAGGCCACCGAGCTGCGGGTGATGTCCTCGCTGCGCACTGGCCAGAATCCGGGCAGCATCTCCTCGCTGCTGAAGCTGCGCTGGAGCGAGATCCACCAGTCGATCACCCGTCTGGGCGTTCGCCTGCTCGGCGCCGATGCGCTGGTATGGGAGACGATTCGGCCGCTGCACGAGGCCGATGAGGCCCCGCTCGACGAGGATGCCCGCCCGATCGTCGCCGGCTACCTCAATGCGCGCGCCTACACGATCTTCGGCGGTACCTCCGAGATCCAGCGCGAGATCATCGCCCGCGAGACCATCGGCTGAGCGGCAGCACGGGGCCGGTACAATCCGGCCCGGTCGACGCGCGTTGATGCGCAGCGACCGGGCCCTCTGCGCTCGCCGGTCGCGGCAGGGGCGTCCCTGCCGTTTCGTGCCCGTGCGAGCCTCATGAACCTGATCCCCCGTTGCCTGCACCGCCTGCCGGCGCGCGCCGACGCGAGCCCTTCGCCGCGAACGCGCGGTGCCGGGCTTGCGCTCCTGCTCGCCGCGGGCGCGCTCGGGGCCGGCTGCTCTGCGATCCCGCCCGCTGGCTCGCCGTCCCTGCCTGCCCGCCTCGAGGCGAGCGCTGCCTCCGCCTGGCACGCGCAGCAGCCCCACGAGGGCAGCCTCGAGGCGCTCGCCGGCTGGTGGTCGCGCCTGGACGACCCGCTGCTGCCGACCCTCGTCGATGCGGCACAACAGGCGAGCCCGGGTGTCGCCCAGGCAGCTGCCCGCATCGCGCAGGCTCGCGAGCAGTTCGCCCGTGCCGGTGCGGCCAGCCTGCCGATCCTCGATGCCGCGGCGGCGCGACTGCGCGGCCCGGTGAGCTTCGGGGGCGCGCCTTTCCTGCGCACGCAGGACACGCTGCTCGCGCAGGCGGCCTGGGAGCTCGATCTGTTCGGCGCGCTCGATGCCGGACGGAGAGCCGAGCTTGCCCGGATGCAGGCCCGGGCCGCCGGTTGGCACGAGGCGCGGGTGTCGGTGGCGGCCGAGGTCGGCGCCCG
>JBIIHU010000289.1:0-4441 GCA_044235405.1 Burkholderiaceae bacterium
GTACGAGCCGATGCAGCAGAACAGCAGGATCGCCGGGAACAGCACGCGGTAGGGAACCGTGAGCAGCTTGATCCAGATGCCGATCAGCGGCAGGTTCAGCACCACGAGCATCATGTTGCCGATCCACATCGAGACGATCAGGCCCCAGAACAGCTTGGGGTTGCTGGTCATCACCTGCGGGCCGGGCTGGATGTTGTGGATCATCATCGCCGCGACCATCAGGGCGAGCACCGGGTTGGTCGGGATGCCGAGCGTGAGCATCGGGATGAAGGAGGTCTGGGCGCCGGCGTTATTGGCCGACTCGGGACCCGCGACGCCTTCGATCGCGCCCTTGCCGAACTCCTCCGGATGCTTGGAGAGTTTCTTCTCCATCGCATAGGTTGCGAAGGAAGCCAGCACCGCGCCACCCCCGGGCAGGATGCCGAGGATCGAGCCCAGCGTGGTGCCGCGCAGCATCGGAAAGATGGAGCGCTTGAACTCGGCCATGGTGGGCAGCATCTTGCCCACCTTGCTCGTGAACACCTCGCGGTTCTCGCGCTGCTCGAGGTTGGTGATGATCTCGGCGAAGCCGAACATGCCCATCGCCACGACCGCGAACTCGATGCCGTCGGAGAGTTCTGGCACATCGAACGAGAAGCGCGCGACCCCCGAGTTGACATCGGTGCCGATCATGCCGAGCAGCAGGCCGAGCACCACCATCGCGAGCGCCTTGAGGATCGAGCCGTTGGCCAGCACCACGGCGGCAATCAGGCCGAGCACCATCAGCGCGAAATACTCGGCAGGTCCGAACTTGAAGGCGACCTCGGCGAGCGGCGGCGCGAAGGCGGCCAGCAGGAAAGTGGCGACCGTGCCCGCGAAGAACGAGCCAATCGCCGAGATCGACAGCGCCGCACCGGCCCGGCCGCGCCGTGCCATCTGGTAGCCGTCGAGGGTGGTGACCACCGAGGACGATTCTCCTGGCAGGTTGACCAGGATGGCGGTGGTGGAGCCGCCGTACTGCGCGCCGTAGTAGATGCCGGCGAGCATGATCAGCGCCGACGTCGGGTCGGTGAGCTTGTAGGTCATCGGCAACAGCATCGCGATGGTCGCGAGCGGGCCGATGCCGGGCAGCACGCCGATCAGGGTGCCGAGCACCACGCCGATCAGGCAGTACATCAGGTTGTCGACGGTGGCCGCGGTGCCGAAGCCCAGGGCCAGGTTGGTGAGGAGTTGGTCCATGGCGAGACAGTCCTGGTGGGCTTACTTGGTCATGAACTTGGGCAGGAGCGGGAACTGCAGCTCCAGACCTCTGACGAACACGAAATACGACAGCAGCAGCAGCACCACCGCCGAGATCAGCGTGTCGCGCAGGCGGAACTCGTGACTCGCGGTCGAGGCGACGATCACGAGGGTCAGCAGGGCCACGATGATGCCGAGCTGCGGCAGCAGGGCGGCGAACAGCGCCACCGACACCAGGATCACGATCAGCTCGCGCCAGCCGACCTTGGCCACGCGCGCGTGCTGCGCGCCAGGCATGAACGCACCGACGGTGATGATCAGGCCGAGCACCAGGCACAGGCCCCCGAGCACCGTGGGGAAGTAGCCGGGCCCCATTTTTGCGGCCGTGCCGAGCTGGTACTGGCGGGAGAGGATCACGAACAGCAGGCCGAAGCCCATGAACATGACCCCCGACCAGAGGTCGTGGCTGTTGCGCACCTGCATGATCGCAGTCTCCTGAAGCGTGTTGAGCGTTCTTTGTCGTGGGTCGCGAACCCTCCAGGCTCGCGGCCCGCGAAGGATAGCCGGAAGCGTCGGGCGGGCCAACCCTGCGGGGGCTGCAGGCTGTCCTGATTCCGGAAAGCCGGGGCGGAAGGGCGTGGGAGTCGAACCCACCGGAGACGCGATGCGCCTCCCGCCGGATTTGAAGTCCGGGCGCTCCACCGGGCAACGATGCCCTTCCGCGATGCGCGCTGCGCGGTCAGGAGCCTACCACCGCGCCGCGGGCAAGGCGGCGACGCTCCCCGGCGAACACGGTGATGCCGGCCCGATCGAGGAATTCCAGCACCTCGATGGTCAGGTTGCGCCCGATGCCCGTGGCATCGCGGTAGCCGGCGGCATCGAAGCTGCCGTCGGGGCTGCTCGCCGCGAGCTGCCGGGCTACGTCGGCGAGCGCCGCCAGCGCCTCCGGCGCGAAGAAGCGATTGGGCGCGACCGGCAGCAGGTGGCCAAGGGCCGCCATGCGTCTGAGGAACATCAGCATCTCGTCGCGCGTGCCACCGAGCGCCGCGGCGAGTTCGCCGGCGATCGGCGGGCGCAGCAGGGAGGCGCGCAGCAGGGGCATCAGGGCCGACAGCCGGGCGTCGTCGTCGGGATCCAGGCGCGGCTCGTGTTCCGGCAGGCGAAGCCGGATGCCGTCGCGAACGATCTTTCCGTGCTCGAGCAGATCGAGCAGCGCCGCGCGCGCCACCGCCTGCGCGGTGCGCGCACGCTCGGGCCACGCGGCGCGCTCGTCGAGGTCGGCGCGCCGCGCCGCGCAGGTGGCGCGCAGCAGCTCCGGCTCGGTGGGGCCGATGCGCGCGGGCTGGTCCCGATGGTCGGCGCCGAGCGTGCCGAGCAGCCGCTCGCGCCAGTCATCCCAGGCGGCTGCGCCGAGCAGTCGTTCCTCGCCGTCGACGCGCAACCGCAGCGCTCGGGCGGCCCCGATGACGCGCTCGGCCACCTCGGGCACGAGATTCCAGGCGCGTGCGAAGGGCTGCGCCTCGATGCCTGCCGGGGCGCCGGCCAGCAGGTCGGCGAGCGTGCTTTCGGGTCGATCGGTGGCGAGTGCCCTCAGCTGGATCCGGCGCGCGGGTCGGCTGCGGCCGCGGGCCGGTGCGAAGGGGTCGAGGATCTCGCCGCCGCCGAGCGTGCGCTGCGAGGCGGGGTCGCGCAGCACGAAACGGTCGCCGTGCAGCGCCGAGACCGGTCGCTCGAGCAGCAGCTGCGCGAACAGGGCGCGCGCGGGCGCGTCGGCGCGCTCCTCGGCCGGACCGAGCGTCGCAAGCAGTACACCCACCGACGCCGCCCCGAGATGCAACTGCAGCGCGCTGCGGGTGCCGCGAGGTCCGTCGATGCCGGCCAGCCATCGCAGCCGCACGTCGACTCGCGTGACCGGCGCATGCAGCGTGGGCGCGAGCAGCCACTGACCCCTGCCCACCGCCTCGGCCTGCAGCGACGGCCCGGCGATGTTCAGCGCGCAGCGCTGGCCTTCGCGCGCCTCGGTCGCGGCACGCCCGTTCGCGTGGACGCCGCGCACGCGCGCGCTCGCGCCCGCCGGAGAGACCTGCAGCAGATCGCCTGGCACCGCGCGCCCGCTGAGCACGGTACCCGTCACCACCAGACCCGCGCCCGTCACCGTGAAGGCCCGGTCGATGGTCATGCGGAACCCGCTCTGCGCGGGCGGCGGCTGCGCGCGCCCGGCTGCCTCGGCGAGGAAGCCGCGCAGCGCATCGAGTCCGAGCCCCAGCGGCGCGGCCACCGGAAAGACCGGCGCCGCGGCCCAGGCGGTGTCGGCCAGCATCCTGGCGATTTCGGCCCGCGCTTGCGCCACCCGCGAAGGCTCGACGCGATCGATCTTGGTGAGCACCACGGCGAGCGCACGGGCTTCGAGCAGTTCGAGGATCGCGAGGTGCTCGCGCGTCTGGGGCATCGGGCCGTCGTCGGCCGCGATCACCAGCAGCGCGAGATCGACCCGGCTGACGCCGGCGAGCATGTTGCGCACGAAGCGCTCGTGTCCGGGCACGTCGACGAAGCCCACCGGCTCGCCGGCGCCAAGGTCGGCGTAGGCGAAGCCGAGGTCGATGGTCATGCCGCGGCGCTTCTCCTCGGCCAGCCGATCGGTGTCGGCGCCGGTCAGCGCACGCACCAGCAGCGACTTGCCGTGGTCGACATGGCCCGCGGTGGCGACGATCACCGCCTGCTCCCGACGAGGCCGCGGGCTGCAGGGTTTGCACTGGGCGGCGAAAGGCTCGAAGGCGGCGCGCGCATGGGGGGCTACCTTAGCGCATCGGCCCCCGTCGCGTGGCGGGCGGCCATTTCGCCGCGCGGGCAGCCCGGGGCTTTCGGTAGAATGACCAATCGATTGAAAATCAACGAATTCCCCCCATGAACTCCGCCGAAATCCGCGAGAAGTTCCTCAGGTTCTTCGAGGCGCGCCAACACACCATCGTGGCCTCGAGCCCGCTGGTGCCCGCCAACGATCCCACGCTGCTGTTCACCAACAGCGGCATGGTGCAGTTCAAGGATGTCTTTCTCGGCAAGGAGCAGCGTCCCTACCGGCGCGCCACCACCGCCCAGCGCAGCGTGAGGGCCGGTGGCAAGCACAACGATCTCGAGAACGTGGGCTACACCGCGAGGCACCACACCTTCTTCGAGATGCTGGGCAACTTCTCCTTCGGCGACTACTTCAAGCGCGACGCCATCC
>JBIIHU010000290.1:0-4431 GCA_044235405.1 Burkholderiaceae bacterium
GGGCGAGCGGCAGGTAGGAGAGCATCCGGTCGCGCGGCGTGTAGCCGATGCCGTCGACGATCGCGGCCACGGCCCCCGCAACATGGCCGAAGTCGTGTCGCACGCCCTTCGGTTCGCCGGTGGAGCCCGATGTGTAGACGATCATCGCAAGATCGTCCGGGGCGCGGCCCGGTTGGCCCGGCAGCGGCGCATGCGCGCCGACGATCGCGTTCCATGGTTCGCCCGCGTCGGCCGGGGCCAGCGGCAACGCGATTCGCGGCAGCTCGGGCGCCACCGCGTTGCCGGGATGCAGGCCGGGTTCGAGCGGTCCCACGAAGATCAGCCGGGCATCGCTGTGCGCGAGCTCGAAGCGCAGCGTGTCGGGGTGATCGTTCGGATAGAGCGCCACCGTGGCGCCTCCCGCCATCCAGATCGCCAGCTCGGCGATGATGCTGTGTGCGCAGTTGCGCGACAGCATGGCCACGCGCTCCCCCGCGCCCAGTCCGCGCGCTCGAAGGTGCGCCGCCATGCGCCGCGCCTCGTCCATCACCCGACCCCAGGTGTAGTCGACGGTTCGCCCACCGGGCAGGGGCTGCGTCAGGTAGACCCGATCGCGCCACCGGGTCTCGTGCTCGTAGACGTGATCGAGGATGGGCCGTGATGCCGGCATCGCGCGCTGCTCCGCGAGGCGGACCCGCGAGACGACGGGCCTTCTCCGGCATCATCCCTGCGCGACGGCCGCGAGCGTTTGAGGCTGGCGAGGATCTCCGTGTCTTCGCCCGCCGCTAGTCGATCAGCGCGCCGCCCGGCTCGTGGAAAGGATGCGGGCCGTCGAAGTCGCCGATGGCGGCGAGGTGCGTGACGATGCCGGTGCCCGGTGCCCAGGCGTGCAGCCGGAAACCGGGTGGCTCCATCGCGAAGGCCGAGGCCGCCTGCGGCGAGAGATCGAGGCATACCTGGTGGGCCGGTGCCGGGCAGGTGCTGGCGATGGTGCCGGCGAAGCGCACGTCGATCGCGCGGTGCAGATGACCGCACACGATGCGCTCGACGTTCGGGTGGCGCGCGACGACCGCGCGCAGCCGCTCGCCGCCGGCGCGCAGCCCGATCGTGTCCATGTGCCCGATCAGGGTCGGGAAGGGCGGGTGGTGCATCGCGACGATCACCGGTTCGCCGGACACCCGGGCGAGTTCCGCCTCGAGCCAGTCCAGGCGCGTGTCGCAGAGTTCGCCATGGCTCTGGCGTGGCACCGTGGTGTCGAGCGCGATCAGGTGCAGTGCGCCGATGCGGGTCGCGTACTGCGCATAGCGGCCGGCGACCGGACGCGCCATGTAGTCGTGTGCGGGGAAGCACTCCCGCAGCATCGCCGGATCGTCATGGTTGCCGGGCAGCAGGTAGATCGGGGCGGTGATCGGCGCGAGCAGGCGGGCGAGGTGCTCGTACTCCGCGCGCCGGCCGAAGTCGACCAGGTCGCCAGTGATCAGCACCGCGTCGGGTTGCTGCGGCAGCGCGCCCAGGGCCGCCACGGCGCGCGCGAGGTAGGCCGCGGTGTCGACGCGCCCGTAGGCGAGCCGGCCGGGTTCGCGGATGTGGGGATCGGAGAGCTGTGCGATCAGGGTCATGGGCGGGATCCGTCAGGCGTGGATGAGTTGCGGTGGTCGCGTTCAGGCGGCAGTGTCGCCCGGCATCCAGCGCTCGGGCGCGATGCGCACGCCCACGGCATCGCCCACCGCGGCCGTGCTGTCGCGGTGCGTCTCGGCGATCAGCGGCATGTCACCGCCCGCCAGATGAAGCTGCACGCGGTCGCCCAGGAATACCCGACGCGCCACGCGCATCGTCGCCATCTGTGCTCCGGGTTCACCGACGAGGACGTCCTCGGGGCGCACCAGCAGCGCCGCGCAGGTCCGCAGCGCGTCGGGGCAGGGCCAGTCGGCATCGGCCAGTCGGATACGGCCGGCGGCGCGGGCGGCGGCGTCGCGCGGCACGCGGTTCACCCGCCCGAGAAACTCCGCGAGAAAGGGGTGTCCGGGATCACGGTACAGCGCCTCGCCGGCCCCTACGCCGATGATCTCGCCGGCGCGCATGATCGCGAGCCGGTCGGCGATCGCCAGTGCCTCCTGCTGATCGTGGGTCACGTGGATGGTGGTGATGCCCAGGCGGCGCAGCAGCTCGGCGAGTTCCTCGCGCAACTGCTCCTTGAGCTTCGCATCGAGTGCCGTCAGCGGCTCGTCGAGCAGCAGCACCCGGGGCCGGATCGCGACCGCGCGGGCGAGCGCCACCCGCTGGCGCTGGCCGCCCGAAAGCTCGGCCGGCCGGCGGTTCTCGAGTCCGCCCAGACGCACGAGATCGACGAGTTCGCCGACCCGCTGGCGGCGCTGCGCCTCGGGCACCCCGCGGATGCGCAGGCCGTAGCCGATGTTGGCGGCCACCGTCATCTGCGGAAACAGCGCGTAATGCTGGAAGACCATGCCGACACCGCGGCGCTCGATCGGCAGCGCGGTGACATCGTCGGCGCCGAAACGCACGCGGCCCCCCTCGTCCGGCGTTTCGAGACCGGCGATCACGCGCAGCAGCGTGGTCTTGCCGCAGCCCGAGGGCCCGAGCAGCGCCAGCACCTCGCCCGGCTCGACGACGAGCGTGCTCGGCGCGAGCGCGCGTACGCCGCCGGCGAAGGTCTTCGCGCAGGCTTCGATGCCGACACGCACGCCAGCCGTTGCGGTCTCAACCATCGGATCCATAGCGTTTCTCGAAGAGGGTTCCCAGCCACTGCAGCGCCCATAGCACCGGCAGCACGACAACGAAGAACAGCAGCGTGTAGGCCGAGCCGATTTCGAGTCGCATCGACGCATAGCTGTCGGCCAGGCCCACCGGCAGCGTGCGGGTCAGCGGCGTGTGCAGCATCCAGGTCAGGTTGAACTCGCCGATCGACAGCGTGAAGACCATCAGGCTGCCGGCGACGATCGATGGCATCACCGCCGGCACCAGCACGCCGACGAAGCGTCGCGCGAAGCCCGCGCCCAGCGAGCGTGCCGCCTCCTCGAGCGTGACGAGTTCCGGACGCGCGAACGCGGCGGCGACCGTGCGCACCATGAAGGGCAGCGTGAACACCAGGTGCCCGACCAGGATGAAGGCGAAGCTCTGGCGAAAGCCGCGCAGCTGTCCGTAGGCGAGGATCAGCGCGAGCGCGGTGGCCAGCCCCGGCACCGCGACCGGCAGCGTGATCAGCTCCTCCAGCAGGCGCATCGCGCGCGAACGGCTGCGGGCCAGCGCGTAGGCGCAGGGCACCCCCACGACGAGGGTGCCGGCGACGCAGGCCGCGGCCAGCAGCATCGAGCGACCGATGGTGTCGCCATAGCCGGCCCAGACCTCGCCGAGCCAGCGCAGCGTGAAGCCGCTCTTCAGGCCGACGCTGTAGTTGCCGATCAGCCCGGCGGTAACCGACAGCAGCATCGGCGCGAGCGTGAAGAGCGCCACCAGCGCGGTCAGGGCGGCGAGCAGCGGGGCTGGCCGGGCTGCGGCGGTGCGGGCGCTCATCGGGTGGGCCTGGCGGGAGCGCGGCGCGCGCGCGGGGGCGAATGGCCTGGCCGCATGGCGTCTCAGAGCGCCGCGCTGGCCGTCGGGCCGCCGAGGCGGCGCGCGACGAACAGCACCAGCCAGGTGATCAGGCCGAGCGCGATCGACAGCGAGGCGGCGAGCGCGAAGTTCGCGTAGTTGGTGAACTCGCCGTAGATCGTGATCGGCAGGACCTCGAACTTGCTGGCCAGCGTGAAGGCGGTGCCGAAGGCGCCCATCGCGGTGGCGAAGACGATGGCGCCGCAGGCGAGCGTGGTGGGCGCGAGCGCCGGCGCCCAGACGTCGCGCAGGATGCGCCAGCGCGAGGCGCCCAGCGAGCGTGCGGCCTCCTCGAGCGAGGCGTCCATCGCTTGCGCCGCGGCCTCGTAGCTGGCGATCGCCCGCGGCAGCGAAAAGTACAGATAGGCGAGGAACAGGCCCGACAGCCCGTAGGCGAAGGTGAAGCGCTCGCCGCCCAGCGCCTCGGCGAGCTGCGCGACCGCGCCCTGGCGGCCGCCGAGCAGGATCATGAAGAAGCCGACGATCACCCCGGGAAAGGACAGGGGCAGCGTCAGCAGCGACAGCAGCAGCCGGCGGCCGACGAAGCGGCGGCGCGCCAGATACAGCCCGACCGCCGCGCCCAGTGCGAGCGTGGCGGCCGTGACCGCGAGCGAAAGCAGCACCGTGTTGGCCAGGCTGTTCGCGTAGCGTGCGCTGGTGAGCACCGCGAAGTAGGTTTCCCAGCCGCGCGCCGCCGGCAGCGCCACCAGCCAGACCATCGGCAGCAGCCAGAAGGCGGCGAACAGCGCCGCCGCCGGCGCCAGGCAGGCTGCGATCACTGGGCCTCTTTCAGGTAGCGATCCGAGAAGGCCTTCTGGACGGTGGCCATCTTCGCGTAGTCGA
>JBIIHU010000291.1:0-4419 GCA_044235405.1 Burkholderiaceae bacterium
GGCCGGGTGTCGCGTGCCAGCGGATCGTGATGCCTGGCCAGCGGCGCGTGAAGGCGAGCCGCAGTCCCTGGCGCTCGAGGCTCGCCGCGAGCCGGCGTGCGTCCGCGTCGCGGCGCGCCGGGTCGGGGTCGAGGGCGATGTGCAGCGCGCTCACCAGCCGACCGCTGCGCCGCGGCGGCGGGCCCGCTCCGCGGCGATCGCGTAGGCGCGCTCGTAGCCACGCACGCTGCGCGCCCAGGTGCGCTCGCGCTCGACGAAGTCGCGTCCCGCGATGCTCAGCCGCTGCCGCAGGCCGTGATCATCGAGCAGCCTCAGCAGGGCGCCCGCGAGCGCGTCGCGATCGCCCGGCTCGAAGAGCAGGCCGGTGCGCTCGTCGACCATCAGTTCCCGGTGACCGCCGACCGCCGAGGCGACGACCGGCTTGCCGCGGGCCATCGCCTCGAGCGGCTTCAGTGGCGTGACCAGCTCGGTCAGGCGCATCGGCAGTCTCGGAAACGCGACCACGTCGATCGCGTCATACAGCGCCTCGATGCGCTCGTTGGGCACCCGCCCGGTGTAGATCACCGCATGCTGCAGCCCCAGCGTCGCCGTCCTCGCCCGCAAGCGCGCATCATCCTCGCCTTCGCCGACCAGCAGCAGGCGCGCCGACGGCTGCTGCCGCAAGACCGCGGGCAGCGCGTCGAGCAGCAGCATCAGCCCCTCGTAGGCGTAGAAGGAACCCAGGAATCCGATCACCGGCCCGTCGCCGAGACCCAGGTCGCGACGCGCCTGCGGGAGTGCCGCCGGTGCATAGACGAACCGTTGCGCGTCGACCGCGTTCGGGATCAGCGTGATGCGCTGCGTCGGGACGCCGCGTGCGGCGATCTCGTCGGCAAGACCCTGGCAGATCGCGGTGACCGCGTCGGCTCGACGCAGCGCGAGCGTCTCGGCCAGGCGGCTGAGACGATAGCGCAGCGCGCCCTCGCGGGTGGTGCCGTGGTCGACCGCCGCGTCTTCCCAGAACCCGCGCACTTCATAGACCACCGGCAGACCGAAGCGGCGGCCGGCCCCGATCGCGGGCCACGCGTCGAGTACCGGCGAATGCGCATGCAGCAGGTCGGGCCGCTCGAGCGCGACGAGCGCATCGAGGCGTTCACGGGTCGCACGCATCTCGGCGATCGGCCACAGTCCCGGCACCCGCGTCAGCACCGATCGCGGGCGCATCGTGCGATGGAAGTCCAGGCCGCCGGCCTGCTCGATCGCCGGCTCGCCGGGGTTTGCGCGCGGTGAGGTCAGCTGCACGGTCTGCCACCCGAGCGCATGCTGGTGGCGCAGGATCTCGCGGGTTCGCAGCGTGTAGCCGCTGTGCAGCGGCAGCGAGTGGTCGAGGATGTGCAGGATCTTCATCGGGCGCTCGGCTGCGCGTCGTCGTCGGGTTGCACGCGCGACCTGCGTCTGCGCTCGACGACATGCGCATCGATGGCCGCGAGAAGGCGCGCCATCTGGGGCTCCCATGCGAAGCGCGAAGCGACGTGGGCGCGGGCGCGGGCGCCCAGCGCCCGGCCGGCGGCGGGTTCGTCGAGCAGCCCGCATACCGCATCGGCGAAGGCCTGCGGGTCGTCGGCGACTCGCAGGTGCTCGCCGTCGCGAGCCTCGACGCCGTCGGCGACCGCGCGCGTGGCCACGATCGGGCATGCGCAGGCCATCGCCTCGAGGGCCTTGTTCTGGATCCCGCGCGCGATGCGCAGCGGCACGACGCACACCGACGCCGCCCGGAACCAGGGCGGCGAGTGCTCGACGAAACCGGTCACCCGGATGCCGTCGCGCTCGGCGAGCGCGCGCACCGCGGCGCTCGGCCGGGCCCCGACGATCAGCAGCCTGGCATCCGGATGGCGGTCGCGGATCCGCGGCAGGATCTCGTGCGCGAACCAGATCACCGCATCGACATTCGGCGGGTAGTCCATGACCCCGACGAAGACCAGGTTCGGCCCGTCGCCGTCGAGGTGTATCCGTTCGGCGGCAGGCAGTTCGTGTCGAGGGTCCGTGCTTCGTGTGGCCTCTGGCGGCGCGAAGCGGTCGGTGTCGACGCCGTTGGGGATCGCGAGCAGTCGTTCGCGCGCGGCTGTGCCAAGCCCGGGCAGCAGCAGCGCGCGTTCGCGCTCGGTGACGAGGCAGGCACCCGCGACCCGCTCGAGCAGCCAGCACTCATAGCGCCGAAGCCGACGCGCCTCGAGCGCGTGCACCCAGCGCATCGGCGCCTGCCCGGTCTGGGCGTAGTCGGCGAACTTCTGCGAGTCGACATCGGTCATGTCCAGCCAGGTGCGCGAGTGCCAGGCCGAAGGTACGAGCGCTGCGACGTTGGCCGAATGCACCAGGATCGCGTCGGGCTCGTGCCTATCGAGCGCGTGCCCGATCGCGCGCGTCAGCGCGTCGTGGCGAAACCAGCCGACCGACAGCGGTGCGCCGTCGGCGAGCGCCCGCAGCGCCCCGAGCCAGCGCCGGGCCGCGCCCGATTCGACGATCGTCGCGCTGTCCGCCAGCAGGGCGCTGCCGGCCGCGGCCTGTTCGCGTTCGCCAGGTGGTGCGAAGGCGAACAGGTGCACCGCGTCGCCGCGCGCCTTCAGCGCGCGCAGCGCGTGGTAGGGCCGCAGCGCCGCGCCATTGTGCGGCGGCCACGGGGATCGGTTCGCGATCTGCAGGATTCGCATGGCAGGACCCGAGAGCCTCACCGGGGAGGCGGGTGGGGCGCAAGGCCGTCGGGCCGGCCGGGCGCGTGCGCCGACGACCGGCCGTCCGCTGCGGCCGGAATAGGCTGTTGCGCGCTGCGGATGCCGCCGGGCGCGGCGCAGGCGCCGCCGGTGCGCGAGCGCGTGCGCGCCAGGGGTCGGATGCGGATAGTCATGAATGCGCGAACACGCCGGGCCCGCAGTAGGCCCGGCCGGATGCTGTCGCGCATTGCGTGCGCTCAGCGGTCGTGCACGCCCGCCGGCGGGCAGCGCCCGCTCGTGAGAAATGCCAACGGCCTGCTCGGCAGGCCACGCTAGAGTCTGCGCGACCGGTCGACCGAGCTTCGATGTCAGAACTGATCCACACCCTGCTTTGCGAACGCGCCGCGCGTGATCCCGATGCGCTGGCGCTGGTCGCCAATGGCTGCTCGATCGCCTATGGCGAACTGGCCGAGCGCGTCGAGGCCTTCGCTGGTGCTGTCGTGGCCGCTGGCGTCGGGCGCCTCGATCGGGTCGCGGTCTGGCTCGACAAGCGTGTCGAGACCGTCGTGTCGCTGGTCGGCGCGGCCGCAGCCGGCGCGGTCTTCGTGCCGATCAACCCGGTGCTGCGCGCCGAGCAGGCCGCGCACATCCTGGCCGACGCGCAGGCTCGGATGCTGGTGACCAGTGTCGAGCGCTGGCGCAGCCTCGAGCCCGCGCTCGGCGCGCTGCCGTGGCTGCGCACGGTGGTCCTCGCGGGCACGGCGGGCAGCCAGCCGCCGACACTCGATTTCGCGTCCTTCGTCGCGTCCGGCGCGGCGTCGCCGCACCGCGTGATCGATGCCGACATGGCGGCGATCCTCTACACCTCGGGCAGTACCGGACGGCCCAAGGGGGTCGTGCTGTCGCATCGCAATCTGGTCGCCGGGGCGCACAGCGTCGCGACCTATCTCGGGAATTCGCCGCGCGACCGCATCCTCGCGGTGCTGCCGTTGTCCTTCGACTACGGTCTGTCGCAACTCACCACGGCCTTCGCCAGCGGCGCCTGCGTCGTGCTGCACAACCATCTGCTGCCGGCCGATATCGTGCGGGCGGTCGCGCGCGAGCGCATCACGGGTCTCGCGGCGGTTCCCCCGCTGTGGATCCAGCTGGCCGGGCTCACGTGGCCCGCCGAGGCCGGCGAGTCGTTGCGCTACTTCACGAACTCCGGCGGCGCGATGCCATCGGCCACGCTCGCCGCGTTGCGCGCGCGTCTGCCCCGTGCCCGTCCCTTCCTGATGTACGGACTGACCGAGGCTTTCCGCTCCACCTACCTGCCGCCCGAGGAAATCGACCGGCGTCCCGACTCGATCGGGCGCGCGATCCCGAACGCCGAGGTGCTGGTGGTGCGCGAGGACGGCACCGAGTGCAGTGTCGACGAGCCCGGCGAACTGGTGCACCGCGGCGCGCTGGTCGCGATGGGCTACTGGAACGACGCGCAGCGCACCGCCGAGCGCTTCAGGCCGCTGCCAGGCCAGCGACCCGAGCTCGTGCTGCCGGAGCTCGCGGTCTGGTCGGGCGACACCGTGCGTCGCGATGCCGATGGCTTTCTCTATTTCATCGGCCGCCGCGACGAGATGATCAAGACCTCGGGCTACCGCGTGAGCCCCACCGAGGTCGAGGAGGTCCTGTACCGCAGCGCTCGCGTGGCCGAGGTCGCTGCATGCGGCATTCCGCATCCGGTACTCGGTCAGGC
>JBIIHU010000292.1:0-4412 GCA_044235405.1 Burkholderiaceae bacterium
GCGATGGCGCCCGCTGTCAAGGAGGCGGCGCGCGCCCGCGTGCCCGCGTGCCCGCGCGCTCAGGGGGCCATCCCCTCGAAGCCGAACTGGCGCCAGGCCTCGAAGACCGTCACCGCGACGGCGTTCGACAGGTTCAGGCTGCGGTTGCCGGGGCGCATCGGCAGTCGCAGCCGGCTCGGTTCGTCGAAGTCCGCGAGCACGTCCTCAGGCAGACCTTCGGTCTCGCTGCCGAAGACGAGCCAGTCGTCGCGGACGAAGGCGACCTGGTCGGGCCGACGGTAGCCGCGGGTGGTCAGCGCGAAGCGCCTGCCCCCGGCGCTGGCCGCGAGCAGCTGTGCCCAGTCGGCGTGCACCGTGAGGCTGGTGAACTCATGGTAGTCGAGGCCTGCGCGGCGCATGCGGGCGTGGTCGATGGGAAAGCCCAGCGGCTGGACCAGATGCAGCCGCGCACCGGTGTTGGCGCACAGGCGGATCACGTTGCCGGTGTTGGGGGGGATCTGCGGGTGGACGAGGACGACGTGGAGCACGGCTGCGCGATGGTTCGGGACGGCGGGGTGCCAAGGGCGCGATGTTGCCACCGCGGCGGCGATCTCAGGGGGTTCGCGCGGCCACGACGATGGTCACGCGCGACGCGCCGGCGGCATGCAGTGCACGGGCCGCGGCATCGAGCGTGGCGCCGGTGGTCATGACGTCGTCGACAAGGCCCACGTGGGGCGGCAGCGGCAGGCACGGCGGCGTGCTCGCGAAAGCGCCCCGCAGGTTCTCCTGGCGGCGCGCAAGCGGCAGGCTGCTCTGGGCGAGGGTCGGGCGCACCCGGCGCAGCGCCGAGCGTACCGGTACCCCGAGGGCGTGGCCGAGCCCCCGGGCGATCCCCCAGGCCTGATCGTAGCCGCGCTCCCTGAGCCTCTCGTCGGACAAAGGGACGGGCACCAGCAGCGCCGGCATCTCGCGCGCGCGGCGCAGCCGTGGCGCGAGTTCGCGGCCCAGCGCCGCGGCGAGCGACAGGTCGCCGCGGAACTTCAGGGCGCCCACCAGGCGATCGAGGGGCGGCGCGTAGTCGGCGAGCACGCAGGCCGCCTCGAAGGCGAAGTCGTGGGTGCGGCAGGCAGGGCAGGCGGCTCGCTCGGCGGCCGTGCCGGCCACCGAGCCCGCGCCCGCGCGCCGGCCGAGGCCGCAGCGCGCGCAGCGCGGATGGTCGCGCCCTGGCAGCGCGAGCCGGCAATGGCGGCACAGGCCCGCGCCGGGCTGGCGCAACGCGCCCTCGCAGAGCGCGCAGGCCCGTGGCAGCCAGGGATCGAGGCAGGCGGCGAGACGGCTGGCGATGCGCGCGGTCATGCCGTCCAGCATACGGGGGCGCCGCCTATACTGCGCATCGATGCCCGAGCCTTGCGTCCTAGATCCGAAGGCGGTGCGCCGCCAGGCCGACCGCCGTGCGCGTCCCGGCGATCCGCGCGACTTCATCGCCCGGGAGGTCGAGCGCCGCATGATCGAGCGGCTCGACCTGATCCGCCTCGAGCCGGGCCGCATCGCGGACATCGGATGCGGGCGCGGCGCCGGCAGCGGCGCGCTCGCGCTGCGCTGGCCGGCTGCCGCGTGCCTCGCAATCGACCTCTCCCTCGGGATGCTTCGGCACCTGCCCAGGCCGGCCGGCGGCCTGGGTGCGCGCGCAGGCGCCTGGCTCGCCCGCGCGGGCGCTCGACTGCGCGGCGTGGCGACCCCGGGCGCGCAGCCCCTGCCGGTGGCCGCCGACACGACCCGCCTGCCGCTTGCGTCGGCCAGCGTCGATCTTGTCTGGTCCAACCTCGCCTGGCACCAGTTCCCGGATCCGCCGGCCGTTCTCGCCGAGTGGTACCGCGTGCTGCGCCCGGGCGGCTTGCTGATGTTCTCGGCCTTCGGGGTCGACACCCTGCGCGCGCTGCCGGGCGCCTGGCCGGGCCTTGTCGCCTTCCCGGACATGCACGATGTCGGCGACGCGCTGGTCTCGGCCGGCTTCGCCGAGCCGGTCATGGACGCCGAGCGCATCCACCTCGGCTATCGCGATCCGGACGACCTGGTCGCCGAACTCCGCTCGGCGCTCGGCGGCAATCCGCGTGCCGACCGCCGGCACGGACTGGTCGGGCGAGGTGCCCGCGCGCAGGCGCTGGCGCAGCTGGCAGCCACCCGGGGCTGCGACGGCCGGATCCCGGTCGAGCTCGAGATCATCCAGGGGCACGCCTGGTGTCCGTCACCCAAGCGATTGCCGGCGGGGCTCGCGCCGCTGCGTTTCGTGCCGCGAGCGGCGGCCGGCGACGCCTGAAGGTCCGCGGGGCCCCGCCGGCCGGTACCCGGCGAAGCGGTATCGGCGTCCGAAACCCGCGCCGGTGACGCTGCCGCTGGCGCCCCTCATTTGGAGGCTCTCCGGGGGCTCCGTATAATCGGGTAGTGATGGTCAGCGGCCGCGGCGGATTCGCCGGCGCGGGCTGCCAGGCTCGCGATCCCCATGCCGTATCGCTGGATTCATCAGGCGGAAGCCGGTTCGCAGCAATGGCTTCTGCGGCGCAACTGCGCGCTGTCTCCGGCCCAGCTGGCGATCTGCTTCTCGGCGATCGGCGTCGTCACGCTGCTGATCGCCTCCGCCTTCGCGCTCCAGGGCGCCTGGGTGGTTGTCCCCTTCGCGGGTCTCGAGATGCTGGCGCTCGCGGTCGCCTTCGTGGTGCATGCCCGGCATGCCGGCGACTACGAACGCATCGTCCTGGAGGGGGGCTGTGTCACGGTCGAGCGCCTGCATGGAGGCAGGCTTGCGCGGCTGGAGTGCCCGGCACCCTGGGTGCGGGTTCAGTATGGTGGCAGCCGCCGGGAACTCATTCGGCTGGTTGCCTCGGGTAGGGAAGTGGCCGTGGGGCGCTATGTGCCCGACGGCGAGCGCACCCGGCTGGCACGCGAACTGCGCGCCTCGGTGGCGCGGTGGGCTGATGCAAACGCACAACGACATGGTACGACGCACGGGTGAACGCATGAACCTCAGGAAAATCGGTCGATGGGCGACGGGCGCCGGCATGGCGGGGCTGTCGGCACTGGCGCTGGCGGTATCCGACATGCCGGGTGGTCCCCGGGTCAACCAGCTGAACATCGCCGATCCGGTCACGGCGATCGCCCGCGGCCAGCACTACCTCCACAACGTGCTGATGTGGGTCTGCGTGATCATCTTCGTCGCGGTCTTCGCCGTGATGTTCTATTCCATCTACGCCCACCGGAAGTCCAAGGGCGCCAAGTCGGCCGACTTCCACGAGAGCACGTCGGTCGAGATCGCCTGGACCGTCGTGCCCTTCATCATCGTCGTGGCGCTCGGTGTGGTGGCCACCGGCGAGGTCGTCGCCCAGAAGGACACCTCCAACGCCGACGTCACCGTCAAGGCCACCGGCTACCAGTGGAAGTGGGGCTACGACTACCTGAAAGGCGAGGGCGAGGGCATCAGCATCCTCTCGACGCTCGCCACGCCGCGCGAGCAGATCGAGGACAAGAACTATCCCGACGCCCGCGCCAAGCGCGAAGCCAACCCCACCTACCTGATGGAGGTCGACAACCCCCTGGTGGTGCCGGTCGGCAAGAAGATCCGCGTCATCACCACGGCCAACGACGTCATTCACGCCTGGATGGTGCCTGCCTTCGGCGTCAAGCAGGATGCCATCCCCGGTTTCGTTCGCGACACCTGGTTCCGTGCCGAGAAGGTCGGCACCTACCGCGGCCAGTGCGCCGAGCTGTGCGGCAAGGACCATGCCTTCATGCCCATCGTCGTCGAGGTCAAGTCCGAGGAGGACTACCGGAAGTGGGTCGAGGCCAAGAAGAAGGAAATGCTCGCGGCCCAGGACGACCCGAACAAGGAATGGCAAGTCGCCGACCTGCAGGCTCGCGGCGAGAAGGTCTATGCCGCCAACTGCGTGGCCTGCCACCAGGCCACCGGCAAGGGCGTGCCGGGGGCTTTCCCGGCCCTCGAGGGTTCGAAGCTCGTCCTCGGTCCCCAGGATGGTCATATCGAGATCCTCCTCAAGGGCAAGGCCGGCACCGCGATGGCCTCGTTCAAGCAGCTCTCGGATACCGAGCTGGCTGCGGTGATGACCTACACCCGCAACGCCTGGGGCAACAAGCCCGAGGACAACATCGTCCAGCCGCGTGAGGTCATGGCCGCCCGCGGCAAGTAATCGAGCGCCGTCCGGCGCGCCCGTGGCGCCGGTCGCTTCGTTTCGTCCGAGAGATACGTCAGGAGCCTTCCCATGAGCGCAGTGCTCGATCACCACCAGGACCACGACCACGCGCACGACCATCCCCACGGATGGCGGCGCTGGCTGTACGCGACCAACCACAAGGACATCGGCACGATGTACCTGTGGTTCTCGTTCGCGATGTTCATCGTCGGCGGCATCAACGCCCTGCTG
>JBIIHU010000293.1:0-4409 GCA_044235405.1 Burkholderiaceae bacterium
TGCTCGACCAGCGCCTGCGGCTGGCTCGCGTTGCCCTTGCCCATGAAACCCAGGTTCACCGGCAGGCCCTCGGCCGCCTCGAGCATCCGCGCAAGGTGCCATGGCCCGGGCGTGCAGGTGGTGGCGTTGGTGCCGGTGGCCGGGCCGGTGCCGCCGCCAAACATCGTCGTGATGCCCGACATCAGCGCCTCGTCGACCTGCTGCGGGCAGATGAAGTGGATGTGGGTGTCGATGCCGCCGGCGGTGACGATCATGCCCTCGCCGGCGATCACCTCGGTGCCCGGGCCGATCACGATGTCGACACCGGGCTGCACGTCGGGGTTGCCCCCCTTGCCGATACGCGCGATGCGCCCGCCCCGCAGGCCGATGTCGGCCTTGACCACGCCCCAGTGGTCGACGATGAGCGCGTTCGTGATGATGGTGTCGACCGCCACCGCATTGCCAGCCTGCGACTGGCCCATGCCGTCGCGGATGACCTTGCCGCCACCGAACTTCACCTCCTCGCCGTAGATCGTGAAGTCGCGCTCGACCTCGACGAAGAGCTCGGTGTCGGCCAGGCGAACGCGGTCGCCGACCGTGGGGCCGAACATCTCGGCATAGGCCCGACGGGAGATCTTCATGATGCGGCTCCAGGGGCAGGGGTTGCCGGCGCGTCGAGCGCACCCATGACCGCGCCGGTGAATCCGTAGACCCGCCGTTCGCCGGCGTAGGCCACGAGCTCGACGCTGCGCGCCTGGCCGGGCTCGAAGCGCACCGCGGTGCCGGCCGCGATGTTCAGGCGCATGCCGCGCGCGGCCGCGCGATCGAAGTCGAGCGCGTGGTTGGTCTCGGCGAAGTGGTAGTGCGAACCCACCTGCACGGGCCGGTCGCCGCGGTTGATCACCTCGATGCGCACGCTGCGTCGGCCTTCGTTCAGCTCGATGTCGCCGTCGACGGTGATGATCTCGCCTGGATTCATCGGAATTCTCCCTGGGACTGCGGTGGATCCATGGGTCCGGAGCCGCGCGCGACGCGCACGGGCGAACCTCGCGTTCACGGCTTCAGACGATCGGCTGATGCACCGTGACCAGCTTGGTGCCGTCCGGAAAGGTCGCTTCGACCTGGATCTCGGGGATCAGCTCGGCCACGCCATCCATGACCTGGGCCCGCCCCAGGATCGTGCGCCCGTGAGACATCAGCTCGGCCACGGTGCGACCGTCGCGCGCGCCCTCGAGGATCGCCGCGGTGATCAGCGCCACCGCTTCGGGATGATTGAGCTTCAACCCTCGCGCCAGCCGCCGTTCGGCGAGCAGCGATGCGGTGAAGATCAGCAGCTTGTCCTTCTCGCGCGGACTCAGGTCCATCGGGTAGGTCTCCGGAAAATCAGGTGCGCCAGATGCGCGGCACGACCGCCTCGCGTCCGACGAGGGGCGGACGCAGCACCGACCATGCCGCGGTGATCGCTGCCCGGACCGTCTGCGGGGCGCGGCCGAGCACGCGAACGAGCAACAGGTGCGGGTCGACCAGCGACGCACCCCCGATGGTAGCGTCGATGCCCCAGCCGCGGCGATCGTCGCGGTGTTCGTCAGCCGCGGCGATGGTCGCGTCGATCGCTGCCTCACAGCGCTCGGGCAGCAAGGGATCGATCGGGTCGGGCGCGATCGCCCACAGCAGGCCGCTGGCGTGCGCGTCGCCGAGGGCCGCCGCCCCGGCCGCCCGAGCGTCGATCCGGGCGTGCTCGGCGAGCAGCAGGCGTCCATCGCGTCGAAGCTCGAGCCGGCTGTCGAAGTCGGCGCGCTCCAGGCGCTCGCCGCTGGCGCGCCGACCGAGCACCAGCACCTCGGTGCCCAGGGCGGTGGCGTCGGCGGCGACATCGACACGCATCGACTGGGCGCCGATCACCCCGTCATGGAGCACGCACTCCTGCGGCAGCCATTCGAGGCAGGCTCGCGCGCCGACGGCGACGCTGACCGTCTGCGAGGCCGGGGCATCGCCCCGGTACCAGCGCCCTGCCCCGGGCGTGGTCAGCAGCAGTGCGCTGCCGGGCTCGAGCGCGAGCTCGAGCGAAAGGCTGTCGCCCCCGGCGAGGCCCGCTGGCGGGTGCAGCAGAATCGCGTGCGCGAGCGCCGGCCCCTCGGGCCAGAGCAGCTTCTGCACGCGCAACGGTCCGTGGTGCGCGAGCCGCGCGGCGACGCTGCGACCGTCGCGCAACGCGAGGTCGAGCGCGAGCCGACCCTGCCAGCCGCCGCCATAGGCCCGCAGCGCGGTATCGGCGTCCGCCAGCACCGGATCGCCCTCGCGAACCGCACTCATACCGCGACCATCGCCCGCACGCCATCGGCCTCCATGCGCACGCCCTCGCCTCGCGCAACGATCTCGCCGCGCTCCATCACGAGATAGGCATCAGCGAGTTCGGCGGCAAAATCGTAGTACTGCTCGACCAGCACGACCGCGAGCCCCTGCACATCGGCCAGTCGACGGATCACGCGGCCGATGTCCTTGATCACCGACGGCTGGATGCCCTCGGTGGGCTCGTCGAGGAGCAGCAGCGTCGGTTGCGTGCAAAGCGCCCGGGCGATCGCGAGCTGCTGCTGCTGGCCACCCGACAGGTCGCCACCGCGGCGCCTGCGCATCTCGCCGAGCACCGGGAACAGCTCGTAGAGTTCCGCTGGAATCGTGTCGAGCCTGCCGGTGGCGAAGCCCAGGCGCAGATTCTCCTCGACCGTCAGCCGCGGGAAGATCTCGCGGCCCTGGGGCACGTAGCCGATGCCGGCGGCGGCACGCCGCTGGGGCGACAGGCCGTCGAGCGAGCGCCCGCCGAGGCGTACCGAACCGCCGAGCGCCGGGTGGATGCCCATGATCGTGCGCAGCAGCGTGCTCTTGCCCACCCCGTTGCGCCCGAGCAGCACCACCACCTTGCCGGCTTGCGCCGTCAGCGACACGTCGCGAAGGATGCGGCTGCCGCCGTAGGCCTGCGTCAGCCCCTGGACCTCGAGCAGCGTCATCGTCAGCGCCCCAGATACACGTCGATCACGCGGGGGTCGGCCTGCACGGTGGCCAGATCGCCCTGCGCGAGCACCGAACCCTGATGCAGCACCGTCACCGGGCATCGCAGCCGATCGACGAAATGCATGTCGTGCTCGACCACCACCACCGAATGCCGTCCGGCCAGGCGCAGCAGCAGTGCGGCGGTCCGCTCGGTCTCCTCGTCGCTGAGGCCGGCCACCGGTTCGTCGAGCAGCAGCAGCTTCGGATCCTGGATGAGCAGCATGCCGATCTCGAGCCACTGTTTCTGGCCGTGCGAAAGCGTGCCCGCGATGCGGTCACGCTCGCCGCTCAGGCCCACGGTCTCGAGAATCTCATCGATGCTTTCGGCCTGACCCGGCGCGATCCGCTGACGCAGCGAGCGCAACCAGCCCTTGGCGCCAGCGCAGGCAAGCCAGAGGTTCTCGACCACACTGGCCTGCTCGAAGACCGACGGCTTCTGGAACTTGCGGCCGATGCCGGCGCGCGCGATCTCGGCTTCGGTCATGCGCGTGAGGTCGAGCGTCTGACCGAGGTAGGCGCGCCCGCTGTCGGGGCGGGTCTTGCCGGTGATGACATCCATCATGGTGGTCTTGCCGGCTCCGTTGGGCCCGATGATCGCGCGCAGTTCGCCGTCGTCGATCGACAGCGTGAGCTGGTTCAGCGCCTTGAAGCCGTCGAAGGATACCGTGATGTCCTCGAGGTACAGAATGACCCGGTGCGAGGTGTCGATACTGCCCTGGACGGCGATGCGCGCCGCGGGTTCGCTCATGATCGGGGCCCCCGGGAAGCTCGAGCGGCGCGCCAGCGCTCGGCCAGGCCGACCACGCCGCGGGGCAGCGCGAGCGTGACCACGACGAAGAGCAGCCCAAGGAAGAACAGCCAGAGCTGCGGGAAGGCCTGCGTGAACCAGCTCTTGGACAGGTTGACCAGGAAGGCACCGACGATCGGGCCGACCAGCGTGCCGCGCCCGCCAACCGCCACCCAGACCGCGATCTCGATCGAGTTGGCCGGGCTCATCTCGCTGGGGTTGATGATGCCTACCTGCGGCACGTAGAGCGCACCGGCGATCGCGCACAGCAGCGCCGAGATCACCCAGGCCGCGAGCTTGTAGGGCACCGGATCGTAGCCAAGGAACATGACGCGGGCCTCGGCGTCGCGGATCGCCTCGAGCACGCGGCCGAACTTCGAGCGCACCAGCCAGCGACACAGCACGAAGGCGCCAAGCAGGCACAGCGCCGACGCCGCGAGCAGCGCCGCGCGCGTGCCCGGCGCGGTGATCGGCTGGCCGAAGATCCGCTTGAAATCGGTGAAGCCGTTGTTGCCGCCGAAGCCGGTCTCGTTGCGGAAAAAGAGCAGCATCGCCGCGTAGGTGAGCGCCTGCGTGACGATCGACAGGTACACGC
>JBIIHU010000295.1:0-4406 GCA_044235405.1 Burkholderiaceae bacterium
CGTCGATCATGCCGCAGAAGAAGAACCCCGACGTTCCCGAGCTCGCACGGGGCAAGAGCGGACGGGTCAGCGGCCACCTGATGGCGTTGCTGATGCTGATGAAGGGCCAGCCGCTGGCCTACAACAAGGACAACCAGGAAGACAAGGAGCCGCTCTTCGACACCGCCGACACCCTCGAGGAAACCCTTCGGCTGTTCGCCGACATGGTACGCGGCATCGAGGCCAGGCCCGGGCGCATGCGGGCCGCCGCCGCCGAGGGCTTCGCGACCGCCACCGATCTTGCCGACTACCTGGTTCGCCGCGGCATGCCCTTTCGCGACGCCCACGAGGCGGTCGCACTCGCCGTCCGGCATGCGGCGGCCGCGGGCTGCGACCTGGCCGACCTGCCCCTGGAGGAGCTGCGCCGTTTCGCGACGCAGATCGACGACGATGTCTTTGCCTGCCTCAGCCCGGAGGGCTCGGTGGCATCGAGGCAGCACATTGGCGGCACCGCACCGCAGCAGGTGCGAGCGGCGATCGCAAGGGCCAGAGCGCGCCTGGGCTGAGAGCCCGTCAACCCGTTCCGCGAGCCCGCGCCGGGATTCATTTACCGGCTCCGAGTCCGCGCCGGGATGCGCGAGCCGGCTCCGAGCCGGGCCGCATGCCCGCCAGCCGTGCGGGGATAAAGAGCCCGAGACGCGCGCGGGCAGGGAAAATCCGGATAGGTCGACCTCGCGGGCACGGATTAAGCTGCGCCGCGTTCCATAAATCCTGCCGCCGGCAGTCAACGTCAACCCTCCGGAGACTTCCCTCATGCAACGTCGCAAGTTCCTCGGCACGGCCAGTGCCGGTGCCGCCGTCGGCGCCCTCGCCGCCCCCGCCATCGTGCGCGCCCAGCCCACCGTGCGCTGGCGCCTTGCCTCGAGTTTCCCGAAGTCGCTCGACACCATCTACGGATCGGCAGAGGTCGTCGCACGGCGGGTCGCGCAGATCACCAACAACCGCTTCCAGATCACCGTGCATGCCGCCGGCGAGATCGTCCCCGGCCTTCAGGTTCTCGACGCCGTGCAAAACGGCACCGTCGAGGCCGGCCACACCGCGATGTACTACTACTTCGGCAAGGAGCCGAGCTGGGCGGTGGGCACCGCGATCCCCTTCGGCCTGAACCAGCGCCAGTACAACGCCTGGTGGCATCAGGGCGGCGGCGAGAAGGTGTTCAACGAGTTCGCCCGCAAGAGCGGAGTTGTCTGCTTCCTGAACGGCAACACCGGCGCGCAGATGGGCGGCTGGTTCCGCAAGGAGATCAACACCGTCGACGATCTCAAGGGCCTGAAGTTCCGGGTGGGCGGCTTCGCCGGCCAGGTTCTCACCAAGCTGGGGGTTGTGCCCCAGCAGATCGCCGGTGGCGACATCTATCCGGCGCTCGAGAAGGGCACGATCGACGCCGCCGAGTGGGTCGGTCCCTACGACGACGAGAAACTCGGCTTCAACAAGGTGGCCAAGTTCTACTACTACCCCGGCTGGTGGGAGGGCGGCCCGGCGCTGCACAGCATCGTCAACCAGAAGGCGCTGGATGCGCTGCCGCCCGACTTCCGCGCTGCCTGGGAAGCCGCCAACGAGGAAGGCAACACCGCCATGATGGCGCGCTACGACGCCGGCAACCCGCAGGCGCTCAAGCGTCTGGTGGCCGGCGGCACCGTGCTGCGCGCCTTCCCGCGTCCGGTCATGGAAGCCTGCTTCAAGGCCACGCAGGAGGTCTATGCCGAGACGATGGCCAAGAGCGCCGAGTTCAAGAAACTGCATGACCATTACTTCGGCTTCCAGCGCGACCAGATCACCTGGTTCCGGGTGACCGAGAACACCTTCGACGACTTCATGGCCTCGGCACGTCGCTGATCGCCCGGAGAAGCCGGGCCTCAGGCATCATGAGGCCCGGTCATGGCGCCGCAGCGTTCCTTGAACGCTGCGGCGCCTGCGTTTCGATGGTTTACCCGGAGGGCTTTCTCCCGTGACCAGATTGCTTGGCTTCTGCCGCGTCATCGACGCGATCAACGAGCGCATCGGCCGTCTCACGCTGTGGCTGATCCTGGGCTCGGTCCTGATCAGCGCGGGCAACGCGATCGTGCGCAAGGCCTTCTCGATGAGCTCCAACGCGCTGCTTGAGATCCAGTGGTACCTGTTCGCGGGCGTGTACCTGCTGGCCGCGGGCTATGTGTACCTGCGCAACGAACACGTGCGCATCGATGCGCTCGCCGGACGCTGGTCGGCACGAGTGCGCACCTGGATCGAGATGGTGGGCATCGTGATCTTCATCCTGCCGCTGTGCGCCTGGGTGGCCTGGATGTCGTGGCCGCTTCTGGTCAACGCGTGGGTCAGCGGCGAGGTGTCGAGTAACGCGGGCGGTCTGATCCGCTGGCCGCTCTACGCGCTGATGCCGGTGGCCTTCGTGCTGCTTGCCGCGCAGGCGGTTTCCGAATTCATCAAACGCCTCGCCTTCGTGCGCGGACTCGGCCCCGACCCGGTGGCCGCGGTACGTGAGCAGTCGGCCGAGGAAAAGCTCATCGAGGACCTGAAGCGCCAGACCCTGCAGCAGGGTGCGCAGGCCGGCAACGGAGAAGCACGATGAGTCTGATCACGGAGAATCTCGCGCCGATCATGTTCGGCTCGCTGATCGTCTTTCTGCTGACCGGTTTCCCGGTGGCCTTCAGCCTGGCCGCCTGCGGCATGTTCTTCGGCTTCATCGCCATCGAGCTGAACATGATGACGATGCAGCTGCTGCAGGCGCTGCCGCTGCGGCTGGTCGGCATCATGCAGAACGACACGCTGCTCGCGATCCCCTTCTTCACCTTCATGGGGTTGATACTCGAGCGAAGCGGCATGGCCGAAGACCTGCTCGAGACCGTGGGTCAGGTCTTCGGCCCGGTGCGTGGCGGTGTGGCCTTCGCGGTGATCATCGTCGGTGCGATGCTCGCCGCGACCACCGGCGTGGTGGCGGCCTCGGTAATCTCGATGGGCCTGATCTCGCTGCCGATCATGCTGCGCTACGGTTACAACCGGCCGATCGCCACCGGCGCGATCACCGCGTCGGGCACGCTCGCGCAGATCATCCCGCCGTCCCTGGTGCTGATCGTCATCGCCGACCAGCTCGGCCGCTCGGTCGGCGACATGTACCTCGCCGCCTTCATCCCCGGCTTCATGCTGGTGGGCCTTTTCTGCCTTTTCATCGCGGCGGTCGCGGTGGTGCGGCCGTCCTGGGTTCCGGCGTTGCCGCCCGAGGCACGCATCTACCGCGAAGCGAACGGTTCGTCTGGCCATGCCTCGCTCGGCGTGCTGTTCGTGATCTCGGTGGCGATTGGCGTGGGCTTCGGGAAGTTCTACCCCGATATCCTCGCCGCCCTGGGCCGTACCAGCACCGACAAGCCGCCCACCGATGAAGTGATCGTGATGGCACTCACGGTGGGCGTGTTCAGCGCCTTCGCGATCTCGTCGGTGTTCCGGCTGCTCGGACTGAAGCTGCTGTCGACGCTCGCGCAACGCGTGACCTTCGTGCTGATCCCGCCGCTGCTGCTGATCTTCCTCGTGCTCGGCACGATCTTCCTGGGCGTGGCCACGCCCACCGAAGGCGGCGCGATGGGTGCGGTGGGCGCGATGGTGCTCGCGGGCGTGCGCCGGCAGCTGAACTGGCCCCTGATGACCCAGGCCCTGCACTCGACCGCCAAGCTTTCGAGCTTCGTGATCTTCGTGCTGATCGGCTCGACGATCTTCAGCCTGAGCTTCCAGGGTATCGACGGTCCGCACTGGGTCGAGAAGCTGTTCACCTCACTGCCCGGGGGGCAGCTGGGCTTCCTGATCTTCGTCAACGCGCTGATCTTCGTCCTCGGCTGCTTCATCGACTTCTTCGAGATCGCCTTCATCCTGCTGCCGCTGCTCGGACCGGTCGCCGAGAAGCTCGACGTCGATCTCGTCTGGTTCGGCGTGATGATCGCGATGAACATCCAGACCGCGTTCCTGACGCCGCCCTTCGGCTTCGCGCTGTTCTACCTGCGCAGCGTGGCGCCCGACGAGGATTACGTCGACAGGGTCACGAAGAAGGTGGTCGCCAAGGTCACCACCGCCGAGATCTACAAGGGCTCGGTGGCCTTCGTGATCCTGCAGCTGGTCATGGTCGCGGTAATCATCGCCTTCCCGTCGGTCGCGCTGTACGCCCTTGGTCCCAAGCAGAAGCTCGACACCGAGAACGTGAAGATCGAACTGCAGGACGGCTACGGCGACAGGGACGACGAGGAAAAGGGCGAAGACGGCCAGCCCAAGGAAGAGGATCCCGGCGCGGCCTTCATGCGCCAGCTGCAGGAAGAAGGCAAGAAGTAGCGCGCCTGGCAGGCTGCCGGGGCACCGCCTGGAGCGGCGCCCCGCGCCTCGAGCCCCGC